>DATHAE010000194.1:0-8730 GCA_035296805.1 Gaiellaceae bacterium | reverse complement strand
CAACGCCGCCCTCTGGCAGAACGGCCTGCTCGTCGTCGTGCCGAAGGGCGTCGAGCTCGAGGCGCCGCTCTACGTGCGCATCGCCAACTCGGTCGACGACGCGTCGCTCTTCTGGCGATTGCTCGTCGTGGCCGAGGAGGGGTCGCGCTTCAGCCTGATCGAGGAGTACACGAGCACGCGACCCGACGTGCGCGGCTACACGAACGCGGCCGTCGAGCTCTTCGTCGAACAGGCAGCGAAGTTCGAGTACGTCTCGATCCAGAACCTCTCGCGCGAGACGTGGCATTTCGCCACGCACCACGCGCGCGTCGAGCGCGACGCGGAGCTCGACTGGGTCGCAGGCGGCTTCGGCTCGAAGAAGGGCAAGATCCGGATCCAGAACGACCTCACCGGCCCGGGCGCGACCTCGCGAGTCACCGGCGCCTACTTCGCCGACGGCGACCAGCACCTCGACTACGACACGTTTCAGGAGCACGCGGCGCCCAACACCGAGAGCGACTTCGCGTTCAAAGGCGCACTGCGCGAGTCGGCGCGGGCCGTGTGGCGCGGGATGATCCGCGTCGAGCCGGACGCGCAAAAGACGAACGCCTACCAGGAGAACCGCAATCTGCTCCTGTCGGAGACCGCGCACGCCGACTCGATTCCGGGTCTCGAGATCATGGCGAACGACGTCCGCTGCACCCACGGCGCGACCCTCGGCCGCGTCGACCGCGAGCAGCTCTTCTACCTGATGGCGCGGGGTCTGACCCGCGGCGAGGCCGAGCGCCTGATCGTCCGAGGCTTCTTCCAGGACATCCTGGACCGCATCGATCTCGAGCCGGTGCGCGACGCGCTCGGCTCGGCGCTCGAAGCGCGCATCCCGCAGGCCTAGGATTCGATCGGCACGTGCCCGGGCTGGGCCGCGACACGCGCCAGCCACGCGCGGATCGACGGGTACGCGTCGAGCGAGAACCCGCCCTCGTCCGCGGCGTGCGTGTACGCGTAGAGCGCGATGTCGGCGATCGTCATCGTGTCGGCGGCGAGCCACTCGCGGCCGACGAGGCCGTGCTCCTGCGCCTCCAGTGCGCGCAAGCCGCGCTTCGTCAGCTCCTCCCGCCTCGCCTCGTACCACTCGGGCCGCCCGGAGTACGTCTTCAGGAACCGCAGCACCGCGATCGCGGGCTCGTGCTCGTACTGCTCGAAGAACAGCCACTGGAGGACGCGCGCGCGGTCGTAGCGATCGTCCGGCACGAAGTGGGTGCCCTCGCCGAAGTACCACAGGATCGCGTTCGACTCGGCAAGCGGCCGGCCGTCGTCGAGCACGAGCGTCGGCACCCGTCGCGCCGGGTTCAGCTCGCCGAGCCACTCGCGCCGGTTCGAGCGGTCGACGACGTCGACCTCGCGGCGCTCGACCTCGAGCCCGAGGTGCGCGAGCAGGAGCCGCACCTTGTAGCAATTGCCGGAGATCGGGCTGTCGTAGAGAACCATGCTCAGAGTCTCTTCCGCAGGAGGCCGAACATCCCTCGCACGACCTCGCGCTGAAGCGCCTTTCCCTGCCGCGAGGAGAGGAAGTCGGTCAGGTGGCCGCTCCGCTGCTTCGCCTTGCGGCGCGTCGTCGTCCACCGCCGCGCCGGCGCACGCGGCGACGCCCGCGCCGGCTCCGACTCGCGCTCCGCCTCGACCCGGCGCGCGAGCTCCTCCGCGGCGCTCTCGCGGTCGAGGCGCGTGCCGAACTTCGCATGGAGCGCCGACGCGCGAGCGGCGGCCTCGACGCCGTCCCACGCCTCCATGCTCGACCGCGGCGCGCCGACCGGGTACCCCTCGGCGATCGCAGCGGCGAACCCCGTCACCGCCGCAACTCTACGCGAGCGACCCTCGCAAACCGCTGGGGCTCGTTCACCGGTACGTATCTTTTGCAAAGCCCATTCTTCGAGGAAAGGAACGTCATGCGCCGCATCTTCCTGCTGCTCGCGGCCGGCCTGGCCATCGCCGCGCCCGCCGCCCTCGCCACAGCATCGTTCCCTGACACGCTCTCGCTCCCGAACGGGTTCCGCCCCGAAGGGATCGCGATCAAGGGGAACACGTTCTACGTCGGCTCGATCCCGAACGGAGCGATCTACGCCGGCGACCTGCGCACGGGCCAGGGCGACGTGATCATCCAGGGCCAGACCGGCCGCGCCGCCACGGGGCTCAAGGTCTCGCACGGCCTTCTGTTCGTGTCCGGTGCAGGCACCGGGAAGGCGTTCGTCTACGACCTGAAGACGCGGGCCCTCGTGCGCGAGGTCCAGCTCGCCGTCGGCGCCGGGGCGACGTTCATCAACGACGTCGTCGTGACGAAGAAGGCTGCGTACTTCACCGACTCGAACCGGCCCTTCATCTACAAGCTCGCGCTGGAGAAGAAGCACATGCCCGCCGCGACGGCGCAGCCCGTCGCGCTCACCGGCGCCGACTACGTGCACCAGGCGCCTCCCGCCCTGAACTTCAACGGGATCGTCGCGACGAAGAACGGCAAGACGCTGATCGCCGTCCAAACCGCGACCGGGAAGCTGTTCACGATCGACCCGACGACCGGCGCGGCGAAGGCGATCGACACCGGCGCCGTCTCGTTCCCGCGGGGCGACGGGCTACTGCTGCAGGGCAAGACGCTCTACGTCGTCCAGAACACCGAGAACAAGATCGCGGTCGTGAAGCTGTCGCATGACCTGTCGAGGGGCACGTTCGAGCGCTACATCACGGACTCGGATTTCGACGTCCCGACCACGATCGCGCGCAAGGGCAAGCACCTCTACGCCGTGAACGCGCGGTTCACCACGCCTGCCACCCCAACCACGACGTACAACGTTGTCCGGGTCGAGCGTTAGGCGCCTGTCCTTTCGGCCACGTCCAGGGTCAGACCCTGGTCGTGGCCAATCGGGACGGGTCGAGGCTCAGCGGCAGCCGCCGACGGTCGCGCCCGGCGCGAGCCGGACACGGCCGCCGGCGGGTCTGTGTCGCTACCGGATCGGGTGGTTCGACCGGATCACGTTCTCCGGGTCGTAGGCGGCCTTCACGCGGCGCAGCCGGTGATGAGCCGTCCCCGTCCAGAGCGTCTTCGCCTCGCGGTTGGACTCGGCGAAGTTGAGGTAGGTGTGGTCGGCGGCCCACGGCCCGAGCGCCGCCATCAGGCCCGTGATCGACGCCTCGACCGGCGCGGCGGCCTCCGGAACAGGCGTCGGCGCGGCTGCGAACGCGGCGTAGGGCGCCTGGAACGCCGCCACGGCGCCGTGCTCTGCGCGCGGGCGGCTGACGGCGCCGCCGAGGTGCCGGATCTCGGCGCTGAGGATCGGCTTGCCGACCACCGCCCCGACGAACAGGTCGATCAGCTCCTCGTCGACGTCGGTGATCATGGCGCCGTCGGCGGTGCCCGGAACAGGCCCCTCGGGATCCATGTGCAGCTGCGAGAGCTGCGCGACCGGCATCGTGGCGACGGTGTCCATCAACGGCCCGAGCGCGCGCAGCGGCGCGACGAGGCGTTCGCCGTCGGCGTGGTCGTCGCCGCAGTAGATCGCCTCGACGATCACGAACGACTTGCCGCGCACCGGCTCGGGGATCGCCTCGATCGGAGGCAGTTGGAGGATGCGGCCGACGCTCGTCATCTCGTCCGGCACGCCGTTCGTCCATTCGCGCCACGCGCGCAGGATCTCGGCCGCGCGCTCCACCGGGAACCAGAGGATCCCGGCGTAGACGTCGGTGAGCGGGAAGAGGGCGAACTCGATCGTCGTGACGACACCGAACGCGCCGCCGCCCCCGCGGACGGCCCAGAAGAGATCGGGGTCGTTCTCGCGGTCGACGCGCCGGTGCTCGCCGTCGGCCGTCACGATCTCCACCGCGCTCACGTGGTTCGCGCCGATGCCGTGCTTGCGCGAGAGAAAGGAGAGCCCGCCGCCGAGGGTGTAGCCGACCACGCCGACGTCGGGGGACGATCCGGCCAGCGCAGCGAGCCCGTGCTCGGCGGCCGCCTCGACGATCTCGATCCAGATCGTGCCGGCCGGGGCGCGCGCCGTACGCGTCGTCGGGTCGATCGTGACGCCGCGCAGCTTGTGCGTCTTGAGCAGGATCGTGTGCGCGAGCGACCCGAGCGCGCCGGCGCTGTGCCCCGTCCCCTGCGGCGCCACCTGGAACCCACAGTCGCGCGCATACGTGACGACCTCGACGACGTCCTGGACGGTCTCCGGAATCGCCACTGCGACGGGCCGCTGGTCGACCGCGAGGTTCCACGCCCGCCGCGCCTCGTTCCAGTTCTCGTCCCCGGGCAGGACGACCTCGCCGACCATGTTCGCGCGCAGCTCGCGCACGTCGGGCGCGCCGAACCAGTCCGTCCGCAGCATGTTGTCCATCTCGAGTCCCTCCTGCCGAAGTGATGTGGACCGATCGTGGAGCAACACCGCCGCTGCGACATCGGCCGCCGGGCCGATTGCGCGTCCGCCGCCTTGACGATCGTCGCGTCGTCATCGAGAACGACGGCGGGGCGGCGGCCCTAAGCCGCGGGGGTACAGTAAGTTCATGGCCGTTACGCCCGTCTCGAAGCTGGATGCGCCGAAGATCCGTGCGGACTTCCCGATCTTCGAGCAGACCTTTCACGGCCGGCCGCTCGCGTTTCTCGACTCGGCTGCGAGCTCACAGAAGCCGCGCCAGGTACTCGACGCGATGGTGCATTTCTACGAGACGTCGTACGCGAACGTGCACCGCGGCGTGTACGAGCTTGCCGAGCGGGCGACGGCCGCGCTGGAGGAGGCGCGGACGAAGGCGTGCCACTTCGTCAACGCACCGTCGTCGCGCGAGATCGTCTTCGTCCGCAACGCGACCGAGGCGCTGAACCTCGTCGCGTACTCCTGGGGGATGAACAACCTCGGCCCCGGCGACACCGTTCTCGTCACCGAGCTCGAGCACCACTCGAACTACGTTCCGTGGCAGTACGTCGCGGGCCGCACCGGCGCCGACTTCCGGATGGTGCCGCTCGACGACGCCGGCGAGCTGCGGCTGGACTCCCTCGACGAGTACGAGAACGTGAAGGTGGTCGCGACTGGGCTCGTCTCGAACTCGCTCGGCACCGTGAACGACGGCGCGCGGATCGCCGCGTGGGCGCACGAGCACGGCGCGATCTACGTCTGCGACGCGGCGCAGGCGGCGCCGCACAAGCGGATCGACGTGCAAGCGATCGGCTGCGACTTCCTCGCCGTCTCGGGGCACAAGATGTGCGGCCCGAGCGGCATCGGCTTCCTGTGGGGCCGCGCGGAGCTGCTGCAGGCGATGGAGCCGTTCCTGCTCGGCGGACACATGATCCGCAAGGTCGGCCGCGACGCGACGACGTGGGGCGAGTTGCCGCACAAGTTCGAGGCCGGCACCGCGCCGATGGCGGAGGCGGTCGGGCTCGGCGCGGCGATCGACTACCTCGAGGAGGTCGGCCTCGAGGCGATCTACGCGCACGAGCAGGAGCTGGCGGCGTACGCGATCGAGAAGCTGGGCGAGATCCCGGGCCTTACGCTCTACGGGCCCCCGCCCGAGCGCCGCGCCGGCATCGTCAGCTTCAATCTCGAGGGCGTCCACCCGCACGACGTGGCGCAGATCCTCGACCTCGACGCGGTCGCGATCCGCGCCGGGCACCACTGCTGCCAGCCGCTGATGTCGAAGCTGGGCGTCGCGGCGACGAACCGCGCGAGCTTCTACCTCTACACCCTCCCGGAGGAGATCGACCGCCTCGCCGCCGGGGTCGTCCGCGCGAAGGAGATCTTCGCGTGAGTGAATTCGACCAGCTGTATCGGGAGGTGATCCTCGATCACTACAAGAACCCGCGCGGCCACGGGCTGATCGCCGACGCCGACGCGGAGGCCGAGGGTCAGAACCCGCTCTGCGGCGACGAGGTGGCGGTGTCCGTCCGCTTCGGCGCGGACGGCGACACGATCGACGACGTCGGCTTCGAGGGCCGCGGCTGCGCGATCTCGCAGGCGGCGACGTCGATGCTGACCGAGCTCGTGAAGGGGCGGAAGGCGTCCGAGGTCGCGGCGCTGCCGAAGGAGGAGCTCCTCGACGAGATCGGGATCCCGCTGACGCCGGTCCGGCTCAAGTGCGCGATCCTCGGCCTCGGCGTGCTGAAGGTGGCGCTGCACCGTGCGAAGGGGACGCCGCTCCCCGACGAGTGGCGGTCGCTGGCCGAAGACTTCCAGCTTGGCTGAGCCCGCGGTTGGCTGAGATCGCCGTCGCGCCGCTCGCCGAGTTTCCGCCCGGCTCGGTCAAGATCGTCACGGTAGGCCTCGTCAGCGTCGGCGTCTACAACTGCGGCGGCGAGCTGCTCGCGATCGAGGATCGCTGCTCGCACGACGACGGCCCCCTGTGCGAGGGGGACTGGGAGCACGACGAGTGCAAGGTGATCTGCCCGCGCCACGGGTCGGCGTTCGACCTGCGGAGCGGGCGGCCGCTCTCGCTCCCTGCGTTCCAGCCGGTGCCGATCTTTCCCGTCCGCGTCGACGACGACGGCGTCGTGCAGGTCGAGATCGCCTGAGTGGAGCCTGAACAGCGCCGCTGCTGGGAGACGCCCGACCCGTTCTACCGGAGCTACCACGACGACGAGTGGGGCCGGCCGGTTCGGAGCGAGCGCGGGATCTACGAACGGCTCTGCCTGGAGGGGTTCCAGTCGGGACTCTCGTGGCTGACGATCCTGCGCAAGCGCGAGGGCTTTCGGACCGCGTTCGCGGGCTTCGACCCCGACGCGGTCGCGCGCTTCGACGATCGCGATGTCGAACGGCTGCTTGCCGACGCGGGCATCGTCCGCCACCGCGGCAAGATCGAGGCGGCGATCGCGAACGCGCGGGCCGTCCTGGAGTTGCGCGAGGAGGGCACCCGTCTGCACGAGCTCGTGTGGGCGCACGCCCCACCCGAGCGGCCGGCGCCGCGCTCGTGGGACGATTGGCCGGCGCAGACCGCGGAGTCGAAGGAGCTCTCGAAGCGGCTCAAGCGCGCGGGCTTCCGGTTCGTGGGTCCGACGACTGTGTACGCGGCGATGCAGGCGTGCGGCGTCGTCAACGACCACCTCGCGGGCTGCTGGGTTCGCACCGCGGTCGAGGCCGAGCGAGCTGCGTCGTCATGACCTACGTTCTCGTCCACGGGCTCGGTGTCTCGCACCGTTACTTCGAGCGGCTGCGGGCGCGGCTTCCCGGTGCGATCGCTCCGGATCTCGCGGGGAGCAGCGTCGACGAGCTGGCGACCTCGCTCGCGCGCGCTGCGCCGGAGCGCGCGACGTTCGTCGGGAGCTCGCTCGGGTGCCAGGTCGCGGTCGAGTTGGCCGTCCGCGAGCCCGAGCGCGTCGAGCGGCTCGTGCTCATCGGGCCGACGGGGTACCACCACCCGCTCGTGACCTACGCGTCGCGACTCGCGGTCGACTGGATCCGCGAGCCTCCGAGCCTCGTCCTCATCGCGACGGCCGACTACTACCGCTGGGGGCCGCGGCGCCTCCTGAGGACGGCGCGCTCGATGCGCCGCGACCTGTTCACCGACAAGCTGCCGCTCGTGGCGGCGTCGGCGCTCGTCGTCCGCGGCGCCGACGATCCGATGTGTACTCAGGGGTGGGCCGAGCACGTCGTCTCACTGCTCCCGCGCGCGCGGCTCGCCGTCGTCCCCGGCGCGGCTCACGCCGCCCAGTGGTCCCACGCCGCCGACGTCGCTCGGCTCGTCGAGGAAGCGGAGCACGATTCGCACGAAGCTTGAGGGCGCGTCGACCATCGGCACGTGCCCAGCGCCGCGCAGGATCTCGACCCGCGCGTCCGGAATCAGCCGCAACCACGCGCGCGCGAGCTCGGCCGGGACGAGCGGGTCGCGCGAGCCCCACACGATCAGCGTCGGAGCGGCGACCTCGCCGGCGAATCGGTCCCGCATCGCGGCCACGGCGCCGCGCGCCAGCGCCGCGGGGCCCCACCGGGCCGCATCGCTCACGATCGTCCAGAGGAGCGGCGCCGGCGCCGACGCCAGGGTCCGCGCGAGACGAGTCCCGTACCGCGCGACGGGAACCCGATCGCCGGCCCCGACGGGCGCGACGAGGACGAGACGCCGCACGAGGTCGGGCCGCTCGGCCGCGACCGTCGCGGCGACGAGGCCGCCGAGCGAGTGGCCGACGAGGTCCGTTTTCGGCTCGAGTGACGCCGCGAGCCAGCCGGCCGTCTCGAAAGGCCGGAACGAGTGGCCCGAGCGCGGCAACTCGACCACGCGCACCTCTCGTTCGCCGAGCAGCGGCAGCACCGGACGCCACCAGCGCGACGATCCGGAGAGCCCGTGGACGAGAACGAGCGGCACTAGACTCGCATGATGCTGGACGACCGCGTTCGCGCCGTCCTGAACCGCCTGCAAGACGAGGACGCGCGCGAGCGCGCCGCAGGCCTGCCGCCCGCGCAGCGCGCGCGGCAGGTCGCTCCGACGACGGGCTCATTCCTCTACTCGGTGTGCGCGCCGCAGACCGACTGCGAGGTGCTCGAGATCGGCGGGTCCTACGGCTACTCCACGATCTGGCTCGCGGCCGCCGTCCGCATTCTGGGCGGGCGCGTGCTGTCGCTCGAAGTCGACCCGCGGCGCGCCGAGATCTGGCGAGCGAACGTGGAGGAGGCCGGCGTCGGGGACTGGGCCGACGTGATCGTGGGTGACGCACTCGAGACGCTTCCGGAGATCGACGACGTCTTCGACGTCGTCTTCCTCGATGCCGAAAAGGAGCTCTACGAGCCGCTGTTC
>DATHAE010000193.1:0-10061 GCA_035296805.1 Gaiellaceae bacterium | reverse complement strand
GCTGCAGCTCCCCCTCGGCCGACAGGAGGGCGGGACGGTAGCGCTCCGCGCGGTCCCACGCGGGCCGGATCAGCGCCGGCAACCATTCGGAACGGCACGCGTCGTAGAGGGTGAAGTGGAAGTCCGCATGCGCGCGCATCGCCTCGCGAACGTCGCGCGCGGCGCGTGCGCGGTCGAGGCGCGCGAGGTGCGACCGGGCGGCCTCTGCGCCCTCGGGCGTCAGCCGCTCGGCGGCCTGCCGCACGGCGAGCGACTCCAGCGCGAGCCGCACCGCGAACAGGTCGCGCAGCTCGTCCGGATCGAAGGGCAGCACCTTGGCGCCGTGGTGCGGCACGTGCTTGGCGAGCCCGAGCGCCTCGAGCCGCCGGACGGCCTCGCGGATCGGCGAGATGCTCATGTCGTACTGCCGCGCGAGCTCGTCGAGCCGCAGCGGCGTGCCGGGCGCGAGCTCGCCGAGGATGATTGCCTCGCGCAGCTCCTGGAGCGCGTACTCGGCCATCGTCCGGTGGTGCGCCGGCCCCGTTCCGGCACTGCGCGTCCGCGGCATCGGACGAGGCTCCCATCGACTTGATCAGATGTCAAATGCGTGAGACGATCACCGCGTGGCAGCGCCTGCACTGTCGGTCTCGCAGGTGACGACGCTCACGGCAGCGTTCGCCGACGACCTCCGCACCTACCGCGACGCCGGCCTCGACGGGATCGGGATCTGGGAGCTCAAGCTCGCCGAGGGCGGTGACACCGAGGCCCTCGAGCAGCTCGAGGCGTCGGGGCTCGCCTCGGCTGCCGCGGTGCCCACCGTGCCGTCGATCCTGCCGTTGCCGCTCCTCGGCGGGCCGGCCGACCCGAGCGAGCGCCTCGACGCCCTGTGCGCGTCGGTGCACCGGCTCGCGCCGTTTCGCCCGAGCGGCATCGTCTGCCTGACCGGCACCGCCGCGGGCCGCGACCGCGACGAGGCGCGCGCAACGGTCGTCGACGGCCTCCGCGCGCTCGCGCGCGAAGGCGAGAGCGCGGGCGTCAGGATCGGCGTCGAGCCCTATCAGCGCGAGAGCGGCGAGCACTGGACGATCGCGTCCTCGATCCCCGAGGCGGTCGAGCTGATCGAGGAGGCCGGCGACCCGCCGGCGCTGGGGATCCAGTTCGACGTCTGGCACCTCTGGAACACCCCGACGCTCGCGGAGGACATCGAGCGCGAGATCGGTCGCTTCGTCGGCGTCCACGTCTCCGACACGCACGAGCCGACCCGAGGCTGGGCCGACCGGGCCCTTCCGGGAGACGGATGCGCGGACGTCGCGCGCGTTCTCCGCCTGCTCGACGACGCGGGCTGGGACGGCCTCTACGACATCGAAATCTTCTCCGACAACGGCACGTTCGGCGCGGCGTATCCCGACTCGCTGTGGGACGAGCCGGCGGCCGAGCTGGTGCCGCGCGCGCGGGCGTCGTTCGAGCGCGCCTGGGATGCAAGCAAGGTTCGGCTTTGACCCCCCGTCATCCCGTTCGTCGCAGCTGCGGCGGCAGACAATGAAGGAGTGCACATGAGAGGAACGAGTTCCCGCCTGGGGCTGACGCTCGCGGTCGTCCTGGCGGCCGTCGTGGCGCTGGCGGCGACCGCCGCGGCGCGGACGACGGGGCCTGCGGCGACGCCGATCGTGATCGGCTGGGCGTTCGACAGCAAGGGCTCGATGGCGCCGTTCGACAACCCGGCGCTCGCGGCGGCGAAGCTGCGCGTGAGCCAGTTGAACGCGAAAGGCGGCGTGAGCGGGCGGCCGCTGCAGCTGAAGACCTGCGACACGCAGGGCAACAAGGCGACGATCGCGAAGGCGTGCGCGGCCAGGCTGCTGGGGCAGGGAGCGGACGTGATGTTCACGACCTGCGACGTCGACCTGGCGGCGCCCGTCGTGCAGACGGCGATCAACCGAGGGATCCTCGCGGTCGCCTCGTGCATCGGCACCGACCAGATGGGGCCGAAGCGGTACGGCCCGAAGGGCCGCCTCGCCTTCAGCTTCGGCAACCTTGCGCAGGACGAGGGCTCGGCGATGGCCGAGTACGCGTGGAAGCGCGGCTGGCGCTCGGCTGCTCTCGCGACGGACACCGTGATCGTCTACTTCAAGAACGTCGTGCAGGCGTTCGAGGCGCGCTGGAAGCAGCTCGGCGGGAAGATCGTCGCGAAGGAGTCGTACCAGTCGCTCGGCGGCAGCAACGTCCAGAACGCCGTCAGCCGCCTGAACGGCGTGAAGGCCGACGTGATCGTCACCTCGACGGCGGGTGCCTTCGGCGCGCTCTCGACGTTCATCACGGGGCTGCGCACGCTCGGCAACGAGACGCCGATCCTGAACTCGTGGGCCGGGGACGGCAACTACTGGCTGCCGAAGAGCCCGAAGGTGACGAACTACTACTTCGTCACGTTCGCCTCGGTCTTCGGCGACGACCCGGTGCCGGCCGTCAACAAGCTCGCGAAGCAGCTGAAGGCGGGCACGGGCGGGTTCATCACGGGCACCGCGGCGATCGACGGCGTGGCGACGGCGATCAGACGCGCGCACGGGTCGACCCGCGGCTCCGCGCTCGCCGCGCAGATGGAGAAGTTCAAGCGCGTGCCGACGCTGTCGGGGCTCGTCAGCTTCTCCCGCTCGCTCCACACGGTGTACGGCCGGCAGTACCGCGTGATCAGGATCCACAACAACCAGGCACGGCGCGTCGGGACCGTCTCCGCGAAGGTCGTCCCGAAGATCTAGACGCGTTGGCGGAGGAACGCGAGCCCGAGTCGCGGAGGAGGCCCGAAGACACGCTTCGGGCCTCCTCCGTCTCGCGCTCGTTCGAGGGCGTCCAGGCGCTGCGGGACGTCACGCTCGAGGTGCGGCGGGGCGAGGTCGTCGGGCTGATCGGGCCGAACGGGGCCGGGAAGTCGACGCTCGTGAACGTCCTCAGCGGATTCGACCGCCCGACCGGCGGAGCGGTCGAGCTGGAGGGACGCGACGTGACGCGCTGGTCGCCGCACCGGCGCGGCCGGCACGGGCTCGCGCGCACCTTCCAGCACAGTCGTGCGTTCCGTTCGCTCTCGGTGCGAGAGAACGTCGAGGTCGCCGCGCTCGGCGTGGGCGCGGGGCCGCGCGGCGCCGCGCGCCGCGCGGACGAGCTGCTCGACGTGCTCGGGCTCGCTCCCTACGCGCGCCGCCCGGCATCGACTCTCGCGCACGGCGACGAGCGCCGCCTCGGCGTCGCGCGTGCGCTCGCCACCGAGCCACGATTCGTGCTGATGGACGAGCCTGCGGCAGGTCTGCCCGAGGCCGAGGTGCCGGCCTTCGCCGCGGTCGTCCGGTCGGTCTGCGACGAGCACGAGGCGGGCCTGCTGCTGATCGACCACAACATGGCGCTGGTGATGGAGGTCTGCGACCGCGTCCACGTGCTCGACCAGGGCGTGACGCTGGCCGAGGGGAGCCCGGGCGAGATCCAGGCGAACCTCGACGTCGCGGCGGCGTACCTCGGCGAGAGCGCGGTGCACGAGGACGAGCCCGAGCCATGACCGAGGGGGCGCTCGTCGTCGAGAATCTCGACGTCCGCTACGGCGGCGTGCACGCCGTCCGCGGCGTCTCGTTCTCGGTCGAGCGCGGCGAGATCGTCGGCCTGATCGGTGCGAACGGCGCCGGGAAGTCGTCGACGCTGCACGCGGTGATGGGGCTCGTCTCGTCGGCGGCCGGCGAGGTGCGGGCGGCCGGCGCCTCGCTGCGCCGCCGCCGGCCGGAGGACGTCGCGCGCGCCGGGATCGCGCTCGTCCCCGAGGGGCGGCGCGTGTTTGCCGAGCTGACCGTGGACGAGAACCTCCGGCTCGGGCTCGCCGCGCGGCGCTCCCGCGGCGGATCGCCCGGCCTCCTGGAACACGTGTACGAGCTCTTCCCGATCGTGCGCGAGTTCCGCCGCCGGCCCGCGGGCGCACTCTCGGGCGGCCAGCAGCAGCAGCTTGCGATCGCGCGCGCGCTCGTCGCCGAGCCCGACGTGCTGCTCCTCGACGAGCCGTCCCTGGGGCTCGCTCCGCGCGTGGTCGACCTCGTGTTCGACGCGCTCGCCGCGATCCGCGAGCAGGGGCTCGCCGTTCTGCTCGTAGAGCAGCGCGCGCAGCGCACGGTCGCGCTCGCCGACCGCTCGCACGTGCTCGCGAACGGCGAGCTGCGGCTGACCCTGGGCCCGGAGGACGCGGCCGACACCGAGACGATGGTGGCGGCCTACTTCTCGTGACCCTCGCCGTGCTCAACATCGAGTGGCAGACGCTCGCCGACGCGACGGCGCTGGGGGCGGTCTATGCGCTGATGGCTGTCGGGATCGGGCTCGTCTTCGGCGTCCTGCGGCTCGTCAACTTCGCGTACGGACAGCTCGTGATGGCGGGCGCCTACGCGCTCGCGCTCGCATCGCAGTGGGAGTGGCCCGTGTGGGCGGGGATCGTCCTCTGCTTCGCGGTCGTGCTGGCGCTTTCGCTGCTGATGGACCGGCTCGTCTTCCGGCCGCTGCGCGGCCAGTCGCCGGCGGTGATGCTCGTCGCGACCTTCGCGGTCGCGTTCCTCCTCCAGAGCATCGCGCTGCTCGCATTCGGGCCGCTGGGCAAGATCGCCACCTCGCTCGCCTCCCTCAACCGACCGGTCACCGTCGGCGGCGTCGACATCCGCAAGATCACGATCGTCGCGATCGTGGTCGCGGCGTTGTGCCTCCTCGCGCTCGTCCTGCTGCTGGAGCGGACGACGGTCGGGCTGCACATGCGGGCCGCGTCGATGGATTTCGCGACGGCGCGACTGCTCGGCGTGCGGGCGAACCGCGTGATCGGCGCGGCGGTGCTCGTCTCGGGCGCGCTCGCGGCGGTCGTCGCGATCATGCTCACGGTCCAGAACCCGCTCGTGACGCCGGACTTCGCGCTCCGGGACACGATCGTCGTGCTCGCCGGTGTCGTCGTCGGCGGTCTCAACCGGCCGATCCCGGCCACGCTCGGCGGCTTCGCGATCGGGTTCGCGAGCGGGATCCTCGGCGGCGCTCTGCCGACGGAGAAGAGCCAGTACCTGCCGTCGTTCCTGTTCGCCGCCGTGATCCTCGTCCTGCTCGTCCGCCCGGGCGGGCTCTTCACGCGCTACCGCGGCGCCGTGGAGCGCGTGTGAGGCGCGAGACGGCGCTGGAGCTCGCGGGGCCGGCCGCGCTCGTCGTGGCGGCGGCGCTGCTCGGGGCGCTCGTCTCGCGCTCGACGGAGGGCTACTTCACCGATGCGCTCGTCAAGGTCGCGATTGTCGTCGCGCTGTACGTCTTCATCGGCAACTCGGGCGTGCTCTCCTTCGGCCACATCAGCTTCGTCGCGATCGGCGCGTGGACTGCCGGCGTCCTGTCGGTGCCCGCGTCGGAGAAGCCGGCGATCATGCCCAACCTGGCCGGCTTCCTCCGCGACCGCGCCGTGGGCAACCTGTCGTCGCTCGCGCTGGCGGCGCTCGCCGGCGGCGTGTGCGCGCTCGTCGTCGCGCTCCCGCTGATGCGGCTGTCGGGGCTCGCGGCGGGGATTGCGACCTTTGCCGTGCTCGAGATCACGCACAACCTGCTGCGCTACTACGAGAAGGTCGGGCCCGGGCTGAACACGTTCTCGTCGGTGCCCGAGACGACCGGGCTGCGGCAGGCGGCGCTCGGCGCGCTCGGGGTCGTCGTGGCGGCGTTCGCCTACAGCCGCAGCCGCTTCGGGCGGCTGCTACGCGCCACGCGCGAGGACCCCGCCGCGGCGCGCGCCGTCGGCGTCTCCGTCTACCGGCAGCGGCTGATCGCGTTCGCGCTCTCCGGCGCGCTCGCGGGGCTCGCCGGCGGGCTGTACGTGCACCTGCTGCCCATCTCGACGGAGGGCGTGTACCTCGATCTGACGTTCATCACGCTGGCGATGCTCGTGATCGGCGGGACGACGAGCCTGTGGGGCGCGGTCGTCGGCGCGCTCGCCGTCAGCGCGCTGGACTCGACGCTCGCCGAGGCCGAGAACGGGTTGACCGTCTTCGGCGCGACGCTCGACCTCCCGGCGGGCACGCGCGTCGTCGTCGTCGGCGCGCTGATGGCGCTCGTCCTGATCCTGCGTCCGTCGGGGCTGACCGGCGGCCGCGAGTTCCGCCTCCCGCGCGTCTCGGCGGACGCGGCATGACGCGCGTCTGCGTCGCCGGCGCCGGCGTGATCGGGTCGCTCTTCGCTGCGTTCCTCTCGCGCGTCGCCGAGGTGTCGGTGCTGACCCGGCGCGAGGAGCACGCGCGGGCGCTCACGGAGAACGGCCTGCGCGTGTCCGGCCGCGCGGACTTCGTCGCCCGCGTCTCGGCCGCCGCCGTCGATCCCGCCGCCCTCCCGGAGCCCGAGCTCGTGATCCTGGCCAGCAAGGCGAACGACCTCGACGCGCTCGCCGCGCGGCTCTCCGGAAGCTTCGGCGACGCGATCCTGATGCCGGTCCAGAACGGCCTCGGCGCGGACGAGATCGTGGCGCGGCACGGCGACTGGCGGCTCCTGTCGTCGGTCACCTTCATGAGCGGCACTCGGCACTCCGACACGCACGTCGAGTACATCCTCGACACCGCTACCTGGATCGGGCCGGACCGCGGCACGACCGGCGACGAGGCGCGTGAGGCCGCGGCGCTGATCGCGGCTTCGGGCCTGAAGGCCGAGGCGTTCGACGAGCTGCGGCCGGCGCTCTGGTCGAAGCTGATCTTCAACGCGACGGTCAACGCCGTCGCCGCGCTCACGGGCCTGCCGCACGACTTCCACTTCGGGCAGCTCGAGCGCGAGACCGACCTCGGCCACCTCGTGCGCGACCTGATCGACGAGGGGAGGGCGGTCGCGGCGGCAGCCGGGGTCGAGCTGAAGGAGGATCCCTGGGAGATGAACATGCTCGCGACGCGGCGGGGCTTCCGCCACTACCCGTCGATGCTCGAGGACGTCGACGCGCGGCGGCCGACCGAGGTCGACATGATCACGGGCGCACTCGTCCGCGAGGGCGCGCGTCACGGCGTGGCGGTGCCACTGCACACCGCGCTCCTCCGGCTCGTGAAGGGGAAGGAGGCGTCGTGGGAATGACCGTGTGCGTCGTCGGCTGCGGCGCTGTCGGCTCGCTCTTCGCCGCCAACCTCGCGCGGCTCGACGACGTCGAGGTGTGGGCGTACGACCTCGCGCGCGAGCACGTCGATGCGATCAACCGAAACGGCCTGCGGCTGACGGGCGCGGGAGAGGTGACGGGCCGGCCGCGCGCCACGAGCGATCCGGCTGAGCTGCCGCCGTGCGACTTCGGGATCGTCGCGACGAAGGCGATGCACACCGACGCGGCGGTCGCGGCGACCGCACACGCCTTCGGCAACGGCTGCGTCGCCACCGTCCAGAACGGCCTCGGCAACGAGGAGGCGATCGCGCGCCACTGCGAGCGCGTGATCCGCGGCACGACCTTCCCGGCGGGCAAGATCGTCGCGCCCGGGGTCGTGCAGTGGGACGTCAAGGGCGACACCACCTTCGGCCCGTTCGAGGAACGGCCGGCGCCGCTCGCCGAGGCCGAGCGGCTCGCCGACGCCTGCACGCGCGGCGGGATGCCTACCGCCGCCGTGGCCGACGCCCGCGGGCCACAATGGCGCAAGGTGATCTTCAACGCCGCCACGAACCCGCTCGGCGCGCTCACCGGCCTGACCCACGGCCGCGTCTGCGAGCAGCCGCCGCTGCGCCGGCTCGTGACGCAGCTCGTCGACGAGGGGAAGGCCGTCGCCGCCGCGCAGCGGATCGAGCTCGACGCGGACCCCGAGGAGCTGATCGACTACGCGGCGCGCCCGGAGGTCGCCTACGACCACAAGGCGTCGATGCTGCAGGACATCGAGGCGCGCCGACCGACGGAGGTCGACTACCTGAACGGCGGGATCGTCGGCTTCGGCCGCCGGCACGGCGTCGCGACCCCGGGGCACGACTCGGTCTGGGCGCTCGTGAAGGGCGTGGAGGCATCGTGGGCGCAGTGACGGCGAACGCGGTGCCGGCGGTCGAGGTAGAGCGCCGCTACGGTCTGATCCGCGAGGCGATGGCTCGCGACGCGCTCGACGCCGTGATCGTCTCCGGCAACGAGTACAGCGGGTTCGAGGGCGCCGTCACCTACATGTCGGGCTTCGTGATCGTCCACCGGTACGCGTACGTGCTGCTGCCGCTGGAGGGCGAGCCGTCGATCGTCTTCCCGCGCGAGGCGCGCTACGTGGGCGAGCACGGGACGACGTGGATCGACGAGCACGTGTTCGTCGACCGGCCCGGCGAGTGGCTCGCCGACCGCGTGCGCGGGCAACGCGTCGGCGTCTACGGGCTCGATTACGTGATGGCGGTGCGCGACTATCGCGCGCTCGAGAGCGTCGACCTCGTTCCGTGGGACGTCCCGTTCGACCACGCGCGCGCCGTCAAGAGCGAGCGCGAGCTGGAGTCCGTCCGCGAGAGCGTCCGGATCAACACCGAGGGGTTCTGGATCTTCCTGCGCGAGTTCGAGGCCGGGAAGGCGGAGCGCGACATCCTCGCGCCGTGCGAGGAGTGGTTCGTGTCTCAGGGCTGCGGCCGCCTGACGCAGGACATGGTGCTCGCCGGCGAGGACGGCTCGGCGTCGCCGGAGTTCAGGATCGCGGGAGAGCGGCGCGTCGCTGCGACCGATCTCGTGCTGCCGTCGCTCGAGGTCGCCGGCCCCGGCGGGCACTGGGTCGAGGTCTCGCGCGCCATCTGTCCGGGCGAGCCGAGCGCGGAGACACGGCAGATGATGGAGGCCTACGAGGAGTACTACGACGCGGCGCAGAGCGTAATGCGCGACGGGTCGACGGCGCACGACGTCCACCGCGCCGTGTCGAAGGGCTTCCACGACCGAGGCTTCGCCCTCGGCCACGTGACGGGGCACTCGATCGGGATGACGATGATCGAGTTCCCGAAAATCGGCGAGGGCGACGAGACCGTCCTGCGCGAGGGGATGGTGCTCTCGATGCACCCGCACGCGATCTCCGAGGACGGGAGCTCGTGCCTCTACATGCAGGACACGTGGCTCGTGACGGCCGGCGGCGGCGTCGCGCTCGCAGGACTGCCGATGCGGATCTTCGACGGGTCCGAGGAGCGCCCGTGAGCGAGGACTTCGCGCACCCGGTCCTCGAGGGCGAAGGCGGCTCGGACTACGAGCGCTACCTGCGCACGGACGCGCTGCTCTCGCTCCAGAAGGGCGCCGACGGCTGGGTGCACCGCGACGAGCTGCTCTTCCAGACCGTCCATCAGAGCTCGGAGCTGTGGCTCAAGCTGGCGTGGAACGAGGTCGAGGAGGCGACGCGCCTCGTCGAGGCACGCGACCTCTTCGGCGCCCTGCGACTCCTCCGGCGCGCGAACGACAGCCTCAAGATCGTGACGCTCGTGCTCGACATGCTCGAGCACATGTCGCCGTGGGAATACCAGGAGATCCGCAAGGTGCTCGGCCACGGCAGCGGCTTCGACTCGCCCGGCTTCCGCCAGATCCGGCGCGTCACGCCGCCGCTCGGCGAGGCGTTCCACGCCCTGCGCGAGGAGCGCGGACTGTCGCTGCGCGACGTCTACGTGCTGGGCCGCGAGCACGAGGATCTGTACTCGCTCGCGGAGCAGCTGATCGAGTGGGACGAGCGCGTGATCGTCTGGCGCGTCCGCCACTTCAAGGTCGTCGAGCGCGTGATCGGCGGCGCCGTGATCGGCACGCAGGGGACGCCCGTCGAGGTGCTCGGGCGGCTCATCCACAAGACGTTCTTCCCCGAGCTGTGGGAGCTCCGCAACGAGCTCACGGAATTCTCGAAGTCGACGTCGTGACGGCCTGGCCGCCGGTCGCGCTCGGCTGCGGGAACTTCGGCGGCGTCGGATCCTCTCCCGCCTTCTTCGGCCAGGGGACCGACGAGCCGACGGCGTCCGCGATCATGGACGCCGCGTGGGATGCCGGGATTCGCTGGTTCGACACGGCCGACGCCTACGGCGGCGGTCGCAGCGAGGAGTGGATCGGCCGCTGGCGCGCCGAGCGCGCCGTCGACCCGATGCTGACGACGAAGGTCTTCCACTCCGACGTCGGCGACCTCTCC
>DATHAE010000192.1:0-11583 GCA_035296805.1 Gaiellaceae bacterium | reverse complement strand
GTCGCAGCAGATCGGCGGCGCGCTCGGAATCGCGGCGCTCTCGACGATTGCCACCTCGCGCACGGCCGACGCAGTCGCGTCGGGCACGGCCACGCAGTCCGCCCTCGTCGACGGGTTCACAGCGGCGTTCGTCGCCGGCGTACTCATCGCCGCGGTCGGCGTCGTCGCCTCTCTGACGCTGATCCGCCGCGACGAGCTCGAGCAGCACGAGTCGGTGCCCGAAGCCGCACCGGCGTTCGACCTCGCGGCGTAGTTCGAAGGTGCTTGCGGGCGGCCCTCCGGGGTCGCCCGCTGGCCCTTTCGGGCAGCTGTGGAGAGAAAGTCGCAAAGTCGGCACGCTTCCGTTGCGGTCGCCGCCGGTGCGGCGGCCGAGTTCGGCCGAGAGCGTCTGTACGGTGGCCCGGTGGACGTCCTGGAGGGCCTGAACCGAGAGCAGCGGCGCGCGGCGGAGGCGGCGCGCGGCCCCGTCTGCATCCTCGCCGGGGCGGGATCGGGGAAGACGACGACGATCACGCGGCGGATCGCGTGGCAGGTCGCGAGCGGTGCCTTCGCGGCGAACCAGATCATGGCCGTCACGTTCACCGAGAAGGCGGCGGGCCAGCTGAAGCAGCGGCTCGCGGCGCTCGGCGCGCGCGGCGTCCGTGCCAGCACCTTCCACGCCGCCGCGCTCCGGCAGTTGCACCACTTCGCACCGGAGCGTGTCGGGAGGATCCTGCCGTCGAAGGCGCTCGCGCTGCGCCAGATCGCGAACGCGCTCCCCGTTCCGTTCCGCTTCCGCCCGGCGGGCGACCTCGCGACGGAGATCGAGTGGGCGAAGAACCGCCGGATCCCGCCCGAGCGCTACCGCGCCGCCCTCGACGGCCGCGAGCCGCCGATCCCGCCCGACCTGATGCACCGCGTCTACCGCGAGTACGAGCGGCGCAAGACCGCCGACGGTTCGATCGACTTCGAGGACCTGCTCGAGCTCGCGGGGTCCCTGTTCGAGACGGACGAGCGGGCGCGGGAAACGTTCCGCGCCCAGTACCGCGCGTTCACCGTCGACGAGTACCAGGACGTGAACCTGCTCCAGCAGCGGCTGCTCGACCTCTGGCTCGGCCACCGCGACGACCTGTGCGTCGTCGGCGACGACTACCAGTCGATCTACGCCTTCACCGGCGCAGGGCCGGAGCACCTGCTGGCGGTGCCGGAGCGCTTCCCGCACGCGCTCGTCGTCCGGCTCGAGGAGAACTACCGTTCCTCGCCGCAGGTGCTCGCGCTCGCGAACCGGCTCGTGCCGCGGCTCGGCGGCGCGGAGAAGGTCCTGCGCGCGACGCGACCGGACGGGCCTGAGCCGACGGTGCGCGCATTCGCGGCTCCCGACGCCGAGGGCGAGGCGATCGTGGCCGAGATCCGGCGGCTCGACGTCCCGCTCGAGGAGGTCTCGATCCTCTGCCGGACGAACGCGCGGTTGACCGACTTCGAGGAGTTGCTCCACGACGCGCGCCTGCCGTTCCAGGGCGCGTCGCTCCTCTCGCGCGACGCCGCGCGGCGGATGCTCCGGCTGCTCGACCGGCGCGGCGACGAGCCGGCCGCGGAGCTCGTGCGGCAGCTGGCGCTCGAGGCGGGGTGGCTACCCGTCGCGCCCGACAAGCTGGGCGAGCGGGAGCTCGTCCGGCAGACCGACCTCGGCCGGCTGGTGACGCTCGCCGGGGAGTTCGACGGCGACGCGGCGGGGTTCGCCGCCGAGCTGAGGCAGCGCTTCGATTCCGGCGGCGACGGCGCGTGCGGCGTCCACCTGTTGACGCTCCACCGTGCGAAGGGCCTCGAGTTCGAGGCCGTGTTTCTCCCACGCCTGCAGGAGAAGGAGTTGCCCGCGCGGCAGGCGCGGATTCCGGACGAGATCGCCGAGGAGCGGCGGCTGCTCTACGTCGGGATGACGCGCGCGAAGCGCGTGCTGTGGATGACCTGGTCCGGGCAGCCGAGCCGCTTCCTCGTCGAGGCGGAGCTCGCGGCGCGGGCACGCGTGCAGAGTGGGGCGGAGCCGCGGAGGCGCGAGAAGTTCGTCCCGACGCCGGGGTCGGACGGGCTGTACCACGAGCTCGCGGTGTGGCGGCGGACGCGGGCCGACCAGGACGACGTCCCGCCGTACGTCGTCTTCGACAACAAGACGCTGGACGCGATCGCCCGGACGCGCCCGAAGAGCCTGCCCGAGCTCGCGGCGCTCCCGGGCGTCGGAGCGGTGAAGCTGGAGCGGTACGGGAACGAGGTGCTGGAGGTGGTCGGCCCGAGCTAACGTCACCGGAACGACCTGGCGGCCGTCGTTAGCGGATCCGCGACGTCCGCCGCTCGACGAGAGTCGCGGCGAGAGCGGGTCGCCGACCGCGGCCCGACCCAGTCGAAGACGTGCGACGGCGATTCGCGCGCGTGCGCGGCGTCGGCGAGCGCCTCCGCGAAGATGCCGAGCCCTCTGGTCATGGACGCGCCGGCACGGCCGGTGTCGATCAGCGCGTCGACAAACGGCCGTCCGCTATCGGTCGACGGCCGTCAGCAACAGATCCAAGAGCTCCTGCGGATCCCGTCGGACGCGCACCTCCGCCGTTCGCTCGCGCTTCACGAGCTCGAGCGCGCGCGGGTCGGTGAGCGGCCGCAGGCGGCCCTGGCGGATCAGGTCCTCGTCGACGCCGCCGAGTCGGCCGCCGTAGGTGGTGTAGACGGGGACGCCGAGCGCCGCCGCCTCGCGATTCATCGTCCCGCCCGCGGAGACGACGACATCGCAGAACGCGATCAGGCTCTGCGCGTCGACGGCGCGCTCGGGGACGATCACCGACGGCAGCGCGAGTGACCGGACGTAGTCGCGCTGCTCGTCCGTGCGCGGCAGCACGACCGCGTGGACCGACTCGAGCGCGCCGAGGTGCGTGAGCGTCAGCGGGAAGAGCGGGTTCGAATGGCGGTGGTAGAGCGACACGTCGGGCGGCGGCCGCAGGACGACGAGCGTCCGGTCGCCGTCGATCGCGCACTCGGCGAGCACGGCCGGGTCGGGCTCGAAGTCTGCGAGGTAGTACTCCTCCTTCAGCCCCTCGTACTGGACGAGCTTCGGCGGCGTCGCCCCGTATGACGCGAGCCGCTCTGGCGGGATCGTTCGGGGCACCACAACCTTTGTCGCCGCGCGGCAGCCGAGCTGGTGCTGGAGCCACGCCCACTCGTAGTCGAAGGTGGTCGAGCTGGGGATGCCGAGCCGCCGCGCCGTGATCGTCAGCTCGTGCGAGCCGTGCGCGAGCGCGACGTCGAGGTCGCGTCCCGATGCCCAGCGGCGGAGCGCGCCGAGCCGCGACGTCAACTGCCGCGCCTTCCCGAGTCGCGAGCGGCCGCCGTGGTGGCCGATCACATGCGCCTCGAGCCCCTGGCGCTCGATCAGCTGCAGTGTCTGCGCGTAGTCCCGCGCCGTGATCTCGACCTCGTGTCCCTGCCCGCGGAGAAGCGCGATCAGCGGGCGGAAGACGAGCGGGTGCGCGCTGGCCGTCATGTCCACCCACACCCGCATCGGCGCCGACGCTACCTGCTCGGGTTCGTACGATCACGGCCCTGGCGCTGTACACGCCGCAGTCGCACGAGGAGCTGGTCGAGGACGTGTGGTCGCCCGCGCGCGCACGTGCAGTCGTGGCCGAGGTCGTCGCCGACGCGGACGAGCGCTTCGACCCGAGACGCTGTGGCCGGCCGCAACCCGTTCGACGATTCGGAGGCGACGCGCGGGCGCTGCTGACGACCTGTAGGCGGGGCGCCGCCGGCGCAGTCCGGGGAACCGAGGTTCCTGCGCCGCCGCGGCTTGGCCGAGAGACGCAGCGATCTGCCGGCCGCGGCCACGCGGACGGTCGAGGCGACGCGAGGCTGCTGATCCCTCTAGCGCTGCAGCGGCTTCCTCGAGCTTCGCGGGCTTCTCGCGTAGTGCCCCACCCTGGGTGGGGTACTACGCCACCCGCCACCCACCTTCAGCATCGCCCAGCGGAACGGTCGTCCGCCAGGTGTCCTTCGTCAAAAGTCCGTGCCAATTCCTCCACAGCGGCGCCGGCGGGCTACGCAACGGCCTGTTCGAGGGCGACGTCGCGCGTGACGCCCTCCACGTGGCGCTCGTACCAGAGCGTGAAGGCGAGCAGCCCCCACAACTGCCGCGACAGATCCTCGCGACCCACGAGGTGCGCGTCGAGGACGCGCGTCACCGCCTCCGGCTGCAGGAAGCCCTGGCGACGCAACCGGTCGGCCGACAGCGTCTCGCGCGCAAACGGCTCCACGTCCCCGCGCAGCCACGCCGCCGCCGGAATCGAGAACCCGCGCTTGCGGCCGTGGACGACCTCACGCGGCAGGAGCGGCTCGACCGCCTTCCGGAGCAGGCGCTTCTTCTGCAACCCGCGCACCTTGTGCCGCGCGGGCAGGGAGAACGCGAAGTCGCTGACCACCGGATCCATGAACGGCACGCGCGTCTCGAGCGACCACGCCATCGAGGCGCGGTCCGTTTTCACAAGAAGGTCGTCGACGAGGTAGACGCCGAAGTCGACGTCCTGGAGTCGCGTCAGCAGATCGTGCCCGGCCGTCTCCGCGAAGCGCTCACGGTAGAGCGAGACCGGGTCCCAGGCGTGGATGCGCCCCGTCAGTTCGGCCCGCACGTCCGGCGTGAAGATCTCCTTCCACCCGTGATGGCGCTCGAGCGGCGGCAGGTGCGCCGCGCGCGCGAATCTCTTCGCCCGGTAGTCGAGGCTCGTCCTGCGCGTCGAAGCCGGCAGCAGATCCACGAGCGGACGCACGGCGCGCGCCGCCCCGCCGACGCGTTCCGCGAGGAGGTCGGCGACGTACGTGTAGTAGCCGCCGAAGAGCTCGTCCCCGCCCTCACCCGACAGCGCGACCTTCACGTCTTCGGCCGCCAGCCGCGACACGAGGTACGTCGGCAGCGCCGACGAGTCCGCGAACGGCTCGTCGAACGCGTCGGCGAGAGCCGGCAGGAGCAGCGCCGCATCCGGTCGCAGCACCAGCTCGCGGTGACGCGTGCCGTAGCGCTCCGCGACCGCGCGCGCGCCCGCCAGCTCGTCGAACGACTGCTCCTCGAACCCGACCGAAAAGGTGCGCACGGGCTCTCCCGACTCCTGCGCAACGAGCGCCGCGAGCGCTCCGGAATCCACGCCGCCGGACAGGAGCACCCCGACGGGGACGTCGGATACGAGGTGCGCCCGGACCGAGTCGCGGAGCCTCGAGCGACATTCCTCGACCAACTCGGCCTCGTCGACGTCGTCGCGCGGGGGGAGCGGCCCGGGCCGCGCGTACCGCGTCACCTCGACGACGCCGTTCTCCCAAACGAGGACGTGAGCGGGCGGGAGCTTGCGAACCTCGCGGAAGATCGAAAGCGGCGCGGGGATCGAATTGAAGGCGAGGAACGCCTCGACCGCATCGAGGTCGATCTCTCCCTGCGGTAGCGCATCGAGCTCCGATGCGAACGACAGCTCGTCAGCGACGTGGCGGTAGTACAGCGGCTTGATCCCGTACCGGTCGCGGGCGAGCACGAGCCGCCGCCGCGGCGCATCCCAGATCGCCGCCGCGAACATGCCGCGCAGACGCTCCGCAAAGCGGATCCCCCACTCCTCGTACGCGTGGACGAGCATCTCCGTGTCGCTGTGGTCGGTGCGGAAACGGTGGCCCGCGTGCTCCAGCCCCCGGCGCAGCTCCAGGTGATTGTAGATCTCGCCGTTCTGGACGACCGTGCACGTCCCGTCCTCGTTCGCGATCGGCTGGTCGCCGTCGGCCAGGTCGATGATCGCGAGCCGCCGCGCGGCGAGCCCGACCCCACCGTCGACGAATGAGCCGTCCGAGTCGGGGCCGCGGTGCGCGAGCGCTGCAGACATCGCCGCGAGGCGGTCGCGGTCGACGCTCCCGCGCGTCGTCGCGATCCCACAGATCCCGCACATCGCCCGAGTCTACGTCCAGGAAGAAGTCACGCTTTCGGCGCCAAGGCGTCACACCCGTGTGACACGTTCCCGGGTAGCGTTCCGAAAGGGGACTTCGCGCCCCCCAAAGGGGATTCAGTCGGTTCGCGCGCCGCGGCCTGACAGCGTCTGCCGCAGGACGCGCACGCCTGTCGCGAACAGCGTCCGGAGGTACAGCGGCACCGAGCGGTCGGCGATCCACTCGAGGTCGTGCGAGAGCTTGTCTGCCATCGAGGTCTCGTAGCCACCGCGAACCTGCGCGAAGCCGGTCAGCCCCGGCCGCACGACGAGGCGCTGCCAGTACGCCGGCAGCTCGTGCGCGAGCTCGGCGAAGAACCGCGGGCGGATCGGCCGCGGGCCGACGAACGACATGTCGCCGCGGAGCACATTCCAGAGCTGCGGAATCTCGTCGAGCTGCGACGCCTTCAGCCAGCGACCGAGGCGCGTGTACTCCGCCTGCGTGCGCCGGACGAGCTCGTCGCCCAGGTACGGCCCGAGGCGCTCCTCCGCGTCCGGTGCGAGCGTGCGGAACTTGTAGATCGTGAAGAAGCGGCCCGCGCGCCCGACGCGCTCGCCCCGGTACAGGACGGGCGGCCCGCTCGTCGCCAGCACGAGCACGGCGATCAGGATCCAGACCGGCGCGAGCACGAGCCCGAACAGCGCCGAGAACACGATGTCGAGAACCCGCAGCTCGACATCCGTCCCGCGCCGCGGCGACTCCGCCGCAAGGCGCGTGTAGCCGGAGACGAGCGTGTCCTCGAGGCGAGCCGACACCGCGGCCGATGGTAGACCTTCGCCGCGGCGATCATCGGGATCGATCACGTTGCAGGTGGTCGCGCCCGTCGGTGCCGGGGACGTGGCGCGCCGCTTCTACGGCGCCCTGCTCGGGCTCCGGGAGATCCCGAGGCCCGAGCCGCTCCGCGCGCACGGCGGCGTCGGGTTCCGCGCGGGCACCGCCGAGCTGCGGCGTCTTCGGCCGAGCGCGCCTCGGCGACGGTCGGCTATAAGTTGTCTTTATGGACACGCGTCAGCTGGCGGCGTTCTGCGCCGTCGTCGAGCGCAAGAGCTTTTCGCAGGCGGCCGAGCGCCTCGGCGTGACGCAGCCGGCCGTCTCGCTGCAGGTCCGGGCGCTCGAGAAGCGGTTGGCGACGCAGTTGCTCGACCGCTCGGGCCGCCGCGTCGAGCCGACGGAGGCGGGGCTCCGGCTCTACCGCGGCGCGCAGCGGCTGCTTTCGCTGGAGGAGCAGCTCGTCGCCGAGGTGGCGGGCGAGAACGAGGGCGAGGTCACGGGCACGCTGGAGATCGGTGCCTCGACCGGGCCCGGCGGGATCGTGCTCGCGCAGCTCCTGTGCGAGTTCCAGCGCGCGAATCCGGAGCTGCACGTCGTCCTGTCGGTGTTCGACACCCAAACGGTCGTCGACCGCGTCGCCGACCGCTCGCTCGAGGTCGGCGTCGTCGGCGCCGGGCGGCGGCACCGCGGCGTCGTCTTCGAGCCGTTCTTCCGCGACCAGGTGATCCTCGTCTGCCCCCCGGGCCACGCGTTCGCGGGGCGGACGGTGTCGCTCGACGATCTCGCCGGCGACACCCTGATCGTGATGCAGGAGGGCGCAGGCGTGCGTCAGCTGATCGAGGACGAGCTCCGCCGCGGCGGGACGCGCCTGCGCGACCTCGACGTCCGGCTCGAGCTCGGCCTGCAGGAATCGGTCACAACGGCGGTGCGCGCCGGCTACGGCGTCACGTTCATCTCCCGGTCGGCCGTCGAGCCAGACCTCGCCGCCGGCACGCTCGTGGAGGCGCGCGTGAAGGGCCTCGACCTCGAGCGCGAGATCTTCCTCGTTCGAGCGGCCGGCCGCGCCGAGACCCGCGCCGTCCACGCGTTCGTCGAGTTCGCACGGAAGCGCCTCACGTGATCGTCCGGTGGGGGCTGGCCGAGCTGGGCGACGTGCTGGCGGAGCTCGGCGCGGAGCGTCCGCTCCTCGTCGCGAGCGAGCGCTGGACGGCGCTCGACGTGCCGCGCGTCGCCCACTGGTCGGAGGTGCCGTCGCACCGGATCGAGGTGCCGCCGGACGCCGACTGCCTGCTCGCGGTCGGAGGGGGCTCCGCGATCGACACGGCGAAGTTCGCGTCCTCGGAGACGGGTCTCCCGCTCGTGTCCGTTCCGACCACGTACTCGGGCTCGGAGTGGACGCCGAGCTTCGGCATCCGCTCGCCCGACCGCCGGATCCTGGGCGGCGGCGCCGGCGCGCACCTCGAAGCCGTCGTCTACGACGTCGACCTGACGCTCGACCTGCCGCAGCCCGAGACGGTCGGCACCGCGCTCAACGCGCTCGCCCACTGCGCCGAGGCGTTGTACGTCAAGGGCCGCAACGCGGAGGCCGACCGCGTCGCGCTCGAGGGCGCGGCCACGATCGCCGGCGCGCTGCCGCGGGTCGTCGACGCGCCGAGCGACAGAGGCGCCCGCACCGATCTCCTCCGCGGCGCCTGCCTCGCCGGCCAGGCCCTCGCGGGCGCGGGACTCGGCCTCGGCCACGCGATGGCGCAGGCTCTCGGCGGCAGCTACGGCCTTCCCCACGGCGCCATGAACGCGCTCACGCTCCCGCCGGCGCTGCGGTTCAACGAGGCGGTCGCGCCGGACGCGATTCGCCGCTTTGGCGAGGCGATCGCCGCGCCCGAGGATCCTGCCGCGAAGGTGGAGGAGCTCGCGCGGCTCGCGCCCTTCGCGCGGCTGCGCGACTTCGGCGTCGCGCAGGGCGAGCTCCGGTCCGTCGCGGAGGCGGCGGCCGCGCGCGGCGGGAACCAAGCCAATCCGCGGCCGGCGACTCCGGCGGAGATCGATACGCTGCTTCAAGGCATCTACTGACTCGCCTGGGTCCGCCCTTTCATATAACTGCAGCTAATAAATTGCATTAACGAAATCTGGTAATCTCGCCACTCGTGCCGGGAGAGGTCTCATTCGACGTGCTCGTCGTCGGGAGCGGTGCCGCCGGTCTTGCCGCGGCTGTCTCGGCAGATCGCGGGGGCGCGCGCGCGGCGTTGGCGACGAAGGGGTCGCTGCAGGCGAACAACTCCTCGAAGGCGCAGGGCGGGATCCAGGCCGCGTTCGGCGAGGACGACTCGCCGGAGCTCCACGCGGACGACGTGATGCGGTCCTCGCACGACTCCGCCGATCCGGAGCTCGTCTCCATCCTCACCGCAGAGGCGCCGGGGGCGATCGCCTGGCTCGAGGAGCTGGGGGTCGGCTTCACGCGCGAGAACGGCGGCTACAGGCTGGCGCGCTGCGGCGGCGCGTCGCGCAAACGCCTGCTCCAGGTCGGCGACCGCACCGGCAACGCGATCACGAAGGCGCTGCGCGAGGCGTGGGAGGCGGGCTCGGGCACGAGCTTCACCAACTCGCCGCTGTCGGCGCTCGAGCCGCGCGAGAACGGCTGGCGCGCGACGTGCGGCGGACACGAGATCGACGCCGCGACCGTGATCCTCGCCGCCGGCGGTCGCTGCTACGCGATCGCCGCGCAGCGCGGCGAGCTGTCGACGAACCACCCGAACGCGACGGGCGAGGTGACGCGCATCGCCCTCGACCTCGGCGCGGAGGCGCGCGACCTCGACGAGTTCCAGTACCACCCGAACGGCGGCGCCTGGCCGGCGAACATGCAGGGCTACGCGATCCCGGAGACGACGCGCGCCTACGGCGCCGTGCTCGTCAACGCGGACGGGGACGAGTTCACGGACTCGCTCGGGCCTCGTGACACAGTGTCACAAGCGATCCTCGACGAGGTTGCGAAGGGCAAAGGCGTCGAGACTCCCGACGGGCGCCCCGCGGTGTACCTCGACACGACGCGCATCCCGCAGGCCGATGCCGAGGTGTCGCTCCCGTACATGCTGCGGCGGTTCCGCGGCGCAGGCATCGACCCGCTGGCCGAGAAGATCCTCACGTATCCCGTCCTCCACTACCAGAACGGCGGCCTCGTGATCGACGCGAACGCCGAGACGACGCTCGAGGGCGTCTACGCGTGCGGCGAGATAGCCGGCGGCACGCACGGGCGCAACCGGATGATGGGCAACAGCCTGCTCGAGTGCGTCGTCTTCGGCCGGCGCGGCGGCCGGGCCGCGGCCGAGAAAGCGAGCGCATGAGCATCGACGTCACGACCGATCTCCAGCACGTCGTCGAGGACGCCGCGGCGCACCTCTACGTCTGGGCGCTGAAGGACATCCCGCAGGACCTCCGCGACGCGCTGGCCGCGGCGCGCGAGCGCGAGACGTCTGTCCCCGGACGCCGGGTCCTCGAGACGATCCACCGCAACGTCAACGTGGCCGACAGCGAGCGCAACCTCGTCTGCCAGGACACTGGCATCGCCGTCTACCACTGCCGCGTCGGCGAGCACTTCCCGCTCCACCCGGCGCGGATCTACGAGGGGCTGCGCGACGGCACTGCGCGCGCGACGGTCGAGCACCCGCTGCGCTCGAACGCGGTGCACACGATCACGCGCGAGAACACGGGTCCGAACATCGGCCACCGCCTGCCGATCGTGCACTGGGAGTTCATCCCGGAGTGGGACGGCCTCGACGTCAAGTGCGTCCCGAAGGGATCGGGCAGCGAGAACATGAGCTTCCTCAAGATGTGCGTCCCCGCCGACGGCGTGAAGGGGGTCAAGCAGTTCGTGCTCGAGTCGATCGTCGGTGCCGGCGGCAAGCCGTGTCCGCCGGGGATCGTCGGCGTCGGCATCGGCGGTTCCGCGGACTACGCGATGCACCTCGCGAAGGAGGCGATCATGCGGCCGATCGGGACCCGCAATCCCGATCCGCACGTGGCCGCGCTCGAGGACGAGCTGTACGGTCTCCTGAACGAGACCGGGATCGGCCCCATGGGCCTCGGCGGCGACGTCACCGTCCTCCAGTGCCACATCGAGCACGCGGACACGCACATGACGCTCAACCCGGTCGCGGTCAACTACCAGTGCTGGGCCGCGCGCCGCGCGTCGGCGCACATCGGGCCTGACGGCGATGTCGACTACGACCGGGAATTTTGATGGCGACGCACGAAGTCACGTTCCCGGTCACGGACGAGCGCGAGATCCTGAAGCTGCGCGCCGGCGACGAGGTCGTCGTTCAGGGCCACATCATCGGCATCCGCGACCGCACGCAGATCCGCATCTTCGACCAGGGCGTCGAGCCGCCGATGGACCTGCGCGGCGCGTTCCTGCTCCACACGGCCCCGAACGTGCGCAAGATCGGAGACGGCCGGTACGAAAAGATCTGCATCGGCACGACGACGAGCGCGCGCATGGTGCGCTTCACCGAGCCGCTCGGCACGCAGTACGGTGTGCGCGCGATCTGCGGCAAGGGCGGATTTCCCGATGAAGCCATCGAACCCATGCAAGACCTCGGAATGGTCTATTTCGCGATCGTCGGGGGCGCGGCGGCGCTCGAGACAACGCAGATCGAGGAGATCGAGGAGGTGGCGTGGGAGGAGTTGATGCCCGAGTGCCTGTGGAAGTTCCGCGTCAAGGACTTCGGCCCGCTCACCGTCGGCATCGACGCGCACGGCGGCTCGATGTACCGCGACGTCCAGGCACGCGCTCGCAAGAAGCTGGAGGAGCTGTATGCGCGGCTCTAACGGCAACGGCTTCCTCGACCTGCCGGC
>DATHAE010000191.1:0-7410 GCA_035296805.1 Gaiellaceae bacterium | reverse complement strand
GCCGTGGCGTGCTGCAGCGCGTCGAAGGCGGCGAGAGCGCCGAAAGTCCCGGCGACTGCCCCACGGATGGCGCGGGGCAGTCGCCTGTAGGTCAGCGCGGCAGCGGCGGCGACGGCGAGCGTCACAGCCATCCAGGGGAGGTGCCGCGCGAGCGACGCTCCGGGCTCCACATCGACGAGTGCCACGTCGATCAGGTGAAGGGAGACGAGCCCGGTGCCGCTCAGGAATGCGATTCGCTTCATGGCCGCACTCTGGCGCGAGCTGCGCCGCGGCACCGTGGCGCTGGCTGGCGTCTCGCGGTGCGGCCAGCCGCACCTCTTCGTAGACTGCGAGACCTGGGCGAGAGCCACCACAGCTACGCCGCGGCGGGTGTCTCGCTCGCCGTCGCCGACGCCGTCGTCGGACGGCTGCGCGACGCGGTGGAGTCGACGGGCGCCCGTGGGTTCGGCGCGTTCGCCGGGCTGCACCCGCTGGACGACCGCCGTCTGCTCGCCGCCTCCACCGACGGGGTCGGGACGAAGCTGATCCTGGCGCGCGCCCGCGGCCGCCTGCGCGCGTGCGGCGCCGACCTCGCCGCGCACTGCATCAACGACGTGCTCACGACGGGCGCGACGCCGCTCATGCTGCTCGACTACGTCGCGGCGAGCGAGATCTCGCTCGACGAGGTCGCTCAGCTCGTCGAGGGAGCGGCCGAGGTCTGCCGCGCGGCCGGCGTCGCGCTCGTGGGCGGCGAGACGGCTGAGCTGCCCGGGATCTACCGCGAGGGCGAGCTCGACTTCGCCGGCACGTGCGTCGGCGTCGTCGACCGCGACGACCTCGTCGACGGCTCGGCGGTCAGGTCCGGCGACATCGTCGTCGGTTTCCGCTCGGCGGGCGTCCACGCGAACGGCTTCACGCTCGTCCGGCGCGTGCTCGAGGAGGAGGACTACGACGGCGCCGACCTGCTCGCGCCCACGCGGCTCTACCTGGACGAGATGCTGGCCCTGCGTGCGCGCGCGAAAGCGTTCGCGCACGTGACCGGTGGAGGGATCCAGGGGAACCTCGCGCGCGTCGTGCCGCACGGCCTGGCCGCAGAGATCGAGTGGGACGCGTGGGAGCGTCCGCCCGTGTTCGAGTGGCTGGCGCGCCACGTGGCCGAAGACGAGCTGCGGCGCGTCTTCAACCTCGGGATCGGCTGGTGCGCCGTCGTCGCCGAGGCGCGCCTCGGCGAGCTCTCGATCGGGAGGATCGTCGAGGCGTGATCGGCGTCCTCGTGTCCGGGAACGGCTCGAACCTGCAGGCTCTGGTGGACGCCGGGCTGCCGGTGGTCGCCGTCGCGTCGAACCGCCGCGGCGCCTACGCGCTCGAGCGGGCGCGGGCGGCGGGCCTGCCGGCGGCGACCTTCTCGCTCGACTGCCACGCGACCCGGGAGGAGCGCGACCTCGTGCTCGCAACGTGGCTCGAGGAGCACGGCGTCGAGTTCGTCGTGCTGGCGGGGTACATGCACCTGCTCACGCGGCCGTTCCTCGAGCGGTTTGCGGGCGCGATCGTGAATGTCCACCCCTCGCTGCTCCCCGCGTTCCCGGGCGCGCATGCGATCGCCGACGTCCTCGCGGCGGGAGTCGAGACCACGGGCGTCACCGTCCACTGGGTCGACGAGGGCCTCGACACGGGCGAGGTGATCGCCCAAGAGCCGGTCCGGGTCGAGCCACGCGACACGCTGGAGGAGCGCCTGCACGCCGTGGAGCACCGCGTCCTCCCGGACGTCATCCGGGAGCTGGTCGAGGCCCGCGTCGCTTGTGACACAGTGTCACAAGCGAAGTTCGGATCGCCGGCCGCACCCACCCCAAGCAACAGACCGTTACAAGAGCGGTTCGGGCCGCCGGCGCGATGAGGGCGCTCGTCTCGGTCTGGGACAAGGAGGGCGTCGACACCTTCGCGCGCGGGCTCGCGGAGCTCGGCTTCGAGATCGTCTCCTCGGGCGGCACGGCGGCGTTCCTCGCGGAGCAGGGCGTCCGGGTCGCGACCGTCGAGGAGGTGACCGCCGCGCCGGAGATGCTGGGCGGGCGCGTGAAGACGCTGCACCCCCGCATCCACGCGGGAATCCTCGCCCGCCGCGACCTGGAGGAGGACCGCGCGGCGCTCGACGAGCACGAGATCGAGCCGTTCGACCTCGTGTGCGTCAACCTCTACCCGTTCGCGTCGGTCGCGCGGCGGCGGGGCGTGACCGAGGCCGAGGCGGTCGAGATGATCGACGTCGGGGGGCCGTCGATGCTGCGCGCCGCCGCGAAGAACTTCGCGCACGTCGTCGCGGTCTGCCGCCCCGAGCAGTACGGGCCGGTGCTCGCGTCCCTTCGCGCCGGGGGCCGCATCCCGCTCGACGAGCGCCGCCGCCTCGCGGCGCAGGCGTTCGCGACGACCGCCGCCTACGAGGCCACGATCGCGAACTGGTTCGGCGAGACGACCACCTTCCCCGACCAGCTGACGCTCGCCTTCCACAAGGTCGCCGACCTCCCGTACGGGGAGAACCCGCACCAGCGCGCGGCCTACTACCGCGAGGCCGGCGCGCGCACGCACCTGCTCGCGCGCGTCGAGCAGCGCGCGGGCAGGGAGCTCTCGTACAACAACCTCGCCGACCTCGACGCCGCCTGCCGCGTCCTGCGCGAGTTCGCGCTTCCGGCGGCTGTGATCGTGAAGCATGCAAACCCGTCGGGCGTCGCGGTTGCCGGCACGGTCGAGGAGGCCTACGACCGCGCACTCGCGTCCGACCCCGTCTCCGCGTTCGGCTGCGTCCTCGTCGTCAACCGCCGCATCACGGGAGCACTCGCGCGCCGGATCGCGGACCACTTCGTGGAGGTGATCCTGGCGCCGAAGTACGACGACGACGCGTTCGAGGCGCTGAGCGCGAAGCCGGCGCTCCGGATCCTGTGCGACCGCGAGCGCCGCGCCGAGACGCCGGGCGAGCTCGACTACACACGCGTTCTGGGCGGGCTGCTCGTCCAGGACCGCGACCGCGAGGTCCAGGAGCGCGACGGGATGACGGTTGCGTGCGGCGAGCTCTCGGAGCACGACTGGGGCGACCTGCTCTTCGCGTGGCGGGTGTGCAAGCACGTGGGCTCGAACGCGATCGTGCTCGCGAAGGACCTGCGGACGATCGGGATCGGCGCGGGCCAGATGAGCCGCGTCGACGCGGTCCGGCTCGCGCTCGCGAAGGCGCGCGACCACGCCCACGATCTCGACGGCGCGGTGCTCGCGTCGGACGCGTTCTTCCCGTTCCCCGACGGCCCGCAGCTCGCGCTCGAGGCCGGCGTCACAGCCCTGATCCAACCCGGCGGCTCGAAGCGCGACGGCGAGGTGGTAGAGGCCGTCAGCGCCGCCGGCGCCGCGATGGTCTTCACCGGCCGCCGCCATTTCCGGCACTGAGACCGGCTCGCCGCCCGCACCATGCGGGGCGGCGTTCAGGCGTCGTCGTGGTGGATCGCGCAATACGCGTCGCGCGCCGCGCTGCCACCCGAGAGAGGCGGATACCCCGTTCCCGTCACGATCGCAGACGCCTCTGCTGCTGCATCGATCTCGATCTGCGCCGCGACCTCAGCTCGTGCTGCAGGCGTCGGAGCCGCGGCCAGCGCCTCCGCGTCCCGCCACGCCGACTCACGCCAGGCAACCAATGTCTGGAACAGCGTGAACTCGTCGAGGGACGTCGGCAGGTTCGTGTCGTCGACCGTCGGATCGAAGCGTCGTGCGGTCTCGGCGATGACGTCGTCGGCAACACGGTTGAGGATCTCGTTCACACGATCGTGGTCCGTTTTGCGGCTCGTTCCGTCCGGCGCGACGAGACCGATGCCGTACAGCACGAACGGCAGATCGCGCTGGACGTGTGCGTTGATGCCGAGCAGCAAGTTCCCGGACGCCGACACCTTGTGGTCGCGCGCTGCGGCGAAAGCGATTCGCCACGCCGGCGGCACATCGGCGAGATCGCCTGCCGACCAAGCGTCGTACGCCGCGAAGTAGTAGTGGGCGAAAACTGTGTCCTCGTAGTTGACGAAAGGCGTGTCGTCGAAGAACGGCGTCTCGATCGTCCTCCGGTACTCCTCGGTGACGCGGAGGTACGTGAGCGAGAAGACTGCGTCGTGGTCGCACGAGGAGGCAAGCTGGTCGAAGCGACGCGTCATCTCCCGGACCGTCTTGTCGACGCACGGCGCTCGTCCTGCGATGCAGTCGTCCGGGCTCGTCGCGTCGTAAGGGATCGAGAGCGCGGGCACGAGAGAGGTCCAGCCGACGAACGGCGGATCCTCGGCGGCTCCTGCCGCTGGACGAGCCAGCACGAAGACGACGAGAGCGACGAGGGACAGCTTCGCCTTCACGTGACGGTGCAACGGTTGAGCGGCCCCGGGAGTTTCGCGTTCCCGACAACCGGCGATAGCAGCCTCAGCTTCTCGGAGGCAATGGTTTCGGCAGCGATACACGACGTCGTCCGGACACGCGCCCCCTTCGCCGGCGCGAGTTCGGCGGAGGGCGCGGGCGCCTGCTTCGAGGCCGTGGAGCAGGCAGTGAGCGCACTCGGCCGCGACGCCGGGCTCGTCCTGATCTTCCCCACGGGCCTCTCCGAGCCCCGGGATGCCCTGGCGCAGGCCCACGCCGCGGCGGGCGAAGTGCAGGTCGCCGGCATGACCGGAACCGGCGCGATCGCGGCAGGCGGGGCGATCGCGGACGGGTGCTCGGCGCTGGCATTCGCCGCGTCCGTACCCGTGGGAGTCGGTGTAGGCGGGTCAGGTGCGCCACGCGCGGCCGGAAGGGCCGCCGCCGAGGGCGCCCTTGCTCGCGTCGAGCCGAGATCCGGTCACACCGTGCTGCTGCTTTTCGTCGATTCGGAGTCCGGGGACCAGGCGGAGATCGTCGCCGGCGCCTACGAGGTGGCAGGCGCTCAGATCCCGCTGGCCGGCGGAGCCGCGGGAGGCATAACGAGAGCGCAGTTCGCGGACGGCAGAGCCATGGCCAAGAGTGTCGTCGCCGTCGCAATCGTCGCCGGCGCACCGGTCGGCGTCGGCGTCGCTCATGGTTGCGTCGCGCGCGGAACGCCGTCGATCGTGACTCGCGCGAGCGGTCAGACGGTGCTTCAGCTGGACGGGCGCCCGGCGGAGACGGTCTACCTCGAGAAGCTCGGCGAGGACGCTCACCTGAGCGATGCCGACTTCGAGGCGGTCGCGATGGTGCACCCCCTCGCCGAGCCCACGTTGAGCGGCGACGTCCATCTGAGGTATGTGCGTACGCGCGCCCCCGGCGGCGGGCTCGTCTGCGCGACGAGTATCGAGCCGAATGCGGCAGTCGACATCTGCGATCACGTTCCCGAGGCGATCGTGACGAGTGCGCGCGCGGCTGTCGACGATGCGATCGAGCCGCTGCCGCGCGCCGCGGAGGCCGCGCTGCTCTTCGACTGTGCCGCACGTAGCGCGCGATTCGGCAACCCGCTCGCCGCGCGCGAGCTCGAGTCGATCACGTCCGCGTTCGGTGCGCATCCGCCTTGCCTCGCCGGTGTCTACACGCGCGGTGAGATCGGCAGAGCTCGAGGTGCGAAAGGGGATCGGAACTATGCCGTCGTCGTTGTTGCGTTCGGTTCCGAGGCCTGAACGTCGAGACGAGCTCCTGCGGCGCTTCGTCGAAGCGTCGTGGCGCGCGCAGATCGTCACGATCGTCAATCGCGCCGGCTCTGAGCGCGAACTGGGAGAGCTCATCGCGCCGGAGCTTTGCGAGGCGTTCGAGGCGGAGATCGCGTTCGTGCTCGCTGCAGAAGCGAGCGGCCACTGCAGCGTAATCGGCGCTCACGGCTTCCCATCGAGGCGAGGTCTCCCGCTGGTAGCGCACGACCTGTGTCGCCGCGCGCTGGCCGTTGGAGAGCCCGAGCAGCACTGGGGCGACGATCAGCTCGGGATCGGCATCCGCTACCTCATGCTGGTGCCGTTCGGGACCGCGGCAGATCGGGGCGCGGTCGGCGTCGGCCGGCTGTACGCCGAGCCCTTCGACGAGGCCGAGGTCGCTCTGCTCGAAGCGATCGCGCAGAGCATTCAGCACGCGCTCGAACGCATCCGGCTGGCCGAAGAGCGTGACCGGCTCTACCGCGAGGCCGAGGAGCGCGGCCGGGCCGCGCGCGTGCTCGGCTCCGTTGCGGACGGCGTGCTCCTGGTCGATTCGAGCGGCAGCGTTCGGCTCTGGAACCCAGCCGCCGAGGCGATCACCGGCCTCACTGCGGACGCCGTGCTCGGTCGCCCGGCCCGGGATGCGATTCCTGGTTGGGCGGCGGTTGCGACATCGGTTTCCGTGGCGAGCGGTCCTTCCTCCTCCGGCCGTGCGACGACGGTGCCGATCGAAATCGACGGCCGCGAGCTTTGGCTCTCGATCGCCGGCGTCGGTTTCGCCGAGGGGACGGTGTACGCGTTCCGCGACCTGACGGACGAACGACGGCTGGAGAAGCTCAAGACCGACTTCATCGCGACCGTATCGCACGAGCTTCGGACGCCGATCGCCGCCGTCCACGGCGCCGCGTTGACGCTCAGCCGGGAGGACGTGGTCCTTCCGGACGACTCGCGCCGCCGTCTCCTCCACGTCATCTCCGAGCAATCGGAGCGCCTGGCAGACATCGTCAACGACATCCTCCTCGCCGGTCAGGTGGACGACGGCAAGCTGAGGCTCGCAACGGAGCAGGTGGATGCCGCGGATGTCGCACGGCGCGTCGTCGAGGCCGCCCGGACCCACGCGCCGGCAGTGGTCACGCTCGAGCTCGTCGCGCCGCCCGCCCTTCCGCCCGTCGCAGCCGACACCGACAAGCTGCAGCAGGTGCTCGCAAACCTCGTCGGCAACGCCGTCAAGTACTCGCCCGACGGCGGCCGGATCGAGGTTCGGCTCGAGCCGCGCGGGCGGGATCTCCGGATCACCGTACGCGACGAAGGGATCGGAATCGCCGACTCCGAGCTGCCGTGGATCTTCGAGAAGTTCTACCGCGTAGATCCGAACATGACCCGCGGTGCGAGCGGCAGCGGGCTCGGTCTCTACATCTCGCGCGAGCTGGTCCGGCGAATGGGGGGCGACGTCTTCGTCACGTCGTCCCCGGGACGGGGCTCGACGTTTTCGGTCCTCCTGCCGCTAGAGGTGTCGGAAGCCTGAAGGGCGCGAACGTGTCGCGTGTCATGCGGCGGCGCGGTAGTACTCGGAGAGGGAGGGTCGAAGGGTACGGGCCGTCAGTAGCTGGTGCGGTGCGCGTGCAGCGAGACGTGCAGCCAACGGGGGAACATCGCTGCCATGCGCGCGCGCGTGCTTCATCCTGGGGTTTTCGGCCCCCTGGCGCGATCACGCTTGAGCGCCGTCCCGCGCTCGGAATAGGATCCGCGCCAGCCGCGTTGGGGAGGCGAGACCAGAGAGGGAGGCGAAGCCGTGGCC
>DATHAE010000190.1:0-3531 GCA_035296805.1 Gaiellaceae bacterium | reverse complement strand
GCGACGCCGAGCTGGCCGTAGCCGTAGAAGGAGATCGGCCGCAGGTAGCACTCGGGGAGCCCGTTCGCACCGATCAGCTCGTTGCAGGCCTCCTTCAGCTCCTCGACCCCGAACGGGATCTGCATGTACAGCAGGCGCGCGGAGTTGTGCAGGCGCTGCAGGTGGTCGCTCAGCCGGAAGACGGACGCGCCGTTCGGCGTGTCGTAGCAGCGAATTCCCTCGAAGACGCCGGAGCCGTAGTGCAGCCCGTGCGCGCCGACGTGAATCCGCGCGTCGTCCCAGTCGACGAGCTCTCCGTTCATCCAGATCTTCGCCGTGGCCTGCACGAACCGCCTCCTCTCGCCGGAAAAGCCGCGCCCACTCTACCCGCGCGTCGTGAGGTCGAAGAGCCGTGCATTCGCCAGCCGCTGGAGGTCGGCGGGCGCGATCGCCGCCATGTGCGCGGGCGAGCCGGCGCCGATCCAGACCACCGCGTGCTGGAGGAACGTCCGGTCCATGACCGTCCGGGCGACCGCGCGTTGCGGGAAAGGCGCCACCGCACCAGGCGCGAACCCGGTCGCGTTCTCGACCTCCGGCGCGCGGGCGACGCGCGCGCGTCTCGCGCCGGCGGCCGCCGCCACCTTCGCCTCGTCGGCTCGTTCGTCGCCCGGAACGAGCGCGAGCACGTACACGCCGTCGCAGACGAACACGAGCGACTTCACGATCTGCGCGAGGGCGCAGCCGACGGCGCGCGCGGCCGCGTCAGCGGTCGGCGTCCCGCCCGGGAACTCCTGCACGCGCGCGTCGACCCCCGCCTCGCCGAGGAAGGATGAGACCCGCTGCACGCTCTCCGGCCACATCGCCACGCCAATTACCGATCAACCATCTAGGCGGTCGCCTCGGGGCCCTGGATCACGTAGGCCGCGTCCATCCCCTCGCGCAGCTCCGCGACCAGCTCGGGTGGAGCGGCCGAGTCGATCGAGAGCGCCATCAGCGCCTGGCCGCCCTCGCGGTTCCGCGAGACCGCCATGTTCGCGATGTTGACCCCGGCGCGGCCGAACAGTGTCCCGATGCGGCCGATCACGCCCGGGACGTCGTCGTAGCGCAGGAGCACCATCCGCGGCGCGAGCTCCATCTCGACCTCGAACCCGAGCGCCGAGACGAGCCAGTGGCGGTTGTCGCGGCCGATCGTCGTCCCGGCGACGCGCGCGCCGTCAGCGGCAAAGGCGACGAGGTTCGTGAAGTCGCGCGAGCTGCGGCGCTTGGCCTCGACGACCTCGATCCCGCGCTCGGCGGCGACGAGCGGCGCGTTGACGTAGTTCACGGGCTGGTCGACCCGCCCCTGGAAGGCGCCGTTCAGCGCTGCGACCGTGAGCAGGCGCGTGTCGTACTCCGCGAGCTCGCCGTAGTACTCGAGCTCGATCTTCCGCAGGTCGCCTGCCAGCTCCACCGCGAGCCGGCCGAGCTTCGCGGCGAGCGGGACGAACGGCCCGAGCACCTCGAGGTCGTCGGCGCCGATCGCGGGGATGTTGACCGCGTTCGTGACGAGGCCGCCCTCGAGCGCGGCGACGACCTGCTCCGCGACGATCATCCCCGCGCGATCCTGCGCTTCCTCCGTCGAGGCGGCCAGGTGAGGCGTGACGACGACGTTCGGCAGCTCGAGGAGCGGCCCCGAGTACGGCTCCTCCGCGAACACGTCGACGGCGGCGGCGGCGACCTTCCCCGAACGGACGGCGTCCACCAGCGCCTCCTCGTCGACCAGCTCCCCACGGGCGGCGTTGACGATCCGCACCCCGTCGCGCATCTTCGCGATCGCGTCGCGGTCGATCGACCCGCGCGTGTCGGCGTTCAGCGGCAGGTGGAGCGTGAGGAAGTCGGCCCGCGCGAGGACGTCGTCGAGCGTCGCCGTCTCGACGCCGAGCTCGCGGAAGCGATCGGGCGCGACGAACGGGTCGGACGCGACGACGCGCATCCCGAGCCCGAGCGCGCGGCGGGCGACCTGCTGCCCGATGCGGCCGAAGCCGAGGACGCCGAGCGTCTTCTCGGCCAGCTCCACGCCGCCCCAGCGCGAGCGCTCCCAGCGGCCCTCCTTCAGCGCAGCATGCGCCTGCGGGATGTTGCGCGCCAGCGCGACGAGGAGCCCGATCGTGTGCTCGGCGGCCGAGACGACGTTCGACTCGGGCGCGTTCGCGACGACGATCCCGCGCCGGGTCGCGGCGCCGACGTCGACGTTGTCGACCCCCACCCCCGCGCGGCCGATGACCTTCATCTTGTCGGCGCGCGCGATCACGTCCGCGGTCAGCTTCGTCGCCGAGCGGATCACGATCGCGTCGTAGTTCCCGACGATCTCCTCGAGCGGCGACTCGCCGTCGACGTCGACCTCGAACTTCGACCGCAGCAGCTCGAGGCCGGCGGGAGCGATCTCCTCCCGCACCAGAACCCTGTGGCTCACGCGGCGGCGAAGTCCTCGTACGCCTCAAGCGCGCGCGCGGCGGCGACGCCCCGCTCGATCGGCGCATCGAGCCCGGTGAGCGCGAGCTCGACCGCCGAGAGCGCCGAGGCGATGTCGAAGACGTCGAACCAGCCGATGTGCCCGATGCGGAAGACCTTCCCCTTCAGCTCGCCCTGGCCCGGAGCGAGGGTGACGCCGTGCCGGTCGCGCAGCAGCAACAGCAGCTCGTCGGCGTCGACGCCGGCGGGCGCGCGGATCGCGGTGACCACGGCGGAGCGGTCGTCGTCGGGCGAGAACAGCTCGAGACCCATCGCCTTCGCACCCTCGCGGCACGCGCGGCCGAGCCGCAGGTGGTGAGCGAACATCGCTTCGAGGCCGCGGTCGAGGATCAGGCCGAGGGCCACGTCGAGGCCGGCGACGAGCGACACAGCGGGCGTGAACGCCGCGTTGACGGCCTGCTGCGCCTTGCGGGTTCGCGCCCAGTCGAAGTAGAAGCGCGGCGCGCCGGCGCCGTCGGCGGCGGCGTACGCCGCGTCGGAGACGGCGACGAGCGCGAGGCCCGGCGGCGTCATCAGCGCCTTCTGAGAGCCGGTCACGACGACGTCCAGGCCCCACGCGTCGGTCTCCAGCGGAACGGCCCCCAGCGACGAGACGGCGTCCACCACGACGAGCGCGCCGGCCTCCTTCGCGGCAGCCGCGAGCGGCTGGAGGTCGACCACGACGCCGGTCGAGGTCTCCGAGTGGACGAGGGTTACGTACTTCGCGTCGCGCGCGTGCTCGGCGACGTCGTCGGGCGACGGCGCCTCGCCCCACTCGTAGTGGAGGTGGTCGACGTCGGCGCCGTACGCCTTCGCCATCGCCACCCAGCGCTCGCCGAAGGAGCCCGCGGAGACGACGAGCGCGCGGTCGCCGGGGGAAGTGAGGTTCGCGATCGCGGACTCGAACCCGCCCGTGCCGGTCGCGGCGAACATCAGCACCTCGCTCTCGGTGCGGAAGACCTCGCGGAGCCGCGTGAGGCAGCGCTCGTAGAGGACGCGGAAGTCGGGGCCGCGGTGGTGCACGATCGGCGCGGCCGTCGCCGCGAGCACCTCGGGCGGCAC
>DATHAE010000189.1:0-9490 GCA_035296805.1 Gaiellaceae bacterium | reverse complement strand
CGCGACGTCGTCCGCCGCGCCCGCCCTGATCTCAACCCTCATCGGACGGCGATGCTACTCCGACGGGGGGTAGAGGAGTTGTCAGATTCGTCGCAAACTTCGTACACGGCGCTCACGTTTTCGGCGCCGTGTTGCCGTTATCGTGAACTCCGATGCGCGAAACCGATATACCCACGATCGAGGGCCTGACGCAGGAGATCGGCGACATCGTCGCCGAGCGCCAGTCGCTGCGGGCCGCGGGTGCGGCTAACGCCGAGCTCGAGGCCAACCGCAGGCGCCTGACCGAGGCGCAGGTGAGGCTCTCGCGCCTCCTGATCGCGAGCCATCTCCCGCATCCCGAAGCCGCGTAGCGGCGGGTAGCCTCGCGCGGGTGCGCGAGGGCATCGACAGGCGGGCGATGACGTTGCTCGCCGCAGGGCACCTCGGCACGGACTTCGCCAACGGGACGCTGCCGGCCCTTCTCGCACTGATGCTGCTCGCGCGTGCGTCGTCGGAACCTTCGGTGTCACGCACGTGATGAGCCGTTCCTCCCGCCCGCGCGCAGGGCGCGCTTCGAGCCGGAGCTGGCCCCCGGTTGACCGTAGGATCAGCGCACGCAAACACGTCAGAGAGGAGCAGCAGTGGCAGCCAGGGACTTCTTCGAAGGGCTGGAGTCGAGCGTCGACGACTCGAAGCTCGCGGGCGTCAACAACTCGTACCTGTTCGACATCGAGGGCGAGGGGCGGTGGCTCGTCGACGTCCGCGACGGCAACCTGACCGTCAACGAGGGCGGGGGAGACGCCGACGTCACGATCACGTCGTCCGCCGAGACCTTCGAGAAGATCCGCTCGGGCGAGCAGAACCCGACCACGGCGTACATGACGGGGAAGCTGAAGATCAAGGGCGACATGGGCGCCGCGATGAAGCTCCAGAAGTTGTTCTAGCGCGTGCTCGACGAGGCCCGCGCCCACGCCTCCGAGGAAGAGGAGGACGAAGAGCTCCCAGCGTGGAGCCTGCCGCGCGCTGCCGCCGAGCGGATCGCGATCGAGGCGCCGTGGCCGGATCGGGTCGATCGCGAGTGGGCCCTCGACGGCGCGACTGGGCGCGGCGTGCGCGTCTGCATCCTCGACAGCGGGATCGAGGCCGGGCACCCGGCGGTCGGCGAGCTTGCGGGCGCGGTCTCGATCAGGATCGGCGAGGACGGCGAGCCGATCGCCGATCCTGACGAGGAGGGCGACCTCTGCGGGCACGGGACGGCCTGCGCCGGGATCGTCCGCGCGCTCGCGCCGGAGGCGGAGCTGCACTCCGTTCGCGTGCTCGGCGCGGGCTTCACCGGCTCCGGCGCGATTCTCCTCGCGGGGCTGCGCTGGGCCGTGCAGCAGGGCTTTCAGGTGATCAACATGAGCCTGTCGACGACCAAGAGCCAGCACGCGGGGCTGCTGCACGAGCTCGCGGACGTCGCCTACTTCAACCGCAGCGTGCTCGTCGCGTCGGCGCACAACATGCCGGTCGAGTCCTTTCCGTGGCGGTTCTCGTCGGTGATTTCCGTCGGCAGCCACGAGGAGGACGACCCGCTGATCTTCTACGCGAACCCCGATCCGCCGGTCGAGTTCTTCGCGCGCGGCGTCGACGTCGAGGTGGCGTGGCTCGGCGGCGGCACGATCCGCGCGACGGGCAACAGCTTCGCGACGCCGACGATCGCCGGGATCTGCGCGCTCGTGCTCTCGAAGCACCCGACGCTGACCCCGTTCCAGCTCAAGAGCGTCCTGTACCTGATCGCGTCGAACGTGGGAGGAAGAAGCGCATGAGCGACGAGCAGACCCTGAACGCGGCCGTCGCCGCGGGCGTGCTGGCGTCGGAGGAGCGCTTCGCCGAGCTGCTCCGGTCGATCGTCGAGGTCGCACGCGCGATCTTCGGCGCGAAGGCGTCGTCGATCTTCCTCCTGGACGAGGAGGCGGACGAGCTCGTGTTCGCCGCGGTGGCGGGGGACAACGAACAGTCGCTCGTCGGGAACCGGATGCCGTCGTCGACCGGGATCGCGGGCTGGGTGCTCTCGTCGCGGACACCGCTCGTGCTCGACGACGTCCAGAACGACCCGCGGTTCTCGCGCGCCGTCGCCGAGAAGACGGGTTACGTGCCGCAGGGGATGATGGCGGTGCCGCTCCTGCACGAGGAGCGCACGCTCGGCGTTCTCCAGGTGCTCGACCGGCCGCAGCGGTCGCGTTTCTCGCTGCACGAGATGGAGCTGCTCGGCATGTTCGCGAACCAGGCGGCGATCGCGCTCGACCTGCTCGCGTCGGCGCGGCGCGCGCGGGCGGCGCTCGACGGCGGAGGCGAGACGGCCGCGGTGGCACGCGTCGCGGCCGCGCTCGAGCGGCTCGAGGACGAGCGCCGTGCGGACGCGCTCGCCCTCCTCGCAGCGCTCGAGCGCGTTCTCGCCTGAGCCGCGGCCTCGCTACGACCCGGGCTGCTCGTCGAGCACGACCTCGTACATCTCGACCGAGGTCCGCGTGCCGCCGCCGGCGGGCGGGCTCATCTGGTTCAGAGCCTCGTCGACGCGACGCAGATCTTCCTCGGTGTCGCAGAAGACGAGCCCCGCGCCGCGGCCGCCCTCGCGGTCGGCGAGCATCAGCACGCGCTTGACGGCGTCGCGGACGCCGGCCATCGCCGTGCCTTGACCGCCGCTTCGGATGTCGTTCCGGACGCCCTCGACCTGGCGGTCCCAGTCGCCCTCGCCGCCCTCGAACCGCGCGATCCGAACGTACATGGCGCTCCTTTCGTCGCTGACGCCCCGAGCCTATAACCGCGGTGCGGCAAACGGCCCCAGAACGACGAAGGGCCCGGGAGACCCGGGCCCCGCAGTCTCGTCGGGTCGCGAACTAGTCGCTGAAGCGATGCTTGACGTGCGCCTCGACGTCGTCGCTCTCGTCGCTCGCCGTCGAGTCGGCCTCGTGACCGTGCTTCCGCTGGTGCGCCTCGACGTCGTTCTGCTCGACCTCGGTCTCCTCGACCTTGTCTTCGCGCTCTTCCGACACTGTGACTCTCCTTCTCCGACGTTTGCCCGCTGGACGCGGAATGTCGACCACTAGACGGCGCTCCGCCCCGTCATCTTCCCTCTTGCTTCCAAAAAGTGCAAAACCCTGCGATCCTGGCGCCGGTGGCGTGGCTGCGGGAACGGATGGCGGAGCCGGTCGCGGCGCTTCGCGGTGTCTTCGCCAACCCGAACCTGCGTCGCGTGGAGCTCGCGTTCGCGGGCCAGATCGTCGGACAGTACGCGTACTCGATCGCGCTGTCGGTCTACGCCTTCCAGCAGGGCGGCGCGGCGGCGGTCGGCATCGTCTCGTTCATCCGGCTGATGCTCGCGGCCGTCGTTGCGCCGTTCGCCGCGGCCTGGGCCGACCGCTACCGGCGTGAGCACGTGATGGTCGCGTCGAACCTCATTCGTGCGGCGCTGGCCGCCACGGCCGCAGCGTGCGTGTTCGCAGAAACGTCCGCGCTGATCGTGTACGCGCTCTCCGCACTGACGACGATCGGCGGCTCCGTGTTCAGGCCGGCCGAGGCGGCGCTGCTGCCGGCGCTCGCGCGGGAGCCGGAGGAGCTGTCGGCGGCGAACGTCGCGTCGAGCACGTTCGACAGCGTCGGGTCGTTCGCCGGACCGGCGCTCGGTGGGCTCCTGCTCGCGGCCACGGGGCCGGGAACGGTGATCGCGGTGATGGCGGGATGCTTCCTGTGGTCGGCGCTCCTGGTCTCCCGCGTCCGGCCGGACCGGCAGCCCGAGGTCACGCGCGAGGAGGGCGGCGGCCTGCGCGAGCTCACGGGCGGGTTCCGCGCAATCGCGGCGGAGCCTCGGCTGCGGCTCTTGATCGGCCTCACCGGCGCGCAATGCGTCGTCGCGGGTGCGATGAGCGTCCTCGTGGTCGTCGTCGCCATCGACCTGCTGTCGATGGGGCCTGGCGGCGTCGGCTACCTCGAGTCGGCCAGCGGGATCGGGTCGCTTCTCGGAGCGGCCGTCGCGCTCGCCCTCGTTGCGCGCCGGAAGGTCGCGGGCGACTTCGGGGTCGGGATCGTGCTGTGGGGCGCGCCGCTCGTTCTGCTCGGGATCGTCCCGTCCACGCCGGTCGCCCTGGCCGCGATGGCCGTCTCCGGTGTGGGCAACACCCTCGTCGATATCGCGGGGATAACGCTCCTCCAGCGGACGGCGCGGGAAGCCGTCGCCGGGCGCGTGTTCGGGGTGCTCCAGAGCACGATCGTCGCGTCGCTCGCGATCGGAACGCTCGCCGCGCCGGCGCTCGATGCGATTCTCGGGACGCGGGGCGCGCTCATCGTCGTCGGCGCGATCCTCCCCGCACTGGCCCTGCTGACGTGGCGGAAGCTCGCGGCGATCGACGTCGGCGCGACGGTTCCGGCCGAGCGCGTCGACGCGCTGCGGCCGATCCCGTTCCTGTCGCCGCTGCCGCTCGCCGCCGTCGAGCTGCTCGCGTCGCGCCTCGAGCCGGTGACGCTGCCGGCGGGCGCCGAGCTGTTCCGGCGCGGCGACGAGGGCGATCGCTTCTACATCGTCGCCGACGGCGAGCTCGAGATCGTCCTGGACGGACACACGAAGGTGGAGGGTCCGGGCGCGTGGGTGGGGGAGATCGCGCTCCTGCGCGACGTGCCGCGGACGGCGACGGTGCGCGCGCGGACGGACGCGCGGCTCTGGGCGATGGAGCGCGAGCAGTTCCTCGGCGCCGTGACCGGCCACGCGCGCTCGCGCGACGCCGCGAACGAAGTGGTCGGCGCCCGCCTCGGCTACGCGCCGACGGCCTGACGGATCAGCCGGTCGACGCGACCCCAGATAGCCCGCCGCGCGCCGGGGCCGGTGCGGTAGACCGACAGGTGATCGGCCTTGAAGCCAGGGGTCGAGCGGATCACGCCGCCGTGGATCTGCGCGCGCGGCACTCCCATCGTCCGTAGCCGCTCGAACAGCTCGACCGCGCCCGACGCGCCGACGTCGCGGTCGTCCTGCCCTGCGAGGAGCCAGATCGTCGTCGACCGCGGGAGCCTGCCGAAGTCCGTCTGCGGCTCGTAGCTCGGGTTGATGCGGCCGGGGAAGATCGCGATCGCCTCGCGCGCCCGCAGGAACGGCGCCGCCTCGACCGCCAGCCGGCCGCCGCGCGAGTGGCCGACGAGGACGAGCGGCACGCGCGGACGGCCGAGGTGGCGCAGCCCGTTGCGGACGCCGTCGACGACGCCGTCGCGCGCCCGCGGCTCGCCACGAACGGCCTCGTAGCGCGGGAAGATCACGTCGTAGCCGCGCTCCGCGAGGTGCACGAGCCACGGCTGGAACGCGAGCGCGGGATCGGGTGCGAGGCCGTGGAGCACCGCTACGACCGCCTTCGGCCTCCCCTGCGCAGGGACGACCCACGCCTGCGCGCGTCCGCTGCCGAACGGCCCCTCGACGGTGGGCGCGTCGCCGCTGCCGCCGCCGCAGCCCGCGGCCAGGACGGCGAGGGCGAGCGCGCTAGTCGTCCAGCTCGACCAGCACCGCGCCGCCCGCGACACGGTCTCCTTCCTGCACGTGGACCGCGCGCACGGTTCCGTCGTACGGCGAGGCGAGCGGCGTCTCCATCTTCATCGCCTCGAGCACGACGAGCGGCTGGCGCGCGGCGACGGTCGCACCTTCGTGGACGAGCACCTTGAGCACGGTCGCCGGCATCGGCGCCGTCACCGTCGACTGCTCGACGCCCGGCACGTGGTCGTGCGCCGCGGCGTCGACGTCCGGCGGCGGCGCGGGCGGCGGTGACGGGAGGTTGAGACGGAAGGCGCCTCGCCACGGTCCGGGGGGAAGCGCGGCCGGTGGCGCCGAGAGCGGCGGGTGCTCGACGAGGAACGCCGTCGTCGTCTCGCCTGCGCGCAGCGCGGGGTGGGCGACGAGCCAGCGCAGGAACGCGAGGTTCGTCGTCACGCCGGCGACCTCGGTCTCTGCGAGCGCCGCGCGCAGGCGTGCGAGGGCGTCGTCGCGCGTCGAGCCGTGCGCGATCAGCTTCGCGATCAGCGGGTCGTACGACGTCCCGACCTCGTCGCCCTCCTCGACGCCCGCGTCGACGCGGATCGAGGACGGCAGCTGCAGCCGCTCGATCCGACCGGCCTGGGGGAGGAAGGTTCGCGGATCCTCGGCGTACAGGCGAACCTCCACCGCGTGCCCAAGCAACAGAGTGTTACCTGGGAGGTCGAGCGGCTCGTCCTGCGCGATCCGGAGCTGCCACTGCACGAGGTCGATTCCCGTCACCGCCTCCGTCACCGGGTGCTCGACCTGGATGCGGCCGTTCAGCTCCAGGAAGTAGAAGTCGCGGCCGTCGAGCATGAACTCGGCCGTGCCTGCGCCGACGTAGCCGATCGCGCGCGCGAACCTGGTCGCGGCGTCGCTCATGCGCGCGCGTAGGTCGGGATCGAGCGCGGGAGAGGGCGCCTCCTCGAGCACCTTCTGGTGGCGGCGCTGCACCGAGCACTCTCGCTCGCCGAGCGCGAGGGTCGTCCCGTGTGCGTCGCCGAGGAGCTGGATCTCGACGTGGCGCGGCCGCTCGACGTAGCGCTCGAAGAAGACGCGGTCGTCGGCGAAGGCCGCCTTCGCCTCGCGCCTCGCCGCGGCGACCGCGTCGTCGAGCTCCTCCCGCGTGCGCACGACCCTCATCCCGCGGCCGCCTCCGCCGGCGGCCGCCTTCACGACGAGAGGCGGCTCCTCCACCTCGCGGACGACCTGCACGCCCGCCTCGCGTGCGATCCGCTTCGCCTCGACCTTGTCGCCACCTGCGCGCAGCGCCGCCGGCGGCGGCCCGACCCACACGAGGCCGGCCGCCTCGACGGCGGCTGCGAAGTCGGCGTTCTCGGCGAGGAAGCCGTAGCCCGGGTGGACGGCGTCCGCACCCGCGTCACGCGCGGCCCGGACGAGCGCGTCGCCGTCGAGGTACGAGCCGACCTCCCGCGTCTCGTCTGCCGAGCGCGCGTGCAGCGAGCCGGCGTCGTCCGGCGCCGCCACGGCCACCGTCGCCATCCCGAGCGAGCGCGCGGCGCGGAAGACGCGCACGGCTATCTCGGCGCGGTTGGCTACGAGGAGCTTGCGAATCTCCACAGGCCCGCAAGCGTAAGCACGCACACCCCCGAGAGCGCGAGGTACGGGACGACGTCGCGGGTCGCCTCCGCGACGGCGCCGCCGAATGCGGCGCCGCCGCTCTGGCCCGGCGCCCAGGCGAGGTTCACGAGCGCGAACGCGTAGCCGTAGTCGAGTCCCCGCTCCTCGGCCGCGTGCGTGAGCAGCGTCATCCCGGGCGTGAAGAAGGTCCCGAACGCGAGTCCCGCACAGACGACGAGCAGCGCGAGCACGAATCGGTTCCCCGGCCACGGCAGGAGTGCCGCGACGACGGCCGAGGCGACGAGTCCCGCGCGGATCGGCGTGAGCGGGCCATAGCGGTCGGACGCGCGGCCGAGGACGACGTTGTTCGCCGCCTCGAGCGCCGCCGACACGAGAAAGGTCGCGCCGATCGCGAGCGCCCCGAAGCCGAGGTCGGAGAGGCGCAGCGGTGCGAGCACCCCGAGCGTGCCGAAAAGGAGCGCGGGGAGGACGACGAACCAGAACGCGATCATGACCCGGCGGTCCCCGAACGCGCGCACGAGCGTCGAGAGCGGCTGCGGCTCGTCCGGTCGCGGCGCATGCGTCGCGGCCGCCCACGCGGCGAGCGCGAGCGAGCCGACACCGACGACTGCGAACGCGCTGCGCGGCCCGACGATGGAAGCGGCGCCGCCGAGCACCGGGCCGAAGAGCGCGCCGGCGATCGCCGCGGCGAAGGCCGAGCCGATCAGCGCGCCGCGCCGGCCGGCTGGCGCGGCCGCGACGAGCCACGCCAGCGCGCCCGTCCACGAGAACGCGCTCGCGAGCCCCTGGCAGAACCGCGCCGCGACGAGCTGCCACGCCTCCTCCGCAAAGCCGAATGCGACGGTCGTCGCCGCGACGCAGACGAGCCCGACCAGCACCGTCCGCTTCACCCCGGCCCGAGCCGCGACGATCCCGCTTGGGATCGCGCCGACGAACGCGCCCAGCGGATACGCCGCCTGGAGCACGCCCGCACCCGCCTTGCCGAGGCCGAGATCGGCCGCGTAGTGCGGGAGCAGCGGCGTGAGCGCAGCGAAGAACATCGTGTCGACGAAGACGATCGACGCGACGAGGAGCAGCAGGCGGCGCACCGGCGCCAGTCATACCATCGGCCGGAGTCGCGTTTTGCGTCCGCGCCGCACCGCGCTAGCATCCCGCGTCCGCGATGACGCTCTTCCGGCTCGTCCCTCTCCTGGCGGCCCTTGCACTGGCCCCGACCGCGTCCGCAGGGACGCTCTTCCTGCTGGACGGGCGCGGGTGGGGCCACGGCGTCGGCATGTCGCAGTGGGGCGCCGAGGGCGCCGCGCGGCACGGGTGGGACTACAAGCGGATCCTCGCGCACTACTACCCGGGCACGAAGCTCGAGGTCTGGCACCCGCGGCCGGTGCGCGTCCTCCTCGGCGACGGCGTCGCCAGCGCGCGAATCGGGTCGAAGGCGCCGTTCCTCGTCGTCGACGCGAAAGGGAAGAAGGTGCGCCTCCCGCACGGGATCGTCCTCGACGGCCGCTTCCTCGTCGAGAAGAAGCGCCTCGTGCCGCCGCTGCGGTTCCGCGCCGGCGCGCAGCCGCTCTCCTACGACTTGCAGGGCTACCGCGGCGACCTCGTCGTCAAGCACACTCGCGGCGGGCTGCTGGTGGTGAACCAGGTGCCGCTCGACCGCTACCTGCGCGGCGTCGTGCCGTGGGAGGCGCCGCGCGGCTGGCACGCCGCGGCGTATCGCGCGCAGGCGGTCGCCGCGCGGACGTACGCGCTCGCGACGCTGCACCCGCAGGAGGACTACGACCTGCTGCCCGACACGCGCGACCAGATGTACGGCGGGATCCGCGCGGAGCGCGCCGAGACGAACCTTGCGATCGGGGCCACCGCCGGCCGCGTCCTCACGTTCGGCGGTCGCGCGATCGTCTCGTACTACTTCTCCACGTCGGGTGGCCGCACCTCCGCGATCCAGGACGCGTGGCCGCGTGCGCAGGCCGTGCCGTACCTCGTCTCGGTCGACGATCCGTTCGACTACTACTCGCCGCACCACGTCTGGCCGACGCAGCCGCTGACGCCGGCGGCGCTCGGGCGCAAGCTCGGCGTCGGCGGCTTGCTCGACGCCGTGGTCGTGGCGAACGCGTCGCGCCGCGCAGCGATGCTGCGCGTCAGGACGGACGCGGGGTGGCGCAGCTTCCCGGCCCTCTCGATCCGGGAGAAGCTGGGTCTCGGGTCGGCGGACTTCCAGGTGCGCGCGCTCACTCTCGAGGATCCGCCGGGCCGTGCCCTCTACGGTGACGAAATCGAGCTGACAGGGTGGATCCGCGGCCTCGGCAAGGCGCGCCTCCAGATCGCGCATGGCTCCGACTGGCGCGTGCTGGCGCACCTGCGCGCGCGCTCCGACGGCCGTTT
>DATHAE010000188.1:0-6714 GCA_035296805.1 Gaiellaceae bacterium | reverse complement strand
CCGTCGCGGGTCGTGGACAGCGCCGAGGCCGCACGACTCGTGCCGGGCCTCGCGACCGAGACGGTCGTCGGAGCTTCGTGGTGCGACGAGGACGGGTACGTCGACCGGCCGCAGGCGGTGATCGCCGCGTTCGCGCGAGAGACGCCGGTCGAGATCGGCGAGGTCACCCGGCTGCGGCGAGACAATCGAGGCTGGCGGCTGTCTCTGGCGGGCGATCGAGAGATTCGCGCGACGACGGTCGTGGTCGCAGCCGGCGTCGACACCCCCGCGCTCGTCGAGCCGCTCGGTTTCGAGCTGCCGATCCACGGCGAGAGTCGCTGGATCTTCCTCTCCGACCCGATCCGCGAGCGCCTCGTCGAGCCTCTCGTCGTGTCGGCCGAACGGCACTTCGCGGCGAAGCACCTCGCGGACGGACGCGTGTTGGCGAGCGATCTCTCGGCCACCGGCCCCTCGGACGCACCGGCCGCGCAGTGGCGCCGCACGATCCGTCTGGCGATTCGCGAGCTGCTGCCCGTCCTCGAGCACGTCGACTTCGCGGTGCTCGCACACGGTGTCTACGACGTGACGCCGGACCGGCAGGCGATCATCGGACGCATGCCCGGCGCCGACGGCTTGTGGATCGCCGCCGGCTTCAGCGGTCACGGCTTCATGCTCGCGCCGGCCGTCGGCCGCATCCTCGCCGAAGCGATTGCCGGCACCGCCGAGGACGAGGCGCTCGCGATCCTCGACCCGGCTCGGTTCGCCGAAGGCCGTCTCGTACCCGAGCAGCAGGTCGTATAGATGTTCCTGCAGCTCGTCGCGAACGGACTCGTCACCGGCGCCGTCCTCGCGATCGCCGCGGTCGGGGTGTCGCTGATCTACGGGATCCTGGGGCTCGTCAACTTCGCGTACGGCGACGTGATGACGTTCGGTGCATTCGTGGCCGTCCTCTGCAACGGCCGGCTCGGGATGGGGATGGTGGTCGCGGCCGTGCTCGCGATGGTGTCGACGGCGATCCTGTCGCTTTCGCTCGAGGGAGTGCTGTGGCGGCCGTTGCGGGCCCGGCGCGCCGGCTTCATGAGCCTGTTCCTCGCCTCGATCGGGCTCGCGCTCGTCCTCCGGCAGGCGATCTTCCTCGTCGCCGGGCCCCAGCCGCGCTCGTACGACGTCGACCCGTACAAGGTCTACGTCCTCGGCTCCGTGCGGCTCTCGGGCGCTCAGGCGATCGCCGTGACCGTCGCCGCCGCGGCGATCGTCGCCGTCGCACTCGTGCTCGGTACGACCTCGGTCGGGCGGACGATGCGCGCGGTCGCCGACGACCGGGCGCTTGCGGCGGTCGCGGGCATCGACACGGGTCGCGTGATCGTGCTGACGTGGATCCTGTGCGGGCTGATCGCCGGTCTTGCGGGGGTGCTCGCGGCGCTCGTCCAGAGCAGCTTCGACCCCAACTTCGGGTTCTCGCTGTTGCTTCCGGTGTTCGCGGCCGTCCTCCTCGGCGGCATCGGCAGCGCGTCCGGCGCCTTGTTCGGCGGCCTTCTCCTCGGCCTCGCGACGGAGGTATCGACGTGGGCGGGCTTCCACGGCGGCGTGAATCCGATCTACAAGCCGGTCGTTGCATTCGCCGTGCTGATCGCAGTGCTGCTCGTCCGGCCGCAGGGACTGCTCGGGCGGGCGCGGACACTGTGAGCACGATCGCAAGCGGCGAGTTCTGGGCTTTCGTCGGCGTAGTCGCCGGCATCTACACGCTGCTCGGCCTCGGCATCCAGCTCGAGTTCGGGTTCGCCGGCCTGCTCAACTTCGGACACGTGGCGTTCATGGCGATCGGCGCCTACACGATGGCGATCGTCGTGGTCAAGCTCGGTTGGAGCATGTGGATCGGGGCGCCGCTCGCGATCCTCACCGCTGCCGCCGCGGGCGTCGCCGTCGGCCTGCCGACGCTCAGGCTGCGGGCGGACTACTTCGCGATCGTCACGATCGCCTTCTCCGAGATCGTCCGCTACGTCGCAACCAACGAGGAGCGCCTCACCGGAGGGACGCAGGGGACGATCAACCTCGCCGGCGCGGGCGAGGCGTCGTCGTACAACGGCCAGTGGGAGCGCTTCCAAGGCTGGTTGCAATCGACGCTTCACCTGGGCTCGAAGGACGTGACGATGCTGATCGTCGTCTGGGTCGCCGCACTTGCGGGTTGCACCGCGCTCTGGGCCGCCGGGAGGACGCCGTGGGGTCGCGTCCTCCGCGGCATCCGCGAGGACGAGGACGCGGTCGCGTCGCTCGGCAAGAACGTCTTCGCGTTCCGACTGCAGGCGCTCGCGATCGGGTCCGGCCTCGCCGGGCTGGCGGGGTGTTTCTACGCGTGGCAGTTCTCCTTCTTCAGCCCCAACGACTTCGCCCCGCTCCTCACGTTCTTCGCCTGGATGATCGTGATCCTCGGCGGGCTCGGACGCTTCTTCGCGGTGCCGGTCGGGGCGGTGGTCTTCGGAGTCCTGTTCGCGGGCACCCGCTTCTTCGATTTCGCGCCGTTCTCGTGGTTCGACTCGGCCGAGCGCGCCTACCTGCGACTGATGGTGATCGGGCTCGCGATCATCGGGCTGATCCTCTTCCGGCCGCAGGGCCTCCTCGGCAGGCGCGAGGAGCTCGTGCTCGAGTGAGCACGCTGCTCGAGGTGAACGGAGTCGTTCGCAGCTTCGGCGGCATCCACGCCGTCGACGGCGCGTCGTTCGACGTCGAGCAGGGCTCGATCACGTCGCTGATCGGTCCGAACGGCGCCGGCAAGTCGACGCTGTTCAACGTCGTGAGCGGGTTCCTGCGTCCCGAATCCGGGCGCGTCGTGCTCGACGGGCGCCGCATCGACCGCCGGCCGCCATACGCGATCGCTCGCGGCGGCCTCGTCCGGACCTTCCAGACGCCGCGCGCGCTCGGCCGGATGACGGTCCGCGAGAACGTGCTCATCGCCGCGCCGCAGCATCCGGGCGAGCGGCTGCCGCAGACGATTCTCCGTCCGCGCAGGGTGCGCGGACGCGAGCGCTCGGCACGCGCGCGCGCGGACGAGCTGCTGACGCTCGTCGGGCTCGAGAACCACGCCGACGCGCTCGCATCGACGCTCTCGGGAGGGCAGCGCAAGCTGCTCGACTTCGCGCGCGCGCTCATGACGGGGCCTCGCCTCCTGCTCCTCGACGAGCCGATGGCCGGCGTCAGTCCGACGCTGCGCGTCCAGCTGCTGCAGCACGTGCTCGAGCTGCGCGAGCGCAACGGTGTCACGTTCCTGATCGTCGAGCACGACCTCGACCTCGTCATGCGCGTGAGCGACGTCGTCGTCGTGATGAACGAGGGACGCGTGATCGCGAGCGGCCGACCTGCGGCGGTCTCTGCCGATCCGCGAGTCGTCGATGCGTACCTCGGGGCGCGCCCGTGACCGGCGCGCCGCTGCTCGCGGTCGACGGACTGGAGGCAGGGTACGGCGACGCCGTCATCCTGCACGGCGTCTCCTTGCGCGCGGAGGCCGGCGAGCTCGTGTCCGTCGTCGGCCCGAACGGCGCCGGCAAGTCCACGCTGCTGAAGGCGATCTACGGCCTGGTGCCGCCGCGCACCGGGAGCGTCCGGTTCGCGGGCGAGGAGATCGCCGGCATACGGCCCGACCGGCTGACGCGCCGCGGCCTGAACCTCGTGCCGCAAACCGACAACGTCTTCCCGAGCCTGACCGTCTCCGAGAACCTCAAGGTCGGCACGCTCGGGGCGCCGCGGAGCGACCGCCGCGACGCGCTCGAGCGCGTCCACGAGCTCTTTCCGCTGCTCGGGGAGCGCGCGCGTCAGCGTGCCGGGACGCTTTCCGGCGGCCAGCGCAAGCTGGTCGCCCTCGCGCGCGCACTCGTCACCTCGCCGCGGCTGCTCCTGCTCGACGAGCCGTCGGCGGGGCTGGCGCCGCAGGCGGCCGAGCTCGTGTTCGCGAAGCTCGCGGAGATCAACGCGCTCGGGATCGGAATCGTGATCGTCGAGCAGAACGCACGCCGTGCGCTCGCGCTCGCGCACACGGGCTACGTGCTCGACCTGGGCCGCAACGCGTTCACGGGCCCCGGCGTCGAGCTCCTCCACGACCCCAAGGTCGTCCGGCTCTACCTTGGCGGGTCGTCGGCGATCGCGTCGAGCTCGAACTCGACGAGCGCCCCGTCGGGAACGAGGCCGCCTACGAAGTAGGTCGTGTTTGCGGGCTCGGCGCCCGCGAACGCCTCCGCGTGCGCCCGGATCACCGCGTCGACGTCGCACCCGGGCGCGAGCAGCAAGCGCGTCCGGAGCACGTGCTCGCGGCGCGCACCCAGCCGTTCGGCGGCCGCAAGCGCGCGGGCGATCACCGTGCGCGCCTGCTCGTACGCACCTGCGCCGGCAGGCGACGCCGTCCCGCTCACGGCCACGTGGTGGCCCTGGCGGACAGCGCGGGAGTAGGCGGCGGCCTCTTCGAAGCCGCCGCCCTCCCGGAACCGCTCGACGGTCACCCGCCCCGGAACGTGATCGTCTTCAGCGTGCTGATCTTGCCGCCGCCGTCGTTCTTCCAGATCTCGAACACGGCCGAGCCGATGTCGCCCCTCGCGTCGAAGTCGACCGGGCTGAACGCGCCCTCGTAGTCGACGTCCTTCCCGGACCTCAGCAACCTGACTGCGCGGCCGAGCGTCTGGAACGTGACCTTCGTCCCGGGAGGGCCCGAAACCGAGCGCAGGTTGGCCTTGATCTTCACGGGCCGTGCCGAGCACGCCTTGACCGCGGCGAGGAACGCCACGTTGGCGGCATCGAGAGCAGTGCCCTCGAAGCTCGTGTACGGCTTCGCACCCTTGACGTGGCTCTTCCAGTACGCCGCGAAGGCCTTCCCTGCCGGACCGCCCGCTGCGCTTGCCGCGGAGCCCCGGAGGCCGTCCACCGGCGCGCCGATCTTCGACAGGACGTCGCCGTTGCGCATCGCCTCCGTCATCAGCGTCTTGCCGGCGCTCCACTTGCCCGACCGCACGAGCGACGGCGCGAACTTCTCGAATGTGTCGGGGAAGTCGATGATCACGAATCCCGCCGGATTCCCCTGGACGAGCTTCTGCGCCTCGGTGTCGAACGTCGCCTGGGTCGGATTCCACGAGACGCTCTCGCCGATCTTGCCGCCACGCTTGGCGTACTCGGCCTTGAAGAGGGCCAGGAGCGCCGTCCCGAACGCATCGTTGCGCGCGCCGACGTTGACCGTCGCACCCTTGCCGAACGCGTCGACGGCGGCCTGCGCGAGCACCTTCCCCTGAAGCGCATCCGACGGATACGTCCGCCAGAGGTAGCCGTTGTCGTTGATCGTCGTCAGCTGCGGCGCGCTCGACGTCGGCGAGATCTGGACGATCCGGTTCGGGATCGCGACCGATTGCGCCATCGGGATCGTCGCGGTCGACGCCATCTCGCCGATCAACACGTTGACCTTGTTCGACTTCACGAGCTTCGTCGCCGCCTCCACGGACGCACTCGCCTGCGTCTGTCCGTCCTCGGACGCGACCAGCTTCACGCTCGCCCTGACCTTCTGCGCCTTGAGCGCGGCGTTCTGCAGGCCGACCCCGAGCTTGACGGCGCGATCGAGGTTCGCGCCGTACGCGGCGAGGTCGCCGGTGAACGGCAGGACGTTCCCGATCCGAAGCGCGAACGAGCACGTCGCGCTCCCTCCGGTCGTGGAGCTCATTCCTGCGGGCGTCGCACTGCTCGCGACGAGCGAGCAGACCCCGAGCACCACGACCGCGAATCCCTTCCACGTGCGACCCACTACGACCTCCTTCATCGCCTCCGCCACGGGCGACGGCGCCGCCCGAACCTGCGTCGCCAGCCTGACCGACATCCGCGGCCGATGCAAGTGAGCGAGGACGCCGCGACGAGCACGGCGTCCTCGCGAGTCGAGGGCTCGGTGGGCTACGGCTGGAGCGAGCCGCCGAGCGCCGCGCAGCGCTGCGCGAGCACCACGTCGAACCCGGGCCAGCGGCCGTGCTGATCGAGAACCGGGCCGTCGAAGTCGACGAGCGGGATCCCCTCCGGCGAGAACCCGTAGACGGTGCCCGTGAGGCGCTGGTACCCGGCGGTCAGGTCGGATCCCGCGCCCGCCGCGGGTCCCTGAGCGCCGGTGAGCGTGATCGTGGCGGTCGACCCGAGCGCGGCGCCGCTGCCATAGTCGAACTCGGCCACCCCCGGCGAGCGGTTCGTGAACGAGCGACCGGTCCCGCCCAGCGCCGTCGGCGACTCGAAGACCGCGGTGAACGAGGAGAGCACGTCGCGCTCGCGGACGACGAGGCCGGCGCTGTTCCGCCACAGCGTGACGTGCGCGACCCCGTCGAGCGTGATCGTGACGGGAATCCCGCACGCGTTGCTCATGAACGGCGCGTAGAACGAGTCGTGAACCGGGATCGTGACGTGCTCCGGGGCCGCAGCGACAGCGGCCGTGGCGGCGAAACCGGCAGCGACGATCGTCGCGAGCAAGGCAAGCTTGCGCATCTCTTTCCTCCTGTTCGAAAGGTCGCCGCGCCCATTCGGCCGGCGCTCACCACCGTAGGCGCCGCCGACCCTCGGTCGAAACCCGGGAAAACCCTCGACTTCGTCGTCTGTCTCGGGCACAATCAGGTCGTGGCCCAAGTGAGCCGACTGCGGCTGGTCGTCCGCGACGACGACGACGTTCGCGCGCGCGCCGAAGCGGCCGCAGCGGAGGGTTCGCCGGCGGCGGCGCTTGCGCTGATGGCGACC
>DATHAE010000187.1:0-2834 GCA_035296805.1 Gaiellaceae bacterium | reverse complement strand
TTCGGCGTCGTGCCCGAGACCGCACCGTGGAACATGCGCGAGCTCGAGCTCGTCGATCCCGACGGGAACCGCATCCGCGTCGGCACGCCCGCTTGATGAAGCAGTACTACGACCTCCGCGCGCCCTACTACGACGACTGGTATCTCGGCCGCGGGCGCTACATCGGCACCCGGGACGAGCAGGCGTGGCGGGCCGAGCTCGCCTCGCTCGTCGAGCTCATCCGCGCGCTGCCGCCGATGCGGACGCTCGACGTCGCCTGCGGCACCGGCTTCCTGACGCGCCGGCTCGCGGGTGACGTCGTCGGGCTCGACGCGAGCCCGGCGATGCTCGAGCAGGCGAGAAGGCAGGCGCCGAACGCGGAGCTCTTCCTGGGCGACGCGCTCGCGCTGCCGTTCGCCGCCGACGCCTTCGACCGTGTCTTCACGGGTCACTTCTACGGGCACCTCGACGTCGAGGAGCGGCGCACGTTCCTCGGCGAGGCGCGCCGCGTCGCGCCGGAGCTCCTCGTGGTGGACGCCGCCGTGCGGCCGAACCACGACCAGGAGGAGATTCAGCACCGCCTGCTCGACGACGGCTCCGAGTGGCCGATCCTGAAGCGCTACTTCACGCCCGACGCGCTCGCGGAGGAGCTCGGCGGCGGCGACCCGCTCTTCGCCGGCGATTGGTTTGTCGTCGTCCGCGCGTGAGGCACCCGCTGATCCTCGCCACCTGCGTCATCGCCGCGGGCTGCGGGTCGCGCGAGGCGACCGCGACGTGGGCGCCGCCGGAGACGCTGACCTTTCGCGGCGGGAGCGACTGCGGCCCGAAGGGACACGACGTGCAGATCCGTGTGCGAAAGCTCGTCGTCGGGCGCCGCTCCTGGCGCGTCGACGCCACGCTCGCCAACCGGACCGGCGTCGCGCTGCAGGTCGTCCGGCCGCACCACCTCCACACGGTCGAGTGCGGGCTCGACGTCTTCGACACGAACACACTCGCCGAGGTGGAGTGGCGCGCGGCGCGGAAGGCGCTCCACAACGGCGCGCTCGCAGAGCGGGTGGTGCCTCCGCTCGCGGGCGTCCTCCGGCCGGGCGACCGCTGGGCCGGATCATTCTCGGCACCCGGTCGCCTGCCCCGCGGGAAGTACGTCCGCGTCGTCTTCGGACGGTTCGTCGTCCCCGGCGGGAAAGTGCCGGCCGGTCTCGCCGCCCGCTTCTTCTGCACGACAGACGACGCGCCGCGGCTGTGACGCGCCGCCGCTCCGCCTACCGGTCGCTCGCGTCGCTGCAGCGCGACCAGGCGGTCTGCCGCGCGTGCGTCGAGGCCGGCCATCCGCTCGAGTCGCTCCCGGTGATCGCGCCGCGGCCGAACGGCCAGCGCGCGTACCTGTACGGCCAGGCGCCGGGGATCCTCGAGGGCGAGGAACGGCGGCCGTGGCGCGGCCGCGCCGGCAAGACTCTGCGGCGGTGGCTCGAGCTCGAGGAGGACGAGTTCTACGCCACGTTCTACTGCGCGTCGGTCACGCGCTGCTACCCGGGCCGCGCGCCGTCCGGCCGCGGGGACCGGACGCCGACGCCGGAGGAGCAGCGCCTCTGCGCGTTCTGGCGCGAGTGGGAGCTGCGGCTGCTGCGCCCGCGCCTCATCGTCACCGTCGGCGGGCTCGCGGCGCGGCGGCTGCTCGGCCTGAGGTCGGTGACGGACTTCGTGGGGCGGACGTTCGACCTCGACGGCGCGGTCGCGATCCCTCTCCCCCACCCGTCGGGCGCGAGTGGATGGCTGAACCTGCCCGAGAACCGCGACCGTGTCGCGGACGCCGCCGCGCTCGTCCGAGCGGAGCTCGCACGGCTCTGACAGGCGATCGGCCGCCGGTACCCTGAGCCGGTGAACGAGCAGCAGACGCCGAAGTACCGGCAGACGTTCGTTCGCCTGCTCGGATTCCTGCGCCCGTACAAGTGGTCGATGGGGATCTCGATCGTGCTCGCGATCGGGTCGCAGGCGGCGGCGCTCGCGCTCGCGTGGCTCCCGGGCAACGTCATCGACGCGATCAGTGCCGGCGACCGCGACCAGCTGCGCCGGCTCGTCGCGATCGTGGTCGCGATCGGCGTCGCGCGCGCGCTGATGATGTCGGGCCGCCGCCTGATCGCGGGCCGCCAGGCACTCGGCGTCGAGATCGACATGCGCATGTCGATCTACGCGAAGCTCGTGCGCCTCTCGTTCGGCTACTACGACCGCCATCAGACGGGCCAGCTGATGAGCCGCGCGACCGTCGACCTCCAGGGCGTGCGCTTCTTCCTCGGCTACGGGCTGATCTTCTTCTTCCAGCACATCTTCACGATCGTGGGCGTCGGGATCGTCGTCTTCCTCGTCTCGTGGAAGCTGGCGCTGATCGCGATCGCGATCGGCCCGGTCCTCGCCGCCGTCGCCTACCGCTACAGCCATGTCTCGCACCCGCTGCTCCGCGACGTGCAGCAGAAGATGGCCGACGTCGCGACCGTCGCCGAGGAGAACATCGTCGGCGTCCACGTCGTGAAGTCGTTCGCGCAGGAGCAGGCCGAGCAGGACAAGTTCGAGCGCCGGTCGGAGCAGGTCTTCTCGCAGAGCGTCCGGGCGAACCGGCAGCGCGCGTTCTACGTGCCCGTGATGAGCTTCCTGCCGCTGCTCGCGCAGGCCGCGATCCTGCTCGTCGGCGGCCGGATGGTCGCGGCCGGGACGCTCCCGATCGCCGACTTCGTCCGCTTCAACCTCTTCCTGACGATGCTGATCATGCCGATGCGCATGCTCGGGATGTGGATCGGCCAGGCGCAGCGCGCGACGGCGTCGGGCGAGCGCATCTTCCAGGTGATCGACGAGCCCGAGCA
>DATHAE010000186.1:0-7464 GCA_035296805.1 Gaiellaceae bacterium | reverse complement strand
CGCCTCCGTCGACGTCGTCTGCCTCGACAAGACGGGCACGCTGACGGAGCCGGGGGTGCGGGTGGTGGAGACCGTGCCGGCCGACGGCGTGGCGAGCGGGGAGCTCGAGGCCGCGCTCGGGCGGTATGCGGCCAGCGCCGGATCGCGGACGGCGACGCTGGACGCGATCGGCGCGTCGTTCGACGGCCCGCCGGAGCACGCGGACGCCGAGGTCCCGTTCTCGTCGCAGCGACGCTGGAGCGCCCTGCGGCTCGGCGCGACGTCGTACGTCCTCGGCGCGCCGGAGCTGTTCGCGCTGGGAGGGCTCGACGAGCGCGCGCGCGCCGAGACCGCGGCCGGCCGTCGCGTCGTGGCGTTCGGAACCGTCGCGGGAGAGCTTCCGGAGGTGGATCACGCGACCGCTCTCGCGGAGAGCGGCACGCGCCCGCTCGGCGTCGTGGTGCTCGCCGAGGAGATCCGGTCCGACGCGCGCGAGACCGTCAGGTGGTTCCTCGACGAGGGAGTCGAGCTGAAGGTGCTGTCGGGCGACGCGGCGGCGACGGTCGCCGCGATCGCCCGCGACGTCGGCATCCCAGTCGCACGCGTCGACGACGCGTCGGCCGGCGGCCACGCCCTCGACGCGAGCGTCGTCGGCCGCATCTCGCCCGAGGGCAAGCGCGAGTTCGTGGAGGCGCTGCGCGCGGACGGCCGCTACGTCGCGATGGTCGGCGACGGCGTCAACGACGTCCCTGCGCTGAAGGCCGCGCGGCTCGGAATCGCGCAGGGGTCGGGCGCGCAGATGGCGAAGGCGGTCGCGGACCTCGTCCTCGTGCGCGGCGAGTTCGGCGTCGTGCCGCCGCTCGTGTCCGAGGGGCGCAAGATCCTGCGCAACATCAACCGCGTGACGAAGCTGTTCGTCGCGAAGTCCGTCTTCGCCGCGTTCCTGATCCTGTCGATCGGCCTGACCAGCGAGGACTACCCGCTTCTCCCGCGGCACCTGACCGTCGCAGCGGCGCTCACGATCGGGATCCCGGCGTTCTTCCTCGCGCTCGCGCCCTCGCACGGCGACTGGCGGACCGGGAACTACCTCCGGGAGATCTCGCAGTTCGCCGTTCCGACCGGCGTTGCGGCCGGCTTCGGCGTGCTGACCGCGTTCCTCCTCTCGCGGAACGTGTTCGAGCTGTCGCTCGAGTCGGCGCGGACGGCTGCGACGACGGTGTTGATCGTCGTCGGCCTGTTCCTCGTGCTCGTGCTCGAGGCGACGGGGGTTCGCCGACTGCGCTGGGTGTCCGGGCTCGTCGGCGCGATGCTGCTGCTGTACGTCGTCGTCCTCGCCTTTCCGGCCACGCGCGACTTCTTCATGCTCGTCGTGCCCGGCTTCCGGATCCTGCTCGCGAGCGCCGTGGGCGCCACGCTGGCAATCGGGTTCCTCTGGACGGCGAGCGAACGTTTCTGGCCGTTCACGACGACGGGGTGGCCGATCACCCGCAGGCGCTCCCGTTCAGCGTGACCGCGGCGCCGCGAGGGTCGCGCGCGCGCCGGCAGCGCGTACGGCCGCCGAGAGTGTGGCGATGTCGTAGGCGCCGTAGTGGCGCCGGCCGTTGACGAAGAACGTCGGCGTGCCGGAGACACCGCTGAGGTCGGCGCTGTCGACGTCCTCGGCGACGCGCGCCGCGCCGGCGTTCGTGCGCAGGTCGTCGGTGAACCGCGCGACGTCCAGCCCGAGTTGCTCCGCGTAGCCGATCAGGTCTCGCGGCCGAAGCGCGTCCTGATGCTCGAGCAGGAGGTCGTGCATCTCCCAGAACGCACCCTGATCCGCCGCGGCCTCGGACGCCTCCGCCGCGAGCTGGGCGTGCGGGTGGACGTCGTTCAGCGGCAGGTGCCGCCACACGTACCGGACGTCGCCGAAATCGCGCAGGAGCTCACGCACGACCGGCTCTGCCCGTCCGCAGTAGGGGCACTCGAAGTCGCCGTACTCGACCACCGTCACGGGCGCGCCCCGAACGGGCCCGCGGACATGGTCTCGCTCGCGGTCGACGTCGATGTAGAGGTCGACGAGCGACTCGGCCGTTCCGAGCAACGCCCGGATCTTCGTGCGCCGCGGAAGCAGCGCCGTGGCGCGGAAGACGACCCACGTGAGGACGGACGCGCCGACGGCTGCACTGAGGATGCCGAGCTTCGCCTCGTCGAGTTGTTCCCCGGTGAAGGCGAGCGTCGCGACGAGCAGCGAGACCGTGAACCCGATTCCCGCGATCGTGCCGCCGCCGGCGACGGCGACCCAGCCGACCGGCGGTCGCAGCCTCCCGCCGCTCAGCCGTGTGACGAGCAGCGAGGCACCGACGATGCCGACCGGCTTGCCGACGACGTAGCCGACCACGATCCCGAGCGTGATCGGCGACGTGAATGCGTTCGTCAGAAACGAGCGGTCGACGGGGATCCCCGCGTTCGCGAGCGCGAACAGCGGCACGATCGCGTAGCTCGTCCAGGGATGAATGAGCTGCTGCAGGCGCTCGTTCGGCGAGATCGCCGACCGGACACCTTCACCGGCGAGCCGCGCCAGCTCCGGAGTCGGCTGCTCGCGGAACAGCCGGAAGCGCTCCGTCGCTCGCTCGAGATCGGACCGCGCGGTCGGGGAGGCGAAGGTCAGCAGGCCGAGCGCGAGCCCGACGACGACCGGCTCCACCCCCGACTCGAGCAGCGCCACCCAGATCGCTACCGCAAGCACCACGTAGACGACACCCCGCCGCACCCCGACGCGCCGGATGACGAGCAGCGCCGCGAACAGGCCCAGCGCCACGAACAGCGCCGAGACGTCGACGTGGTCGGTGTAGACCGTCGCGATCACGACGAGCGCGATCAGGTCGTCGACGACGACGACCGTGAGCATGAACGCGCGCAGGCGGTCGGGAAACCGCGGCCCGACCAGCGCGAGCAGGCCGAGCGCGAACGCGGTGTCGGTCGAGAGTGCGACGCCCCAGCCGTGCGCCGAGGCATGGCCCGCGTTGAAGCCGAGGTAGAGCGCCGCGGCGAGTGCCATCCCACCGATGCCGGCGAGCAGCGGCAGCGCGAACCGTCGCCGCTCGCGCAGCTCTCCGAGGTCGAACTCGCGACGCGCCTCGAGGCCGACGACGAAGAAGAAGAGCGTCATCAGCCCTGCGTTCACCCACTCGCGGAGCTCGAGCGCGACGCCGTGGCCGCCGACGTCGATCGACAGCGTCGTCTGCCAGAGAGAGTTGTACGACGACGCGTCGACGTTGACCCAGACGAGCGCAGCCAGCGTGGCTGCCAGCAGGACCGCTGCTCCGCCCGTCTCGGTGCGCAGGAACTCGCGCAGCGGCGTCTGGAGGTTGCGCGCCCACGCCGTACGTCCTGAGAACGGCGCCGCTTGCGTGGTCACTTCCGTCAGAGGAGGCGTCTCCTTCGCGACACGGACTCAAAGTACGCGCCTGCGCCGCTGAGGCGCTACGCGGCCTCGGCGAGCGCCTCCGGCGAGTCGCGGGTCGGGAGTGCCTCGGGTGTCACCTCCGGCCGCCGTGGGCCGAGGAAGACCGCGCTGACGGCGACCGCCAGCAGCGACAGGCCGAGGAGCGCGCCGAACGCGACGTGGAAGCCGTGCGTCAGTCCGGCCGCGTCGGCACCGCCGTAGCTCGCGGCGATCGTGCTGACGACCGCAAGGCCAACCGCCCCGCCGACCTGCCGCGCGGTGTTCGAGATGCCCGAGGCGATTCCGGCGTCGGCGGGGGAGACGCCGGCCAGCGAGGCGATCGTGACCGGAACCCACGACAGCGCCATTCCGACTCCCATCAACAGGAACGCCGGCAGCAGGTCGACGGCGTAGTCGCTGTGGGCCGGCAGTCGCAACAGGTACGCCAACGCCGAGGCGACGAGAAGCAGCCCGACCACCAGCAGCGGCCGCGCCCCGACCCGCCGCACGAGCGGACCGACGACGTTGGAGAGGATCGCGATCGGCAATGCGATCGCGGTGAACGCGAGGCCGGTCTGCGCCGCCGAATAGTGCTCCACCTGCTGGAGGTACAGCGCGAGCAGGAAGAAGCTCGAGAACGCGACCGAGGCGAGGACGACGGTGATCAGGTTGCCGGCGGCGAGCGTGCGGACGCCGAAGATCGAAAGCGGCATCAGCGGCGACGTGGTGCGGCGCTCGACCGAGACGAAGGCGGCCAGCAGCGCGGCGGCGACGGCGAGCAGGCCGATCGTGACGGGCGAGCTCCAAGCGTGCTGCGTCGCGTAGGTCAGGGCGTACACGAAGATCATCAGCGACGCGGTCACGGAGGTCGCCCCTGCGACGTCGAAGTGCCGCGCCGTCCGCAGGCGCTTCCCTTCGGCGATGAACCGCGGCGACAGCGCCGCGACCGCGACGCCGACCGGGACGTTGACGAGGAAGATCCAGGGCCAGCTCAGGTACGAGGTGAGGACACCGCCGAGCAGAACGCCGGCGGCTCCGCCGCTGCCCGACGCGGCGCCCCAGACGCCGATCGCGAGGTTGCGGTCGCGCGCCTCGCTGAAGGTCGTCATCAGCAACGAGAGGCCGGCCGGCGCAAAGAGCGCGCCGCCGAGCCCCTGCAAGCCGCGAAACGCGATCAGCGACGCGGACGACCAGGCGAGCGCGGCGAGGGCGGAGCCGGCCGCGAACAGCAGCAGCCCCGCGATGAACATGCGGCGCCGGCCGTAGAGGTCGCCGAGGCGGCCGCCGAGCAGGAGGAAGCCGCCGAAGACGATCGCGTACGCGGTGATGACCCACTGGAGCCCCGTCTCCGAGAATCCCAGGTCGGCCCTGATCGAGTCGAGCGCGACGTTGACGATCGAGAGGTCGAGCACGACCATGAACTGCGCCACCACGATCAGTGCAAGTGCTGCCCAGCGACGCGACGAGATGGAATGAAGCATTTATCGGCTCCCGAAATAGTGGACTTTCTCCACTATACATGAAGACCATAGAACGCGCTACACTTCCGTCCGTGGTCGAAGTGACGCAGCTCAAGCCGGTCGTCCGCGTGCCGCGCGAGTTCGTGACCAGTCCTTCGTTCCTCGCCAAGCGCGTCGGGATGATGGCGAAGCACAAGACGATCGACGCCTTCGAGGAGGCGGATGCGGTGCCGTTCGCGTACGGCGTCCTCGCGGTGCTGGCGCAGGGCGCGTGCGCGACGCAGGCCGCGATCGCCGACGCGCTCGCGTACGACCGCAGCTACCTCGTCGGCCTGCTGGACGAGCTCGAGTCAGACGGTCTGATCGAGCGCCGCCGCGACACGAAGGATCGCCGCCGCCACGTCGTCACCCTGACCGACGCGGGCGCGCGGGAGCTCGACCGCCTTCGGACCGTCGTGGGCGGGGTGGACGCCGACTTGCTCGCGCCGCTGGACGACGCGGAGCGGGAGACGCTCCAGGGATTGCTCGCGAAGCTCGCGGCTGCGCACGATCCGCGCTACGACGTGGGCTGAGGCGCTCGGGCGGTCCGTGAGCCCGGTCCGTCCAACCGTGCAGGTCGTGGGTCGGCGGCTGGAGGCCGAGGACCACCGTCTGCGCGACTTCCTGACGCGGATCGCGCAGCCGCACGAGTGGTTCGAGGCGGGTTCTCCGGAGGCTGTGCGTCTGCTCGATCGGCTCGGCCTCGCCGACGCGCTGCTCCCCGTCGTCGCCGACGGCGAGCGGACGTTCGCGGGCGCGACGGTCGAGCTGCTCGCGGCGGCGTGGAGCCAGAGGGCCTCGCCGAGTCGCTCCCAGTACGACTTCGTCGTCATCGGTGCAGGCCCGGCCGGTCTCGCGGCGGCGGTCTATGCGGCGTCGGACGGCCTTTCAACCGCCGTGTTCGATCGGGACGTGCCAGGCGGCCAGGCGTCGCACACGTCGCTGATCGAGAACTTCTTCGGGTTCCCGGACGGGATCGGCGGCGCCGAGCTCGCGCGGCTCGCCGGGCGGCAGGCGGAGCAGTTCGGCGCTGAGCTGATGCTCCTGCACGGCATCCGCGGCAGCCGGCTCAACGGCCAGGACGAGCGGGTCGGGCTGATCGTCGACGACGGCTCGGAGGTGACGGCGTCGGTCGTGCTGGCGGCGACGGGAATGGACTGGCGGCGGCTCGACCTCGCCGGCGTCGACGAGCTGCTCGACCGCGGCGTCTACTACGGCGCCGGCCGCAGCGAGGCGGTGCAGTGCTCGGGTCAGCGCGTGGTCGTCGTCGGGGCGGGCAACTCCGCGGGGCAGGCAGTGCTGAACTTCGCGAACGCCGGCGCGCGCATCACGATGCTCGTCCGAGGCGACCGGCTCGGCACCAGGATGTCGGCGTACCTCGTCGAGCGAATCGAGCGGAACGGGCTGGTCGACGTCCGGCTCGAGACGCAGCTCACGGAGCTGCACGCAACCGGAGACCGCCTCGCGGCCGTGACGGTCGCCGACGCCGCCGGCAACGCTCGCACGGAGCCTGCGGACGCCGTCTTCCTCTGCATCGGCGGCCGCCCGCACACCGACTGGTGCTCGGCGGAGGGCGTCGCGACCGACCCCGCCGGCTACATCCTGACCGGCCAGGATCTTGTGGCCGGCGGGCCCCGCAACGGATGGCCGCTCGACCGCGATCCGCTTCCGCTCGAGACGAGCCGGGCCGGGGTCTTCGCTGCCGGCGACGTCCGCCACGGGTCGACGAAGCGAGTCGCCGGAGCGGTCGGAGAAGGCGCGATGGCGGCCGCGCTCGCGTTCCGCCGCCTCGCGGAGCTTGGTGTGACCGTCTGACGCCGATCGGCGCGTCGGTGCGTCGGGAACGCCGCGTCCGCTCGGTAGGGTCAGCCCTGATGCTGACGGCGCACCACTGGAACGCGTTCGTGGTCGTTACGGTCTGCGCCGCCGCGGCCGTCGCGGCGTTCGTCGCGCGCCGGCGCCGCGCCGGCCGGAGCGTCGCGCAGCTGCTGGCGCTCGCGCAGACGGTGCTCGTCGCACAGGTGGCGCTCGGGCTGCTGCTGCTCTCGGACGATCGGCGCGCGTCGGATCGCCTCCACTACGCGTACGGCTCGTTCGCGCTGCTGGCGGTTCTGTCGCCGTGGCTGTATGCGCCGGAGGAGCCGCGTGCGCGGCTGCTCTGGTTCGCGGTCGCGACGCTCGTCGCCGCCGCGCTGGCCGTCCGCGCCTGGATGACGGCCTGATGAACATCAGTCCGCTCGTCCGCAACCTGCTGATCCTGGCCGCGGTCGCGGTCGCGATCGTCGTGCTGAACCAGCAGCAGTCGCTCGTCACGGCGTCCCTGCTCCTCCGCGTCGCGTTCTTCATCGCGGTCGCCGTCGCGGCGTACTTCATGTGGCGCGACTTCGGCCGCCGCGAGATCGGCACCTGGCCGTCGCGCCAGCAGTACGTCTTCTACGGCGCCGTCGCGCTGTTCGTCGTCGACCTCGGCTGGTACTTCGTCCGAGGGGTCAGCGGCCGGGACGCGCTCGCGTTCTTCCTCGTCGCCGGCGCCTCCGTCTACGCCGCCGTCCGCACGTGGCG
>DATHAE010000185.1:0-6091 GCA_035296805.1 Gaiellaceae bacterium | reverse complement strand
ATCGTCGCCGCGCTCGATCGCGTCGTCGAGCCGCGCGAGGTGCTCGTGCAGGCGCTCGCGGTCGGGCGGCGGAAGGCTGCGCCGGAGGTCGCCGGGCGCCGGCCGGTGCATCCCCGGGATCTTCACGTAGCCGCCGAGCGGAATCGAGCCGATCCCGTACTCGACGCCGCCGCGGGTCGTCTTCGCGATCGGCGCACCGAAGCCGATGTAGAACTTCCGCGGCGTCATCCCGGTCCAGCGCGCGACGAAGAAGTGTCCGGCCTCGTGGACCAGGATCAGGACGGCGAGCCCGAGGATCGAGACGAAAATGCTCATCCGACGGGCACGAGGTCGCGGGCACGGCGGTCGGCCTCGACGAGGTCGGCGAGGTCGCGGGCCGGCGATCCGTCGACGCGGTCGAGCACCTCCTGCACGAGTGGCGCGATCTCGAGGAAGCCGATGCGTCCGTCGAGGAACTGCTGCACGGCGACCTCGTTGGCTGCGTTGTAGGCGCAGGGGTAGGTGCCGCCGCGCTCGCCGGCCTCCCACGCGAGCGCGAGCATCGGGAACGTGTCCAGATCGGCCTCGTGGAACTCGAGCGGCCGCGCGGTCAGGTCGAGCGCGGGCACCGGCGTCGGCGCGCGGTCGGGGTAGGTGAGCGCGTACGAGATCGGGACGCGCATGTCGGGATGGCCGAGGTGCGCGATCGACGCGCCGTCGCGGTAGCGGACGAGGCCGTGGACGATCGACGGCGGGTGGATCAGGACCTCGATCCGGTCGTACGGCACGCCGAAGAGGAAGTGCGCCTCGATCACCTCGAGCCCCTTGTTGGCGAGCGTCGCCGAGTCGATCGTGACCTTCGGGCCCATGGTCCACGTCGGGTGCGCCAGTGCTTCGTCAGGCGTGACGTCGGCGAGGTCGTCGCTCGTGCGGCCGCGGAACGGTCCGCCGCTCGCCGTGAGGACGAGGCTCTCGGGCTCGCCGAGGCGTGCGCACTGGAAGAGAGCGGAGTGCTCGCTGTCGACGGGGATCAGCTCGCCGCCGCCGCGCGCGTGCGCGGCGAGCGCGAGGTCGCCGGCCGCGACGAGGCTCTCCTTGTTCGCGAGCGCGAGCGTGACCCCGCGCTCGAGCGCCCACATCGTCGGCACGAGGCCGGCGAAGCCGACCACGGCGTTCAGCACCACGTCGGGCTCGGCGCGCTCCAGCAGCGCGGTCGGATCGCCGCCGACCTGCGTGAGCGGCGCGAGTCCGTCGATCGGCGTCGAGCCGCTGGTCGCCGCCACGAGGTCGAGCTCGGGGTGGGCGTCGATGACCTCGATCGCCTGGCGGCCGATCGAGCCCGTCGCGCCGAGCAGGGCGATCCGCTTCATCGGCGACAGTGTGCCTACAGGGGTCGTTCGGCCCGTGTCACGAAAAGGCGAGGATGGTGAAGTAGGCGGCGGGGGCGGCGAAGAGGAAGGCGTCCAGGCGGTCGAGCATGCCGCCGTGGCCGCCGAGGAGGCTGCCGCTGTCCTTGACGCCTGCGTCGCGCTTGAGGAGCGACTCGAAGAGGTCGCCCAGGGGCGCTGCGACCGCGAGCACCGCGCCGAGGACGAGCGACTCGGCGATCGTGAGGAAGTCCGCCTCGTAGAGCGCGACGAAGGTGACGAAGACCGTCGCCGCCGTCCCGAAGAAGAAGCCCTCCCACGTCTTGCCCGGCGACGTGCGCGGCGCCATCTTGTGCCGTCCCAGGAGCCGTCCTCCGAAGTACGCGAACGTGTCGCCGGCCCAGACCGCGAGCAGCACCGTGAGCGCCGCCAGCCGCCCGTGGTCGGGAAGCTCTCGCACGAGGATCAGGAACCCGAGCCCGACGCCGATCCACATCGTCCCCATCACCGTCGCGGAGACGGACGTCGTGGCCGCCTGGCGCGTCTCCGAGATCGCCTTGAGCACGAACGCGAGCGCGAACGAGGTCATCGCGCCGCCGAGCATCCACCCGATGTCGCCGGCCTCGGCCGCCGCGAGGGCGAGCCCGGCTCCCACGTACCCCGCGGGAGCGAGCGGCCTCAGCTCGCGCGTCATCAGCCAGTACTCGTGGAGCGCGATCGCACCCGCGATCGCTGCGAGGCCGAAGACCCACCAGTCGCCGAGCCATACCGCCCCCAGGACGACCGGGATTCCGGCGAGGCCGACGACGATTCGCGACCAGAAGGAGGACATCGCGCGGGCGCTACCGGCCGCCGAAGCGGCGGCGGCGCTGCGCGTACTGGGTCAGCGCGGCGCGGAGGTCGCGCGCGTCGAAGTCCGGCCAGAGCTTGTCGACGAACACGAGCTCGGCGTAGGCGAGCTGCCAGAGCAGGAAGTTCGAGATCCGGATCTCGCCGCTCGTCCGGATCAGGAGGTCGGGGTCCGGCAGGTCCGGTGCGTGGAGGTTCGCCGCGATCAGGTTCTCGTCGATCTCGCGCGCGTCGACCCCGCTCTCGACGAGCCTCCGCGTCGCCTCGACGAGCTCGGAGCGGCCGCCGTAGTCGAACGCGATCCAGAGATTGAGGCGGCCGTTCAGCTCGGTGCGGTCCTCCATCGCGTCCATCCGCGCGCGGAGGTCGGCCGGCGCGCGGTCGCGGCGGCCGATGAAGCGCACTCGCACGCCCTGCTCTGCGAGGTCGTGCAGCTCGCGCTCGATCGTCTCGCCGAAGATCCCCATCAGCGCCTCGACCTCGTCGGCGGGACGCGACCAGTTCTCGGTCGAGAACGCGTACACGGTGAGGTCGTGGACCCCGAGCTCGATCGCCGCCTCCACGGTGAGCCGCAGCGCGCGCGTGCCCGCCCGGTGGCCGGCCGCGACCGGAAGCCCGCGCCGTTTCGCCCAGCGACCGTTCCCGTCCATGATCACGGCGACCGAGCTTGCGACCTCCGGCAGGTCTCCCTCGGGCAGCGGACGGATGCGCGCCAGCGTGCGGAGGCGCGAGAGGAGCTTCACGCCCCTCAGACCTCCATGATGTCGGCTTCTTTGCGCTTCAGTAGGTCGTCGATCTTGCCGACGCGCTCGTCCGTGAGCTTCTGCACGCGGCCCTCGGCGGCGCGCTCCTCGTCGTCGCCGACGTCCCCGTTCCGCACCAGCTCCTCGAGGTGGCGCATCGTGTCGCGGCGGACGTTGCGCACCGCGACCCTCCCCTCCTCCGCCATGTGGCGCGTCAGCTTGACGAGCTCCTTCCGCCGCTCCTCGGTCAGCTGCGGGATCGGGAGGCGGATGAGCTTGCCGTCGTTCGACGGCTGCAGACCGAGGTCGGACTCCTGGATCGCCTTCTCGATCGCCTTGATCGAGGTCGGGTCGAACGGCTGGATGGTGAGCATGCGCGCCTCGGGGACGTTGATCGTCGCCAGGTTCTTGAGCGGCGTCGGCGTCCCGTAGTAGTCGATCTGGATCCGGTCGAGCAGCGCGGCCGACGCCCGGCCGGTGCGCACGGAATTGAAGTGCTCGTGCGTCGCCTCGACCGACTTGTCCATTCGGCTCGCGGCGTCCCTCAGGAATTCGTCGATCGTCACAGCCATCAGTGTTCGGCTCCTTCGGCGGGGGTCGAGATGATCGTGCCGACCCGCTCCCCGGCCACGACGCGACCGATGTTGCCGCGCGTGAGCTCGAAGACGTGGATCGGCAGCTTGTTGTCCATGCAGAGGGAGAGCGCGGTCGTGTCCATCACCTTCAGCCCGCGCTCGATCGCCTGGAGGTGGGTCAGCTCCGGGAGGAACCGCGCGCTGTGGTCTGTGCGCGGGTCGCCGTCGTAGACGCCGCGCACGCCGTGCTTCGCCATCAGGATCGTCTCCGCCCCGATCTCCAGCGCGCGCAGCGCAGCCGCCGTGTCGGTCGTGAAGAACGGGTTGCCCGTGCCGGCGGCGAAGATCACGATCCGGCCCTTCTCGAGGTGGCGGATCGCGCGGCGCCGGATGTACGGCTCCGCCACCTCCTGAACCTCGAGCGCCGACAGGACGCGCGTGTCGGCGCCGTGCCGCTCGAGCGCCTCCTGGACCGCGAGCGAGTTGAGCACCGTCGCGAGCATGCCCATGTAGTCGCCCGTCGCGCGATCCATCCCCTCGGCCGTCGCGGCCACGCCGCGGTAGACGTTGCCGCCGCCGATCACGAGCGCGATCTCGATCCCAGTCGAGCGAACCTCGACGAGCTCGCGCGCGACGGCGTCGACCGTCCCGGCGTCGAGGCCGTACTCCAGCTCGCCCATCAGCGCCTCGCCCGAGAGCTTGAGCAGAATGCGCGCGAACGCCGGAGCGGCGGCCGCGGGTTGCGGCGCCGCGGCCATCAGGAGACGGAGTACCAGGCGTAGTCGATGAGCTGGACGCCGTGCTCTTTCAGCACCTGCGCGACCGTCCCCGACGCCTGCTCCGGCCGGTACCACTGCTGCTCGGTGAGCACCGACTCGCCGTAGAAGCGCTTGTTGAGCATCCCGTCGACGATCTTGTCGCGGACGTTCTCCGGCTTCGACTGCACCTCCTCCGAGCGCTGGAGGATCTCGCGCTCGGCGTCGACGAGCTCGGACGGCACCTCGTCCCGCGAGCCGTACGTCGGCCGCGCGAAGGTGAGGTGCAGCGCCAGGCTGCGGGCGGTATCAGGGTCGCCCTTGGCGCGGACGAGCGCGCCGACCTTGTTCGCCGGCGAATGGACGTACGACGCGAGCACCTCGCCGTCGCTCGCCTCCATCCGCTTCGTGCCGACCACCTGGACGTTCTCGCCCAGCTTCGCGGACAGCTCGACGCGCTCCTGCTCGAGCGACGGCGCGTCGCCGCCCGACGCGACCGTGTCGAGCACGCGGTCGACGAATGCCTGGAACTCGTCGTTCTTCGACACCGGCTCGGTCTCGCACGCGACGGCGACGATCGTCCCCACGCCGTCTCCCGTCGAGACGACGACGCGTCCCTCCGAGGTCTCGCGCCCGGCGCGCTTCGCCGCCTGCGCCATCCCGCGCTCGCGCAGGAGCTTCACGGCGGCGTCGAAGTCGCCGCCGGTCTCCTGCAGCGCACGTTTGCAGTCCATCATCCCGGCGCTCGTCGCGTCGCGGAGCTGCTTCACCATCGCGGCCGAGATCTCGGTCACCGTCCCTCCTCCTCGCGAGCGGCCGCCGACTCCGAGAGCACCTCCGGAGCCTCGACCGCGCGCTCGCCCTGGCTCTGCACCTCGTACTCGGGCGCCGCGGCGACCTCGTCACCGAGCGGCACCGGCGCGTCGTCCGCCGCAGGCGCGGGCTCGGGCGCCACCGCCACCGGCTCGGGCTCTGGCGCCGCGCGCTCCGGCTCAGCCGCAGGGGCGGGCTCGGGCGCCGCAGGCGCGGGTTCGGGCGCGGCGGCCTCCGGCTCCGACGCGGCCTCCGGCTCCGCCGCCGGCGCCCGGTCGCCGTTTCGCTGCCCCGCCATCTCGCCGCGTGTCACGCGCTGCTTGCCGGCTTCGATCCCGTCGGCGATCGCGCGCGTTATCAGCGAGCACGAGCGGATCGCGTCATCGTTGCCCGGGATCACGTACTGCGCCTCGTCGGGGTCGCAGTTCGTGTCCACGAGCGCGATTACCGGCAGCCCGAGCCGCTGCGCCTCGCGCACCGCGAGCTGCTCCTTGCGAAGGTCGACGATGAAGATCGCCTCCGGCTGGCGGCGCATGTCGGCGATCCCGCCGAGATTCGCCTCCAGCTTCTCGAGCTCGGCGATCATCTGGATCCGCTCCTTCGCAGGCAGAAGATCGAGCTGCGCCTCCTGCTGGAGCGAGCGCAGCTCGTGGAGCCGCTGCACGCGATCGGAGATCGTGCGCCAGTTCGTGAGCAGACCGCCCAGCCAGCGGTGGTTCACGTACGGCATGCCGACGCGCTTCGCCTCGCCGGCGACCGAGTCCTGCGCCTGCTTCTTCGTGCCGACGAAGAGGATCGAGCCGCCGCGCTCGCCGATCGCGCGTGCGAAGTTGTAGGCGTCGTCGAGCAGCTGCTGCGTCTGCTGGAGGTCGATGATGTAGATGCCGCCGCGCTCGGTGAAGATGAAGCGCTTCATCTTCGGGTTCCAGCGCCGCGTCTGGTGGCCGAAGTGGACGCCGGCCTCCAGGAGATCCTTCATGGAGACAACGGGCATGAGGCCCCTTTCCGGT
>DATHAE010000184.1:0-8443 GCA_035296805.1 Gaiellaceae bacterium | reverse complement strand
CAGTTCCTGCAGGGATCGACGTACATCAACGCCGACACGCTGCCACGGTTCTACTCGATCCACATGCTCCTGATCCCGGGTGGGCTGTTCGCGCTGATCGGCCTGCACCTCTACCTCGTCGTCCGCCTCGGCGTCACGTCGCCTCCGTGGTCGAAGGAGGCCGCGGGAACCGGGCCGCTCAACGGGGGCAGCGCGAACGGGCGCTCGGGGATGACGCGTCCCGGCCCGCGCGGAGGCCGTCGTGGCTAGCGACCGCGTCGTCGAGCGCCGGCGCGTCTTCCAGCAGTACAAGGCCGACGTCAAGGAGCGCGGGAAGCCGTTCTACCCCTTCGCGATGCTCCACGACACGATCATGTCGCTGGTCGTCGTCGCGGTCATCATCGGCCTCGCCGTCGTCTGGAAGGTCACGGCCGGCGACACCCCGGAGGAGCCCGGCTGGCTCGGGAAGATCTACGACGAGAAGGCCGACCCGGGGACGATCAGCTTCACGCCGCGCCCCGACTGGTACTTCTACTTCCTCTTCTATCTGCTGCGGATCTTCAAATGGCCGGAGTCGGTGATCCTCGGCACCGTCGGCATCCCGACGATCGCGCTCGTGCTCCTGCTGGCGATGCCGTTCCTCGACATCCGCGCCGAGCGGCGGCTGATGCGCCGGCCGGTCGCGATCATCGCGGCGATCCTCGTCGTGATCTCGATGGGCGTCCTGACCTACAAGGGCGCGACGGCGAAGGAGGCGCTCGGCAGCGAACTGAAGGCGCAGGTGCCGACGTGGGCGAAGGAGCAGGGCTTCGAGAACAACAAGGCCGCGGTCGCCGGCGCGACCCTCTTCGCCGAGGCCGGCTGCGCGAACTGCCACGTCTATCTCGGCGACGGCGGCCAGAACCTCGGCGCGCCGGAGTTGACCGAGGAGGGCCAGAAGAACAAGGGCCTCAAGTTCCAGGTCGAGCACCTGAAGTGTCCGAGCTGCGTCAACAAAGGCTCTCCGATGCCGTCCTTCGCCGCGCTCGGAGACGAGCGGCTGCGCCAGCTCGCGGTCTTCCTCGAGGCCTCGAACGGCCAGCAGAAGGACGTCGGGCTGCCGAACGACGAGACCGAGTAGGGCGCGGGCGGACGCGCGCCGCGTAGGCTTCGCAGCGGCTGTGCGTGTCTTCCTCGGGATCACGGGCGCGTCGGGCGCGCCCTACGCGAAGCGGCTCGTCGAATCGCTCGCCGCCGCCGACTGCGAGGTCGGCGTCGCGGCGTCGGGCGCCGCGATCGAGGTGCTCGCGACGGAGCTCTACGGCGACGCGCGGCTCCCGCGGGACGAGGTGCTCGCCCGTTTTGTCGAGGGCACCGGCGACGCGGTCACGGTGTTCGACCCGAACGACTGGAAGGCACCGTACGCGTCGGGGTCGGCGAAGGTCGACGCGTACGTGATCTGCCCCTGCTCGATGGGCACCCTCGGCACGATCGCCTCGGGTGCGATGCAGAACCTGATCCACCGCGCGGCGTCCGTTGCGCTGAAGGAGGAGCGCAAGCTCGTCCTCTGCCCGCGCGAGACCCCGCTGTCGACGATCCACCTCGAGAACATGCTCACGCTCCGGCGCGCCGGCGCAACGATCCTCTTCCTCGCGCCGGGCTTCTACCACGGCGCCGAGACCGTCGACGACCTCGTGGACTTCGTGGCCGCGCGCGCGCTCGACCACATCGGGCTCGAGAACGCGCTCGTGCCGCGCTGGGGCCAGCCGTGAGGGTCAGACCCTCGACATGGCCCGCCGGGCTGCGTCCAGCGTCAGACCCTGGACATGGCCCCAGGGGACGATTGGGATGACGCTCGCGCCCGACGCCGTCCGCACGATGTTCGACCGCATCGCGCCGGTCTACGACGTGATGAACCGCGTGATGACGATGGGGCTCGACCTCCGCTGGCGCAGGCTCGGCGCCCGGGCCGTCGTCCGGCCCGGCGACTCCGTCCTCGACGCGGCGTGCGGCACGGGCGACTTCGCCGTCGCCGACGTGCGCGCAGGCGCGGCGCGCGTCGTCGGGGTCGACTTCTCGCCGCGGATGCTCGAGCGCGCGCGCCGCAAGGCCCCGCAGGTGGAGTGGGTGGAGGGCGACCTGCTCGCGCTCCCGTTCCCCGACGCGACCTTCGACGCGGCCACGGTCGGCTTCGGCGCGCGCAACGTCGCCGACCTCGAGCTCGCGCTGCGCGAGCTGCGCCGCGTGCTGCGGTCGGGAGGGCGCGTCGCGATCCTCGAGATCACGCAGCCGCGCGGGCCGCTTCGGCCGTTCTACTCGCTCTGGTTCGACCGCGTCGTGCCGCTGCTCGGGAAGGCGCTTCCCGGAGGCTCGGCGTACACGTACCTGCCCGCCTCGGTGAAGCGCTTCCCGGCCGCGGACGCGCTGGCGACGCTGATGCGCGACGCCGGCTTCGCCGAGGTGCGCTACCGGCTCCTCGCCGGCTCGATCGTCGCCCTGCACACCGGGGAGGCGGTGTGAGCGCCCTCGCCGCGGTTCACGCGACCCCCGGCCTCGCCGGCTACATGGCCGAGATCGAGACGGGCCTCGCACGCGCGGTCGCGGCCCGCCTCGGCCTCGCGGCCGAGGTCTCGAACGAGGCGCTCGCGGCCGGCGGTAAACGGCTGCGTCCGCTGCTCTGCTTCCTCACCTCGCGGGACGACGAGCCGAGGCTCGCGCCCGGCGTCGCCGTCGAGCTCGTGCACCTCGCGACGCTCGTCCACGACGATCTCGTCGACGGCGCGCGCATGCGCCGCGGCCTGCCCGCGGTGTGGTCGGTCTACGGCCCCGGCCCCGCCCTCGCGACCGGCGACTACCTGTTCGCGCGCGCGTTCGCCGAGCTTGTGCCGGAGGGCGACGCGGCGGTGGCGACGCTCGCCCGCGCCTCGCTCTGCCTGGCGCGCGGCGAGGCGCTCCAGCGCCGCCAGATCCGCGACGCGGACACGACGATCGAGGCGTACCTCGAGCGCTGCGCTCTCAAGACGGGGAAGCTGATCGAGGCGGCGTGCCTGCTCGGCTCGGGCGGCGACGCGCGCCTCGGGAGCTACGGGCTCAACCTCGGCATCGCCTTCCAGATCGCGGACGACATCCTCGACTGCTCGGGCCAGACACAGGAGACGGGGAAGATCCCGGGCACCGACCTGCGCGAAGGGACGCCTACGATGCCGCTCCTGCTCGCGGGCGGGCGCGATCCGCTCGTGCGCGACGCGCTCGCGGGTGGATCGCTCGACGGCGCGCTCGTTCGCGTGGGGGCGACCGACGCCCTCGCCCGCTCGCGCGACGCCGCGCTCGACTACGCCGCCCGCGCGCGGTCGTTCCTCGGCGCCGAGAAGCATCGCGAGGAGCTGGAAGCGCTCACCTACGCCGTCGTCGATCGCGCCGCGTGATGCACCTTCGCGACGCGATCCTCGCGGCCGACATGGACGCGTTCAAGGAGCTGCTCGCCGACGACGTCGTGTGGATCGGCGTCCGGCCGCGCATGCTCTGCCGGAGGCGCGAGGAGGTCGTGGCGATGCTCGACCAGCCCGACAACGAAGGGCGCACGTTCGCGCCCGAGATCGTTACCGATCGCGACGGGATGCTCGTCGTCGACCCGCATCCGACGCCGCCGCCGGAGCAGCTGCCGACCGTCCACCAGGTGCTCGTCGTCCACGAGGACCGGGTCGTCGAGATGCGCGACTATCCCGACCGCGAGTCGGCGCTCGCGGCGCTCGAGCCCCTCGGATGATCCGCCTCGGCCGCATCGGCTACGTCAACATGGCACCGGTCTTCTTCCGGCTCGAGGCCGACGTAGAAGAGGTCGTCGGCGTGCCGACCGCGCTCAACCGGCAGCTCGTCGCGGGCGAGCTCGACATCGCGCCGATCTCGTCGATCGAGTGGGCGCGGCACGCGTCGTCGTTGCGGCTCCTGCCGCGGCTGTGCGTGTCGAGCGAAGGTGCCGTCGAGTCCATCCAGCTCGTCACGAAGACGCCGCTCGAGCGCCTGCGAACGATCGCCGTCACACCCGAGTCGGCGACCTCCGTCGTCCTCGCGCGCGTGCTCTTCCCGCACGCCGACCACGTCCCGCTCGGTGAGGACGCGGAGGCGAAGCTGCTGATCGGCGACGCGGCGCTGCGGTCTGCGTTCGAGGATCCGACGCCGCACCACGACCTCGGCCGGCTCTGGCTCGAGCGGACGGGACTGCCGATGGTCTTCGCCGTCTGGGCCGCGCCCGAGCCGACGCATCCGGGCCTGCCGGAGCTGGAGGAGGCACTCGTGACGTCGGTTCGCGCCGCGCGGGCCGAGCCGGAGCAGCTCGCGCACGAGTCCTCGGCGCGCTACGGCTATCCGGCGGGATTCCTCGCGCGCTACTTCGAGAAGCTGCGCTACCGCTTCGGCCCGCGCGAGCGCGCGGGGCTGTACACGTTCCTGGAGCTGGCGCGGGACGTCGACGAGCTCGACGAGGTGCCCGAGCTCCGGTTCGTCGCCGCCGGCGCCGCCGTCTGACGCGCGCTCGTCGGCCGTTCGAGGTTCAGGATTGCCGCCCTCGGTTCAGCGTCCTATAGTCGCGCCCCGACCTGCTGAGACGCGACCGAGGAGGACCGATGTCCGTGTACGTCGAGTTGCGCGACGGGCAGATCTACCGCTGGCGCAGGTAGGTGCGCCTCCTCTTCTCGTTCACCGGCGGGCGCGGCCATCTCGAGCCGCTGGTCCCGGTGGCGCGCGCGGCCGAGGCCGCTGGGCACGTCGTCGCCGTCACCGGGCGTCGCGCGCTCGTGCCGACGATCCGCGAGCTCGGCTTCGACGCGCACGAGTCGGGGCCGTCGCACACCCCTGACCGCCGGCCGCTCCTGCCGGTCGACCGCGAGCGCGAGGACCGCGACCTCCGCGGGTTCGTCGAATCCGTCGGCCGGCTGCGCGCGCGGGACGTGATCGCCCTTGCACACGAGTGGCGGCCGGACGCGCTCGTCTGCGACGAAACCGATTTCGGCGCGATGGTCGCCGCCGAGACACTCGGCATCACGTATGCGGTCGTGCTCGTGCTCGCCGCGGGATCGTTCGTCCGTGACGAACTGCTCGACGAGCCGCTGAACGGGCTCCGCGCGGAGTTCGACCTGCCACCGACTCAGACGAGCGCAATGCTCGCGCGGCACCTCGTCCTGTCGCCGTTCCCGTCGTCCTTCCGCGACCCGCGGTTCCCGCTACCGCGGACGGCGTGCGCGTTCCGCGCCGTTGACCCGTCGCAGCGCCGCCCGCGCGACCGGCCGCTCGTCTACGTGACGTTGGGAACGATCTTCAACATCGAATCCGGCGACCTCTTCCCGCGCGTGCTTCGTGGAGTCGCCGCCCTCGACGTCGATGTGCTCGCGACCGTCGGGCCACAAATCGACCCGGCCGAGCTCGGCGCGCTCCCCGCGAGCGTGCGCGTCGAGCGCTTCGTACCTCAAACCGACGTCTTGCCGGAGGCCTCCGCCGTCGTCTGCCACGCGGGGTCCGGAAGCGTTCTCGGCGCATTCACGTTCGGCCTCCCGCTCGTCGCGATCCCGATGGGCGCCGACCAGACGCACAACGGCGATCGCATCGAGGCGCTTGAACTCGGTGTCGTCCTCGACGTGATCGAGGCGACGCCGGAAGACGTCCGCTCCGCGGTCGCAACGGTGCTCGCCGACGCCGCGTACGCAGCCGCCGCGGCGCGCCTCGCCGCCGAATGCGCCGCGCTTCCTCCTCCGACGGCGGCGGTGCGCGAGCTCGAGCGGCTCGCTACGCGATGAGCGCGGCGGGCCGCTCGGCGCGGCGGTACTCGACCTCGTAGCCGAGCCGGCGCGGGATCGCCAGCAGCGCCTCGAGGTCGAGGTCGATCCGGGCGCCGGCCTTCTGCGTCACCTCGTCCTCGATCGGCAGGTCGAAGTCGTCGGCGCCGTAGTCGAGCGCGCGGAACGCGTCCTCGTTCTGCGTCAGCACCGAGGTTCGCACGTGCTTCACGTTGTCGAGGAAGATTCGCGACAGCGCGATGTGCCGCCAGTACTCCTGCGGCGAGATCTCGCGGCCGCCGAACGCGGTGCCGTACGGCTTGTAGGTCCAGCAGAGGAACGAGAAGAGCCCGTCGTGACCGTCGCGCAGGCACCCGTCCTGGAAGTCGCGCGTCCGTTGCAGGTGCTCGAGCCGCTCGTCGAGCGTCTCGTCGAAGCCGATCACCATCGTGGCCGTCGTCTTGAGGCCGCTCTCGACGATCGCGCGCTGCGCCTCGAGGTAGTCCGCGACGGTGTACTTGAACTTCGCGTGCCGCGCGCGGAAGTCCTCCGTCAGGATCTCGCTGCCGCCGCCGGTGACCCAGTGGACACCGGCATCGCGGAGGCGCGCGGCGGCGTCGGCGTACGAGAGCCGGGCGCGGTCGGCGAGGAAGACGAACTCCGCGACCGTGAGCGCGTAGAACTCGACGCGGTCGCCGTAGCGCTCGCGCACCGCGGCGAAGAGGTCGCAGTAGTAGTCGAGCGGGAGCTTCGGATTGAAGCCGCCGTTGAAGGCGACGAGGTCGCCGCCGACGTCGAGCAACTCGTCGATCTTGGCGAACACGTCCTCGCGCGAGAGGACGTAGCCGCCGTCCTCGTTTGGGAGCACGTAGAAGGCGCAGTAGTCGCACTGCGCGACGCAGACGTTCGTGTAGTTGACGATCCGCATCACCATGTACGTCGCGCGCGCGGGCTCGTGGAAGCGCGCGCGCGCCGCCTCGGCGAGCCGCTTCAGCTCGTCGTCGCCCGCGTTCAGCCAGAGGTCGCGCGCGTCGTCGACGGTGACGCGCCTCACGCGGCGACCGCCGCGGGCTCGAGCGAGTCCATGAACGAGCTGACGGAGAACACGGCGTTGCCGGGGCCCGGCGGGCCGTAGCCCGGCGGCGGCTCGAGGCCGTGCTTCTCGAGCGTCGCCCGATACGCCTCGAGGAGGCGGATGTGGTACTCGAGCGGCGCGCCGTCGGGGTTGTCGCGGCCGAGCGGCGTCGTCGGCTCCGCGCACCAGGTCGTGAAGCGCGGCGTGATCCCGTGGCTCATGAAGTAGTCGAGCCCTTCCGTGGTGCTCGCGATCGCTTCGTCGACTGTCGCGAAGCCGAACGGCTTGGCCATCTCGACGCCGGCGACGAAGTTCGGAATCACGTAGCGCGGTCCGAAAACATCGGCGGCGTCGAAGATCCGGCGGTGCCACTCCTCGCGGCCGACGTAGCGCTCCTTGCCCGGCGAGACGATCGAGAAGAGGCGTTTGTCCCACACCTCGTAGTTCGGGTGGTAGATCGTGATCCCGTAGTCCTTGAAGCGCTGGACGTCCTCCTTCGGGAGCGCCTGTGCGACGACCTTTCCGATCCAGCGACCGGGGAAGCGCTCCTCGATTGCCTGCGCGTACCGGCCGTAGAAGTCGGCCTCGGCGAGGCCGTCGACGGTGCTCGTGACCGAGCCGCCGGTGAGCGTGTACGCCCTGCTCGTGCCCTCCGTGTCGTGGCGGTCGATGATCGCCAGCGCCTCGAGCACGTCCTCGACAGGCTTGATCCCCGTGTACGGCCGGCCCTCGCGCTTGTGCTGGCGCCAGTTGTGGTTGATGTCGCAGAAGCCGCACTCCTCGTGCGCGCCGAAGTACTGGCAGAGGCGCAGGACCGTCAGGTAGATCAGGTAGCCCCACTGGATCGTCGGCGCCGTCTCCATCACGGTCTTCCCGTTCCCGAGCGTGTGGCGGTAGTACTCCGGCATCGGCGGCAGGGTCACGTCGGCGATCTCGCGGCCGTCGAGCGAGAGCCTCAGTTGGCGCGTGTCCGGGTCGCGCGAGACGCGGTACGGCGAGTCAGGGTTGACGCGCACGGAGACGATGGTTCGTCTGAGCGCATACGGCCCGCCGATCAGCGCGATCTCCTCCGGGGGCCTCCGCTTCGCCGCCTCGCCGAGCTCGGCGAGCGGCTTCTGGTCGAAGGAGAAGATGAAGTACGACTTCGGCTTGACCTCGCCGTCGAGGTTGTCGGTGAGCGCAGAGTCGTCGAAGGAGGCGCCGGTGCGGAGGAGGTCCTCCTTCAGCACCGCCTCCCGCGGGACGTGCGGGAAGCGCGCCATGAGCCCCTCGACGAGGTCGGTGCGCGTGGCCGTGGAGGTCACGTTGGCAACCTACCCGCCACAGGGGTTCCGGGGCCGCTCCCCGCGCCGCGGAATCCCGCAACGGGGCCGGTCGCAGGCGGCCTCGCTATACGCTTCGTCTGGATGCAGTTACACACGATCCGGCGATGGGAGTCGTCACGTGCCGGCGCGTGCGGCAGGCGCGGCCACCGCAGACGGATCGTCGATCGCACCCTGCGGTGAGGGTCCTGGTCGTGAGCGGGATCTGGCCGCCGGACGTGGGCGGCCCGGCGAGCCCACGCGCCCGACGCAGTCGAGTACCTCCGCGGGCGGCGGCCACGCCGTCGAGGTCGTCGTGACGGCCGATCGCGCGCCGGCCC
>DATHAE010000183.1:0-17628 GCA_035296805.1 Gaiellaceae bacterium | reverse complement strand
ACGACGCGCGACGCGGAAGTTCAGCCACTTCATTCCGACGGATAGCCGCTGAAGGCTCGTCTCGACGACGATGTGGAAGTGGTTCGGCATCACGCAATGGGCGAAGTAGGTCCATCCGAAGCGGAAGCACGCCGCGACGATCCCGCGGTGAACGTACGTGTAGTCGGCGGCATCGTGGGCGATACGCATCCGGTCGACACCGCGGGTCGTGACGTGGTAGATCGCGGGCGACGGGAGCAGATAGCGCGGGCGCGGCATACGCCGAATGTTGCCGGTCTCGCGCAGGATCGAAAGGTGCCGTCACGCTTTTTCTCCAGAGACGGCATACATCTGTGACGGTCCGGCGCCGGCGACGCGAGCACGGCTTCCGTCGGGTCCGCAGGCCCGGCGCGACGTCTCGTCGCCGTGACCGAAAGGTCATGTCTGAGGGACAGTCTTCGGGACGGTCGCGCGGGGACCTGCCTGATGGACAGTCCACCCGCCACGTCTCGAGAAGACATTGTCCGCTGGACTGTCCTTGAGACGTGCCGGGCTCGAGCGTGTCCCGAGGCGACGCAGCGGCGGCCGTCAGACCTCGCCGTCGTAGTAGTCGACGGCGTCGGCTCGGCGGAAGAGGTGCTTCAACTCGCCGTCGCCCGACCACGCGCCGATCTTGCCGCTGTCGGGATAGATCGCCACCGCCGTCGCATGCTTCGTCGACAGCATCGCGACGAGCACGCCCTCCTGCGTCCTGTTCGTGACCTTATGTGCGCCCGCCGGGCCGACCGGGAAGCACACCGCGTCCCACGGCTCGAGCTCGTGCTCCCCGGCCGGGTCGCGCAGCGTCGGGTGACCCTCGAGCACGACCAACCACTCTTCCTCGGGATACTCGTAGTGATACGGGCAGATGCTCTGCCCCGGCGGCAACCCGTACGCGCTGAGACCGAGGGCCGACGCGCCGATCAGCGGCCCGACGCGCGCGGCCGACGTGCGGTACCCGTCGGGATCCGCCTCGTCCGCCTCCAGCGCCACCTCGAACAAGTTCACGACGCTGGTCACTCACCCTCCCAGTAGTCGACCGACGCCGATCGCGGGAGATTCAACCAGTCGTCGCCGGGGACCCCCGGACGCGTCCCGATCTTGTCGCTGTCGGGATAGACGGAGATGGAGGGAGACCGGTTCGCCGACAGGATCAACACCCGCGCCGGACCGCGGACGGAGTGCGCGCCCTCCTCGCCGGACGCGAAGCACAGGACGTCTCCGCGTCGGAGCTCGCGCTCGCCCTCGGGCGTCCGCACGACAGGCGCGCCGTCGATCACGAGCAGCCACTCCTCGACGCCGTGGTGGTAGTGGAACGGGAACGTCCGCTCGCCGGCCGGCAGCTCGTAGACAGTGCCGCCGATCAGCGCCGACCCGAGGCGGTCGCCCACGCGCTCCAAGCGGCCGCCGTACCCCGGCCGGTCGCGCTCGTTCGGCACCTCGCCGCGCAGGAGGTTGAACGCCGCCACGCCTCCAGTATCGCGCGATTCGCGCGGGCGCTACGCGGCCTCTGCGAGTCCAGCCTGCGCGGCGCCGTCGAGCATCGCGGCTTGGACGACGCCGTACACCTCGGCCCACGCGTCGCCGTACTCGTCGCGCCACGCGCTCCCTGCGACCTGCGCCATCGTCGCGATCAGCACCTCGCCGACGATCGGATACGCCTCCGGAGTCGCGCCGTACGCGACATGGCGCGCGCCCAGCTCGCGCAGCTTCGGGACGATCGCGTCGAGGTCCCGCAGCGACTCGCGCAGCAGGACGAGCGCGGCGAGCAGCATCGCGCGCTGCTTCTTCATCTCGACGTGCGCGAACAGGGACCGCACGTGCGGCGCGCGGACGAACAGGTTGCCGTAGAAGACCGCCACCAGCTCGTCGCCCCGCGGCGCGACCAGGTCGAAGCTCTCTTCGAGGATGTCGACGTTCATGGGCGATCGTCTCCTTCTCTGCGGTTCGTGCCGTGCAGTTACGGTAGGAGAGCCGCCGCAGCCACGCGTCGGCCCCCCGGACGATCTTCGCGTCGGCCGCGGGAATGACAGAGTTACGGTCGTGCGCACCCTCCTCTCCGTGCTCGCGGTCGCCGCGACGCTCCCGCCGCAGGGAGTGCTGGTGCCCGGCCGCAGCCTCGGCGGCGTCCGCCTCGGCGACACCCGCGCCGCCGTGATCGCGCACTGGGGCACCGGCTACGGCATCTGCCGCGGCTGCCCCGCGACGACGCTGTACTTCAACGTGCGCCCCTACGAGCCGAGCGGCACGGCCGTCACGCTCAAGCGCGGCCGCGTCGTGGCCGTCGTCACGCTCTGGTCGCCGCCGGGCTGGCGGACGTCGAGGGGCGTCCTCGTCGGCGACAACACCGCCCGCGTGACGACCATATACGGCGCGCTGCCGCGGACGAACTGCGCCGGGTACGACGCGCTCACGCTTCACATCGGGCGCGCAATGACGGCGATCTACGTCCGGAGCGACATCGTCTGGGGCTTCGGCCTCATCCGACCGTCGGAGCCGGTGTGTCGATAGCGCGCTCCGCGCGCGCGAGACGCGCGACGACCGGGATCGCCGCCAGCACCGGGATGGCGCAGACGGGCCACAACGCGCGGTAGCTCGTGAGGTCGATCGCGGCGCCCGCGAGCAGCGGGCCGACGATCAGGCCGATCCCCTTCGTCGTCGTGGCGAGCCCGGAGGCGGCGCCGCGATGCTCCGGCGGCATCAGCTTGAACAGGAGCCCCCACGACAGCGTCATCACGGTCCCGCCGGCGATCGCGACCGGGAAGATGAACGCGAGGAACCAGTAGTGCCAGCTCGTGGCGAGCCCGCCGAGGAGGAAGCCGCCGCCGTAGACGAACGAGGCCGCGAGGATCACGCGGCCGAGGCCGAGGCGGTCGCCGAGGCGCCCCGCGCCGACGGCCGCGACCACGTAGCCACCGGCGACGCCCGCGAGCACGACCGACGACACGTAGACGGGCTGGCCCAGCCCCTTCACGACATAGTTGACGACGAAGACGCGCGCGGCGGCGAAGGCGCCCTCCCACGCCGCGTTCGCGATCAGGAACGCGCGCACGTCGCCGTACTCGCGCAGGACACGCCAGCTGCGATGGAGGTACGCGCGACTCCCCTCGTACACGGCGCCGTACCCCCCGTCCTCCCGCACGAGCGCGATGCACACGCCGCACGCGGCGGTCGTCACGAAGGCTGCGACGAGGAACGGGAACGGGTGCCAGATGTCGAGCAGGAACCCGCCGCCGACCAGGCCCGCGCCGAGCGCGACCCCGCGCATCACATGCTGGATCCCCTGCGCGCGGCCGTACGTGCTGCGCTCGAGCAGGTCCGGGTACAGCCCGCGGTACGGCGGCTCGTAGACGTAGTACGCGAAGAAGAACGCGAGCAGGACGAGCGTCATCGTCCAGAAGCTCGGCATGAACGCGACGAGCGCGAGGCAGAAGCCCATCGGGCCGAGCGCGACGAGCATGAAGGGGCGCCGCCGGCCGAGCGGCGTGTGGAAGGTGTCCGACCACGGCCCGATCACGGGCGAGAGCGCGAGCGCGAACAGGCCCTCGGAGCCGAGCACGAGCGCGATCAGCGTTCCGGAGTCGGTGAAGCGGCCGAGCAGGACCTGCAGGTAGGTGGTGGTCGTGATCGCGAACGCGAGGCCGAACGCACCGAGCCCGAGCGACCACGCGAGGCCGCGCCGGAGCGGAACGGCGTCAGCCCGCCGGAACGCGCTGCCGGTCGGGGGCGAGCCCAGCGCCGACCACCTCCACGACCGTGTCGACGGCGCGCGCGACGTCCTCGGGCTCCCCGGGGAGACGGCCGAGCACCCACCCCGTGAGGATCTCCTCCAGCGCGCCGTAGAGCACCCACGTCACGAGCCGCGGATCGGCGTCGGCGTGGATCTCGCCACGGCGCTGCCCCTCCTCGAGGATCCGGCGGACGGCGAGGAACACCTTCGCGCCGTCGTCGACTCGACGGCCGACGTCGGGGCTTCGTGCGACCTCTCGCACGAGGACGCGGATCACGTCGGGCTGCACGCTCCACGAGCCGAGATACCTCGTCGCGATGCCGCGCACCTGCTCGAGCACCGGCAGCTCGGAGTTCTCGAGCCTCGTGACCTCCGCGAGCAGGCGCCCCCACGTCTCGCTGAAGATCGTCTCGAGGACCTCGTCCTTCGAGCGGAAGTAGTGGTAGAGGAGCCCGTGCGAGACGCCCGCTTCGGCCGCGATCTCGCCGACCCGGCACGTGCGGTAGCCGCGGCGCGCGAACACGCGCACGGCGGCCTGCAGGATCAGCTCGCGCTTGTCGGTCGGCCGCTCGCCCAAGAGGCCATGACACTAGATGATGCTGCGCGTGCAACCCCTCCGCGGAACCCTCGTCGCCGACCTCACGCGCTACCTGCCGGGCCCGTTCGCGAGCCGCGAGCTGCTGCGGCTCGGCGCCCGCGTCGTCAAGCTCGAGCCTCCGGAGGGCGACCCCGTCGCGGCCACCTCCCCGGGTTGGTACGCGGCGTTGAACAACGGCAAGGAGATCTCGTCGTGGGACGCGGCGGCTGAGCCCCCGCCGCGCGTCCTCGCACACGCGGACGTTGTCCTGGAGGGGTTCAGGCCCGGCGTCTGGGAACGGCTCGGTGCGACCGTCCGCGACGACGCCGTCGTCTGCTCGATCACAGGCTTCGGCGCCGACGGCCCGCGCGCCCTCCACGCCGGGCACGACCTGAACTACCTCGGGTACGCGGGCGCGCTCGCCGACACGGCGCCCGCCGTGCCGCCGATCCAGGTTGCGGATCTCGCCGCGGGCGCACAGGCGGCCGTGATCGAGATCCTCGCCGCACTCCTCGACCGTGGCCGGACGGGCCGGGGCGTGCGGATCGTCGTCTCGATGACGCACAACTCGCACCGGCTCGTCGCGCACCGCGTGGGCGGCGACCCCGTGCCGCGCCTCCTCACCGGTGGCGTCGCCTGCTACCGGATCTACGCGACGGCCGACGACCGCTGGCTCACCGTCGCCGCGCTCGAGCCGAAGTTCTGGCGACGCCTGTGCGAGCTGCTCGAGCGGCCCGACCTCGCCGCGCGACAGTTCGAGCCGGAGCTACCGGAGCTCGAGGCGCTCTTCCGGACGCGCTCGCTCGCTGCATGGCTGGCGCTGCTCGAGGGGCGCGACACGTGCGTCGGCCCGGTGCTGACCCTGGAGGAAGCGGCAGCCGCCCTCGGTTGACGGTCGGCGCGCGCGATGGTCGTACGCGGGGTCGTTACGTCGCGTCGCCTTCCTTCGGCGGAAGTGCGCTCCCGAACCGTCCGAGCGCCTGCGTCAGCTCGCTGGGGATGATCCACATCTTGTTCGCCTCGCCCTGCGCGATCTGCGGGAGCATCTGGAGGTACTGGTAGGCGAGTAGCTTCGGGTCGGGGTCGCCGTTGTGGATCGCCTGGAAGACGGTGGCAATGGCCTCCGACTCGCCCTGCGCCGACAGGATCGCCGCCTGCTTCTGGCCTTCGGCCTTCAGGATCGCCGCCTGCTTCTCTCCCTCGGCGGTCAGGATCTGCGCCTGCTTGATTCCCTCCGCCTGCAGGATGGCGGCACGCTTCTCGCGGTCCGCGCGCATCTGCTTCTCCATCGTGTCCTTGATCGACGGCGGCGGGTCGACCGCCTTCAGTTCCACGCGGTGAACGCGGATGCCCCACTTGCCCGTCGCGTCGTCGAGGATCCCGCGCAGCTGGTCGTTGATCTGGTCGCGCGAGGTCAGCGCCTGCTCGAGCGTCATCCCGCCGATCAGGTTGCGCAGGGTCGTGATGCTCAGCATGTCGATCGCGTCCACCGGGTTCGCGATCTCGTATGTGGCGGACCTGGGATCGGTGATCTGGAAGTAGAGGACCGTGTCGATGTTCACGACGAGGTTGTCCTCGGTGATGACCGGTTGCGGATCGAACGAGATCACCTGCTCGCGCAGGTCGAGCAGCGGGCGGACGCGGTCGATGAAGGGGATCACGATCGCGAGCCCGGGGGTCAGCGTGCGCGCGTAGCGGCCGAGTCGCTCGACGACTCCGGCGCGCGCCTGGGGGATCACCCGGATCGTCTTGGCGAGCGTCACCAGGATGAAGAGCGCGACGACGGCGAGCACGATCAAAGCAGCCACAGAAGGCCTCCTATTCGACGACGAGGGCGGTTGCGCCCTCGATCTTGACCACGTCGACGCGCGCGCCCTCCTCGAGGATCTGGTCCTCGAGGTACGCGCGCGCCGACCATTCTTCGCCGCCGATCCGGACGCGTCCGCCGTCGACGTCGACGCGGCGGAGAACGACCGCCTTGCTCCCGACGAGCGCGTCCGTGCCGGTTCGCGCGATCGCCGGCAGGCGTACGTGCCGGCGCGCGATCGGGCGCAGGAGCGCGAGCGAGGCAACGGAGCCGGCGATGAAGACGAGTAGCGCGATCCCGGCGCCCGCGCCGACCGCGGAGGTCAACGCGGCGGCGAGAGCCGCGAGCGCGACCGGCCCGAGGAAGAACATGCCGGGCGTGAAGATCTCGCCGACGGCGAGTGCGACGGCGATCAGCGACCACAGAAACCAACCGGGCATGTTCGTCACACCGTAATTCGTGACACAGGCGCCTGCAAAGCAGCCGGCCGGCGAGACATGTCCGAGTGACAGTCCTCGAGACATGACGCCCGGGGACATGTCGCAGGGACTGTCTCAGAGACACGGCTCCGCGAGACACGTCCGGTGGACTGTCCTTCAGACGGCGCACGTTCGGACGCGGCCGAAACGGCGCGTCAGAGTACGCCCAGCGCCGCCGGCAGCGCCCGCAAATCGTCGAGCCGCTCTGGGTCGTCGGGGTAGCGGCCGTCTCGATCCACGAGCACGGCGCGCATGCCGACCGCGCGCGCTCCGGCGACGTCGGCCTCGGCGTCGTCCCCGACCATGGCCGCGTCCTCCGGCGCCACGTCCAGGCGCGCGAGCAACGCGCGGAAAATCGCCTCGTGCGGCTTCGTCTTCCCGTGCGCGTGCGACGTGAGGACCGCGTCGACGACGAGCCGATGGTGAGCGACGAACGCCTCGAGATCGCGTGACGTGTTCGAGAGCAGGCCGAGCTTCAGCCCGCGCCGCCGCAGGTCGTCGAGGGTCGGGAGCGCGTCCTCGTACAGCTCGAAGTGGTGCGCGTGCCGCCACGCCCGCGTCATCTCCTCGGCACACGAGTACGTGTCGCCCGAGCCGCCCATTCCCTGCACGATCCGCTCGGTGAAGAGCACCCAGAGCTCCTCGTCGTGGTCGAGCTCCGGGTGCCGCTTCAGATCCGCGACGGCGGCGGCCCGCGCCGACTCGTACCGCGCGGGGTCGAGATCGAGCCCGAACCGCTCGCCGAGCGTCCGGTAGCCGTCCGGCCCGAGATCCGGGCCCGGCTTCGCAATCGTGAAGTCGACGTCGAACACGACGGCGCGCAACATCGGAGGGCGAGGATAGCCGTGAGCCGGATCCGGGAAGCGAAGCCGCATGAGCCTCGACGCCGATCCGCTCCAGCTCCTCCGCGAGGCGAGGACGATCGCGATGGTCGGCGCCTCACCCAACCCGGACAAGCCGAGCCACGGCGTGATGAGCTACCTCCTGCGCGCCGGTTACCGCGTGATCCCCGTGCGCGCCGACGGCTGCGAGTCCGTCCACGGCGTCCCCTGCGTCGCCTCGCTGCGCGAGATCGACGAGCCGATCGACATCGTCGACGTCTTCCGCCGCGCCGAGCACTGCCCGCCGCACGTGCGCGAGGCGGTCGAGGTCGGTGCGCGGTCGCTGTGGCTCCAGCTCGGGATCCGCTCGCGCGAGGCACGCGCGATCGCGCGCGAGGCGGGCGTTCCGTACGTCGAGGATGCCTGCACCGCCGCGCTCCACGCCCGCCATCTGCGCTGACGGCCCGGGCGAGCCGCGCTGCGGGACGCGCTACCATTCGCGCCGCTCGGGGTGTGGCGCAGCCTGGTAGCGCGCTCCGTTCGGGTCGGAGAGGTCCCCAGTTCGAATCTGGGCACCCCGATGAGCGAGAGGCGCGGTTCGCCGCGCCTCTCCCCTTCACCCCCTCACGCGAGGAACGCCTCGATCGCGTGCGTGCACGCGTCGGGCCGCTCGGCCACGAGCAGGTGCCCGCAGTCTGCGATCACCCGCAGCGGCGCACGGAGCCGCCGCGCATATTCGAACGCGTCGTCGACGGGCACCTGGAGGTCGCGTGCGCCCCACAGGCAGAGCGTGGGACACGTGACGCGGTGCAGGTCCGGCCGCGGATCGCCGCGCACCAGCGCGCCGGCCGCCGAGAGAAGGTCGGTGTGCAGGGCGCCCCCGCGGAGCAGCCCGTGGACGGCGTCGGGCGAAAGGGACGACGCGTCGGAGACGGCGAACCGGCCGAAGACCGCCCGCCGCAGCGACGGCGAACGGGCTACGACGTCGGTCCGTCGCGCCGTCAGCCTCCCCACGCGGACGAGGCCGAAGAACGACAGGACGAGCTCCGCCGCGCGCGTCGAGGACGAGATCCCCGCCGCTGCCGCGAGGACGAGACGGCGGACGAGCACCGGCCGGCGAACGGCGAGGCGCAACGCCACCGCGCCGCCGAGCGAGTGCCCCACGACGTCGACGGACGCCGCATGCTCGGCCTCGCAGACGGCCGCGACGGCGTCGGCGTACGCCGCCAGCGAGACGGCGGCCGGGAGCGCCGACGACGCGCCGTGCCCCGGGAGGTGCGGGATCAGCAGACGGTGCGACGGCGCGAGAAGCGGCGCCAGCGCGGCGAAGTTCCAGGCGGCGCCGCCAAAGCCGTGCACGAGCACGAGCGGCGGGCCCTCGCCGCCGACGAGGTAGCGGAGCGCGGCGCCACGATGCGCGAGGCCCCGCTCGACGAACCCGGCAGAGAGGCTGTCATCTGTCACCCCGATCGATTATCGTGTAGTTCGTCATGAGGACTTCTCGGCAGACGCGGCGTGGCGGGTGGGGCCGTTGACGATTCCCACCGAGCGTCGTGAGGAGCCGGAGAGCTAGCCCGTCAGCGCATGCGCGGCGGGCTTTTTTGTACCGCGACGAGGACCGGAAGGAGCGAGATGCCGAACCACCTGACGCCGGAGGAGTTGTCGGAGGAAGTGGGGATCGACCGCGACGAGGTGATCCGCATCTGTCTCGAGGAGGCCGTGCCGATCTACCAAGGCAAGATCGACAAGACACTGTTCCGGGCGCAGCTGGAGGCGATGGGCACGCTCCAGAAGCACTGACGGCGTCAGCCGTCGACGCTCGACCTGACGGGGCCGCTTCGACGGGGCCCCGTCGTTTACTTCCGGCCCGCCGCCGCCCTCCGCGGCGCGGCCGCGCCGTCCTTTTTCCCCGCCTTCTTCGGCGCGGGCTTCTTCGACGCCGCCACCGACGCGCGCAGCGCCTCCATCAGGTCGACGACAGGGGTCTCGACGACCGGCTCGGGCGCCTCCACCTCGCGCCCCTCGAGCTTCGCCTCGAGCATCTCCCTCAGGCTCGCGCGGTACTCGCTGCGGAGCTCGGCCGGCTGGAAGTCCGCAGCGAGGCTGGCGATGATCTGCTTCGCGAGCTCGAGCTCCGCGTCCCGCACCTCCGCCGAGGCGACCGCGCCGTCGATCTCGTCGGAATCTTTCACGTCTTCGTGCACGAACAGCGTCTCGAGCGCGAGCGCGTCCCCTTTCGGGCGGATCAGGCACAGCTTCTCCTTGCCCGCGAGCACGAACGTGCCGAGCGCGGCGACGCCCTCCTCCTTCATCGCCTCGAGCAGCAGCACGTAGGGCCGCCGCTGCGCGTCCGCGCCGGCCGGCACGAGGAAATAGGTGCGATCGAAGTAGACCGGATCGACTTCCTCGGCGCGGACGAAGCTGGTGATGTCGATCGTGCGCGAGCTGCTCGACGCGCGCGTCTCGAGCGCCTCGAGGTCGGCATCCTCGATCTGGACGAACTGGCCCTTCGAGACCTCCCAGCCGCGGACGATCTCGTCCGCCTCGACGTCGACCTCGTGGACGGGGCACCACCGCTTCTGCTTGATCGGCGTCCCGCACTCGCGGTGCAGCTGCCGGAACGAAACGTCCGACTGCCGCGCGGCCGATTTCGTCGCCGGCGCGAGCCCGACGGGGATGTTCACGAGGCCGAAGCTGATCGAGCCGTTCCAGGATGTCCGCATAGGTGAGAGAAAATCGTACCGGGAGGAGGCGTTTTCGCGCTGCCCAGCCGCGTTCCTGCGCCCGCGGGCGGGTACATTTGACGGACTGTGACGGAGATCGCGAAGGCGTCGGCGGCGCCGCCGGACGCCGTTCGGGGCGATCGCACGATCGCGAACCTCTGGCGCAACTCCGTCGCGGCTGGGCGGCGAGACCCGGCGTACCTGCACGAGGTCGACGGCGAGTGGCGCGAGGTGACGTGGCGCGAGGCGGCGACGGCGGTCGACGAGCTTGCGAACGGGCTGCTCGCGCTGGGGATCCGCAAGGGCGACGCCTTCGCGCTCCTCGGGCGGACGACGCTCGAGTGGGCGCTGTTCGACTTCGCCCTCGCGCTCGTCGGCGCGGTCGGCGCGCCGATCTACGCGAACAACTCGCGTCGCGACGCGCTCTACGTCCTCGGCCACTCGGAGTCCGTCGGCTGCCTCGTCGAGGACGAGGAGCAGCGCGCGAAGGTCGCGGAGGCCGGCCTCGAGCACGTGCTGTCGTTCGCCGACCTCGACGCGCTGCGGGCGCGCGGGCGCGACTACGCACGGGAGCACCCCGGCGCGCTCGACGCCCGCGCCGACTCGATCGACGAGGACGACCTCTTCACCTACATCTACACGTCCGGGACGACCGGGCCGCCGAAGGCCTGCATGATCCGTCACCGCAACTACTACGCGATGGTGCAGAAGGGGGACGAGCTCGAGGAGCGGCTCACGAAGGACGACGACGTGATGCTCCTCTATCTGCCGCTCGCGCACAACTACGGGCGGCTGCTCCACCTGTCGGCGCCGTACATCGGCTACACGATCGCGTTTCTCCCCGACCCGTTCCGCTCGGCCGAGGAGCTGCCGCGAGTGCGGCCGACGATCTTCCCGTCCGTGCCGCGCGTGTACGAGAAGATCCACGCTGCGGTGCTCGCGAAGCTCGAGTCCGAGACCGGCGCTAAGCGGAAGCTCGTGCGGTGGGCGCTCGACGTCGGCCGCCGCGTCTCGCGGCTGCGCCAGGAGGGACGGCCGGTTCCGCGCGCGCTCGCGGTGCAGCACCGCGTCGCCGACCGGCTCGTCTACTCGAAGGTGAAGGCGCGTCTCGGCGGCCGCCTGCGCGTCGCCAACTCCGGTGGCGCCCCGCTCTCGCGCGACGTGGCCGAGTTCTTCCACGCGCTCGACATCCTGATCATCGAGGGCTACGGCCTGTCGGAGTGCACGACTGCGGCGACCGTCAACCGCCGAGAAGCGTTCAAGTTTGGCAGCGTCGGCCTCCCGCTCCCGGGCGTCGAGTTGCGGATCGCCGACGACGGCGAGATCCTGATCCGCTCGAACACGATCTTCGCCGGCTACCACAACGATGAGGCGGCGACGCGCGAGGTGCTCGACGGCGATGGCTGGCTGCACACGGGCGACATCGGCCACATCGACGAGGACGGCTTCCTCTTCGTCACGGACCGGAAGAAGGACATCATCGTCACGGCGGGCGGCAAGAACATCGCGCCGCAGAACCTCGAGAACGAGCTCAAGGCGGCGAAGCCGATCTCGCAGGCGCTCGTCATCGGGGACAGCAGGCCGTACATCGCGGCACTCATCACCGTCGATCCCGAGGCGACCGCCGGCATGACCGGCGCCGCGCGCGAGGCCGCCGTGCAGGAAGCCGTCGACGACGTGAACCGCGACCGCTCACGCTACGAGCAGATCAAGCGCTTCGCGATCCTCCCGCGCGACTTCTCGATCGAGGAGGAAGAGCTGACACCGACGCTGAAGCTCAAGCGAAAGGTCGTCCTCGACCACTTCGCCGCCGAGGTCGCGTCGCTCTACGACTAGACGATTCTGCGCGCGCCCATGTAGGTCGACGCGTACCAGCTGTCGCCCATGCTGGAGATCTTGACGACGTCGCCCGTGTGCGGTGCATGGATGAACTGGCCGCCGCCGACGTAGATCCCGGCGTGGCCGAGGCCGTTGAAGAAGACGAGGTCGCCGGGCTGGAGATCGCTGCTCGAGACCGCGACGCCCATGCTCCACTGCGCGCCCGTGTAGTGCGGCAGCGAGACGCCGATCTTCCCGTACACGTACATGATGAGTCCGGAGCAGTCGAAGCCCGACGGGTCGGCTCCACCCCAGCGATAGGGGACGCCGAGGTACTGCATCGCGATGCCGACGACGCCGCCGTACCTCGAGGGTGGCGCGGCGGCGGGCGCGGCCTCGGGCGCCGATTCAGGCACGGCCGCGGCCTCGGCCTCGGGTTCAGCGGCCGCCTCGACCGGCGGCGCAGGTGCCGCCTGCGGCTGTGCCGCCGGCGCCTGAGCTGCTGCGGCCCGCTGCTGCGCGGCAAGACGGGCACGGACCTGCGCCTCGATCCGCGCCTGGCGCGCGCGCTCCTGCGCCTGCAGTTGCGCGATCTCGCTGCGGATCGACGACAGCAGACGCCGGCGCTCCGCCAGCTTCCCCTCGATGTCGCTCCGCTGCGCGGCGCGCTCCTGGACGACCCGCACCTGGAGAACCTTCGCCTGCGCGAGGGCTCGCTCGTGGCGCTTGACCGCGCCCTTGAACGTCTCGACCTCGTGCAGCACACGGCTGTCGAGCGACGCGACCCGGTCGGCGTTGTCGATCGACGTCACCACGTCGTCGAGGCTCTTCGAGCCGAGGATCACCTCGAGCGTCGAGTTGCCATCATCGGCCGTGTAGAGCGAGACGAGACGCCGCGCGATCGCGGCGCGGCTCTTACCGAGGTTGCGCTTGGCGATCGTCAGCTCGAATGCGTTCTGGCGCTGCGCCTTCCTGATCAGGTCGAGGCGAACCGTCGCCGAGTTGTACTGCTCGACGGCGCGCTCGAGGCCGGCGTCGAGCGCACTCATCTGCCCCAGCACCTGCTGCGCCTCCGCTTCCTTCGATCGGATCGAGGGGTCGGCGAACGCCGGGACCGCAGCCAGAAGGGCTACGAGCATCCCCAGCAGAACGTACGGCGTCTGTCCCAAACGGGCACCAAACCGGTGACCCCCGGGCGGGGGCGGGGACAGACGCACCGGGAGGGACCGGTACGTCACGAAGGCGGCACGTTAGCAAACGCCCCGGCGAATGCAAACGTGTTCTTTGCAATTCATCCTTGAACCTCGATCGAGGGAGACGCGCGAGTTGTGCCGGCGAGCGGTCGGGCGGGCCTGTGTTAGTGTCCCGCGGTGCTCGGGCAGGCACAGACGCCGTGTAGGCGGCTGCTCGGCATCGCTGGAATCGCATTCGTCGTCCTCGCCGTTCCGGCGGTCGGCGGAGCGGATCCGACGACGTCGGCGGACGCACTCCGCCGCGAGGATGCGAGCCTCGCGGCGCAGTCGCACACGGCCTTGCTCTCGCTCTACTCGCTCGAGTCACGCCTCGGGGCCGCGCGCGCGCGACTGGCGGCGCTCGAGGCGCAGGAGCGCCGTCTCCGCGCGGAGCGGGCATCCCTCGGGCGCCAACTCGCGGTCGCCCGCGCGGGCGTCGCGATCTCCCAGCGGCGCCTCTCGTCGCACCTGCGCCTCCTGTACGAACAGGGCGACGTGACGGCGATCGAGGTCCTGCTGGGATCGAAGACGCTCGACGATGCGGTGACGGGCCTCGACAACCTCGGTCGCGCCGCCGCGCTGGACGAGCGGGTTCTGGCGCAGGTGACGTCGGCGAGGCTCCGTCTCGGATCGGCGGCGCGAGCGGTCGACGCGCGCACGGCGCGCCTCGCAGTGTCGCGCCGTGAGGCGTCTGCGACGGCCGCGGCGCTCGTCGAGGCGCAGGCCGAGCGGCGCGCGTATCTGGCGCGGCTCGCGTCCCGGCGGCGCCTGAATGCGGCGCAGATCGACCGACTCGAGGCGCAGGCGCGCGCTGCGCGCGAACGCACACGGGCGCTCGCGGCCACGCCGGACGTGGCGCCGGAGGCTCCGGTCGCCACGGTCGCTCCGGAGGCTGCTCCGGCTCCCGCGGTCGAGGTCGCCGAGGTCTCGGAGGTCGCGGGAGAGGTCGCGGGACGAACGCTCACGGTGACGACCACGGGCTACTCGCTGGACGGCACCACCGCGACTGGCCTCGCCGTCGGCTGGGGTGTGGCGGCTGTCGATCCCAGCGTGATCCCGCTCGGAACGACGATGACAGTGCCCGGGTACGGAACCGCCGTCGCGGCGGACACCGGCGGGGCGGTCACGGGCGCGACGGTCGACCTGTGGTTCCCGACCGTCGCGCAGGCTCTCGCGTGGGGCCGGCGCACCGTGACCATCGTCCTGTCCTAGCTAGAATCCCAGCCGGGGTCCCGCGCGAGGAATGCTGAGCTGACCGACGCAGTCGCTGACATCCACCAGCAGGTTCAGGTCTCGCCTCGAGTTCTGCTCGTCGACGACCACGACCTGTTCCGGACCGGCCTGCGCACGCTGCTCGAGGAGCAGGGCGTACTGATCGTCGGGGAGGCGGAGACGGGCACCGAGGCGCTGAAGCAGGTGCGCGAGGTCGCGCCCGACGTCGTCGTGATGGACATCAACATGCCCGGGATCAGCGGCGTCGAGGCGACGCGGCAGATCTCGATGATCGCGCCACTCACGCGCGTCCTCGTGCTCACGATCTCCGATCAGGACGGAGACGTGATGGACGCGATCCTCGCCGGCGCGTGCGGGTACCTGCTGAAGGATGCATCGATCCAGGAGTTGATGCAGGGTATCCGCGCCGCCGCGGTCGGAGAATCGCTCGTCTCGCCGACAATCGCGACGAAGGTGCTGCAGCGCGTGCGCGCCTCGGGCAGCGGCCAGCGCGAGGCGGAGACGATCCACTCTGAGCTATCCGACCGCGAGATCGAGGTGCTGAAGCTGATCGCGAACGGCAAGGACAACGCGATGATCGCCGCCGAGCTCCACATCAGCCCGAAGACGGTCAAGAACCACATCTCGAACATCCTGATGAAGCTCCAGATCGAGAACCGCATCCAGGCCGCGGTCTTCGCGGTCCGAAGCGGAATCGTCTAGGCGTTTTCGTTTCGCCCGACGCGGCGCACGGCGCGCCACATGCGTCGTGGCCGAAGGGACGTGTCTCGGGGACAGTCCCCGCGACAGGTCGCGAACGGACGTGTCCTGGGGACAGTCTTCGAGACAGGACTCGACGGGACATGTCTTGGTGACAGTCCCTGGGACATGTCCCAAGCGCGGCTGGCCGTGGACGCGAGAGCTACGCGGTGACGCGCGCCGCGGTTGCGCGGGCGGCGTCGGCGCGGACGCGCAACGATGCGAGCAGGTTGCGCAGCGAGGCGAGGTCCGCGTCCGATGCCTCGAGCCGCTGCGCGAGCGCGACGAGCTCCTGCGTCTTCGCCGTCGCATCTCCGCCGCCGAGCGTCGCCGCCACCTCGCCGATGCGGCGCTCGATCCGCCACCGCTCCGCCTCCAGCGTGAGCGCCTTCGCGTAGCCGTCGGTGAGCGTCCGCTCCAGCGCCGCGAGATCGGCGTTTTCGGGCGCGGCGAGCAGCGCCTGAATGGCGTCGATCACGTTGTCTTCGTCCACAGCAGTACGATTACCACGCGCGTATGGGGCCGGTATGGGCCGTGCGGCCCATTTTTCGCCGGCCCCGGACCCACGTTCTCGAACGTCGGTCAGAATGCGCTGAATGCGGCTGAAGCTGACGATCGCGGTGCTCGTGCTCCTGCTCGCGCCGGTCGCGCAGGCGGCCGCGCCGACGCTCCCCGCGCGCCTCGCGAAGGCTCTCGCCGTGCCGAACATCGCTCCCGCGGCCTCCGGCGCGATCGCCGTCGACCTCCGCACCTTCGCCGTCCTCTTCGAGCAGAACGCGGACACGCCGCTCCTGCCGGCTTCCAACGAGAAGCTCGCGGTCACCTTCGCCGCCCTCCGCGAGCTGGGGCCGTACTACCGCTTCAGGACGGAGGTGCTCGGGGCGGGGTACCGCAACGGCCCGATCTGGGTCGGCGACCTCGTCCTCAAGGGGTACGGCGATCCGACACTGTCTTCCCGGCGGCTCGCCGAGCTGGCCGCGGAGCTCAAGGAGCAGGGAATCCAGCGCGTGACGGGGCGCGTGCTCGGCGACGAATCGTGGTTCGACTCGCGCCGGGTCGTAACCGGCTGGAAGTCGAGCTTCTACATCTCGGAGTCGGCGCCGATCTCGGCGCTCACGGTCGACCGCCGAAACGCCGCGAACCCGGCGCTCGCGGCCGCGGCGCAGCTGCGCGCCGTGCTGCGCGGGCGCGGGGTGGCCGTCGCGGGCTCGGCGACGGCGGCGCGCGCGCCGCCCGACGCATTCGCGCTCGCCACCACCTACTCGGCGCCGCTCACCGACATCGTCGCGTGGATGGACCGCGAGAGCGACAACTTCGTCGCCGAGCAGATCCTGAAGACCCTCGGTGCGGAGGCGGGCACGGCCGGAACGTCGGCTGCCGGTGCAGCCGTCGTGATGCGCGTCCTCCGCGAGGCGGCGATCCCGGTCGGCGGCGTCCGCATCGTCGACGGCTCTGGCCTCTCGCGCTCAGACCGCGTGACCGCACGCGCGCTCGCCGCCATGCTCGTCGCCGCCTGGACGGATCCAGACCTGCACGACGCGCTGTGGAGCGCGCTGCCGATCGCCGGCGTGAGCGGAACCCTCGACCACCGCTTCCGCACCGGGCCGGCACGTGGGACGGTGCGCGCCAAGACGGGGACGACGGGCCTTGCCTCGGCGCTCTCGGGCTACGTCCGCGACCGCTACGTCTTCGCCGTCGTGCAGAACGGCTCGCCGATCTCGACGACGTGGGCGAGAACGGCGCAGGACCGTTTCGCACAGGCGCTTGCCGCCGACGCGGCCGCCCCGGTTCCTTAGCTCGCGGAGGAACCGAGCAGCTCGCGGAGGTCGTCCTCCGACAGGAGCGGCACGCCCGCCTTCTGCGCCTTCGCGACCTTCGAGCCGGGGCTCTCGCCGACGACGACGCCTGTCGTCTTCTTCGAGACGTTGTCGCTGACCTTCGCGCCCAGGGCCTCGAGCGCCGCGCGCGCCTGCTCGCGCGACCACGACTCGAGCGTCCCCGTGATCACGTACTGCTTCCCGTTCAGCGGCCCTTCGACGGGCCGATCTTCCTCGTCCGTCTCGAAGCGCAGGCCGAGAGCGCGCAGCTCCTCGATGAGCCGGCGGTTCGCGTCGTCGGAGAACCACTCGGCGATCGACTCGGCGCGATCCGGGCCGATCCCCTCGCACTCCATGATCTCCTCCTGCGAGGCATTCAACAGCGGGTCGACCGAGCCGAAATGGCGCGCAAGCCTCTGCGCCGTCACCCACCCGACGTCCGGGATGTTCAGCCCGAACAGGACGCGCCCGAACGAGATCGCCATCGAGGCGGCGATCGCGTCGATCACGTTCGTCGCGCTGCGCTCCTGGAAGCCGTCGAGCTCGAGCAGCTGCTCCTTCGTCAGGCCGTACAGGTCGGGCAGCGACCGCACGAGGCCGAGATCCCACAGCCGCCGCACCAGCTGCTCGCCGAC
>DATHAE010000182.1:0-13385 GCA_035296805.1 Gaiellaceae bacterium | reverse complement strand
ATCGTCGCGGCGTGCTTCCGCTTCGGATGGACCTACTTCGCCCATTGCGTGATGCCGAACCACTTCCACATCGTCGTCGAGACGAGCCTTCAGCGGCTATCCGTCGGAATGAAGTGGCTGAACTTCCGCGTCGCGCGTCGTTTCAACGAGAAGTACGACCGCGTCGGACACTTCGTCGAACGCCGGTTCACGGCGCGCGTGATCGAATGGGACGACTACTTCGAGAACGCGTCCCTGTACGTCTGGAACAACGCTGTGCGCGCAGGGATCGTCGACGACGCCGACGACTGGCCGTGGTGCGGGTGCGCGCACACCTCGACACCGTTACGCGCCTGTGACGAGGGCGCCGCGATGCGCGTCGGACAGCGCCGGCGCCCACGAGCAGAGCGGGGAGGCGGCGCCGCCGCGCCCGTTCAACTGCCGGTACCCGAGCGCATGCTCCGCCTGCATCATCTTGTGGATCTGCGTGGTGCCCTCGTAGATGATCGGCGCGCGGGCGTTCCGGAAGTACCGCTCGATCCCGTACTCGGCGCTGTACCCGTACGACCCGAACACCTGGATCGCGAGGTTCGCGGCCTCGAACGCGGACTCGGTCGCGTGCCACTTCGCGAGGGACGTCTCGCGGGTGTTGCGCTTCCCCTCGTTCTTCATCCAGGCCGCCTGCATGACGAGCAACTTCGACGTCTCGTACCCGAGCACCATCTTCGCGATCATGTCCTGGACGAGCTGATAGCGGCCAATCGCGCGCCCGAACGTCTCGCGCTCGCGCGCGTACGCGACCGACCGCTCGAGGCATGCGCGCACCACGCCGCAGGCGCCGGCGGCGACGGTGAACCGGCCCTGGTCGAGCCCGTACATCGCGATCTCGAACCCGTGTCCCTCCTCGCCGATCAGGTGGTCGGCGGGAACCTCGACGTCCTCGAAGAAGAGCTCGCCCGTCGAGCCGGCCCACACGCCGAGCTTATGCTCGGTGTCGGCGGCGGAGAAGCCCCGCATCCCCTTCTCGAGCACGAAGGCACTGATCCCGCGGTGCGCGCCGTCCGGGTCCGTTTTGGCGAACACGAGCGCGTGATCGGCGACGGACGCGTACGAGATCCAGTTCTTCTGTCCGTTCAGGACGTAGACGTCGCCGCGCCGGCGCGCGGTCGTCCGCATGGCGGCCACGTCGGATCCGGCGCCCGGCTCGGTGAGGCCGAAGCACGCGAGCTTGTCGCCGCGCGCCTGCGGCACGAGCCACCGCTGCTTCTGCTCCTCGTTCGCGTAACGCAGGAGCGACAGCGAGTTGAGACCGACGTGCACCGAGATCAGCGTTCGGAAGGCCGCCTCGCCGCGCTCGATCTCCTCGCACGCCAGCGCCTCGGCGACGAAGTCGAGCCCCGCGCCGCCGTACTCGGGCGGGATCACGATCCCGAGGATCCCGAGCTCGCCCATTCCCGCGATCAGGTCGAGGTCGAGCTTGTGCTCGATGTCGTTTTGCACCGCGACCGGGAGAATGCGGTCGTCGACGAAGGAACGGACGGTCTCCTGGATCAGGCGCTGCTCTTCGGTGAGCTCGAGATCCACCGTTGCCTACCCTATCGCCGTGCACGTCCTGGCTGTTCTGCACGTGGTGCTCGCGGTTCTGACGATGACACCGGAGCAAAAGGCGCGGTTCGTGGTCGTGACGACCGAGCGGCGTGCGATCTTCACGAGCCCCGCCGGGATCCGGTTCGCCGACCAGGAAGGCGGCCTCGTGAAGGCGTTGCCGCCTGCGCCGCCGTGGAGCTCGGCGCGCGACACGCCGACCGCCGCCGACGCGCTCGCCGCAGGGCGGGCCACGCGCCTCGCGCTCCGCCGCGCGGGCATTGATGTCGACCTCGCACCGGTGCTCGACGCGCCCGACGGGCCGCTTGGGTCACGGCAATACCCGAAGGGGTCAATCGGCGTCGCGTTCGCGCGCGGCCTTGGCGACGCCGCCTGTCCGAAGCATTTTCCCGGTCTCGGGTCGGCCGCGTACTCCACGGATGAGCGGCCGCACGTCGACGCGCGCGTGCGTCCGCAAGACATCGCGCCGTTTCGCGCGGCGATCGGCGCCGGCGTGCAGTGCGTGATGGTCGGCCATGCCTTCTACGGCACTCAGTTCCGAGCATCGCTCGAGCCGGCGACGTATGCGCGGCTGCGGGCGCTCGGCTTCCGTGGCATCGCGATCACCGACTCGCTGTCGATCATGCGCGCGGCGCCCGTCGAGCAATGGGCGCGTCGCGCCGCGCGGGCGGGGGCGGACCTCCTGCTCGTCGCGAATCCCGGGTACGCCGAGCGGGCGGCTCGCGCTCTCCTCCCGCTGGCGCGCAGCGGCGAACTCGACGCGCACGTCGCGCGCGTCCTGCGCTTCCGGGAACGTCTCCGCTCGCGGCGGTGACCGAAGAGCCGTGACCCGGCGCCCGCTGGTATCGTTGACTGACTAATCAGTCAACGGGGAGGAGTGAAGCGTGGCGACTGTCGAGGCCGCCGTCGCGGGCGTCTCGTTCGCCCTTACGGCCGAGCAGAAGGAGCTTCGCGCGCTGGCGCGCGAGTTCGCCGACAACGAGATCCGGCCGAAGGCCGCCGAGTACGACGTCCACATGACACATCCGGTCGACGTGATCGCGAAGGCCCACGAGGTCGGGCTGATGAACCTTCACGTGCCCGAGGAGTACGGCGGCCTCGGCCTGAACGCGTTCGACGGGATGCTCGCCGGCGAGGAGTTGAACCGCGGCTGCTCGGGGATCGGGACGTCGATCGGCGCAAACGGACTCGGCGCGGGGCCGGTGATCATCGCCGGCACCGAGGAGCAGAAGGCACAATGGCTTCCGCCGCTCCTCGACGAGCCGATCCTGTGCTCGTTCGGGCTGTCCGAACCCGAGGCGGGGTCCGACGTAGCGAAGCTCAAGACGGCGGCCGTGAGGCGCGGCGACGAGTACGTCCTCAACGGGTCGAAGACGTTCATCACGAACGGCGGGTACGCGGCGTGGACGGTCGTCTTCGCGAAAACCGATCCGTCCAAGGGCCATCGCGGCATCTCGGCGTTCGTCGTGCCGATGGACTCTCCCGGTGTGATGATCGAGCAGCACCTCGACAAGATGGGGCAGCGCGCCACGGACACGTCGGCCTTCGCACTTCAGGACGTCGTCGTCCCAGCCGCGAACCGTCTCGGCGAGGAGGGGCAGGGGTTCAAGATCGCGATGCAGACTCTGGACTTCACCCGCCCGGGAACGGCGGCCGGCGCCGTCGGAGTCGCCCAGGCGGCGTACGAGCTGTCGGTGGAGTACGCGAAGGAGCGTGTGACCTTCGACGTGCCGATCGCCATGCACCAGGGCGTCAACTTCATGATCGCGGATATGGCGACGGAGATCGAGGCTGCGCGGCTCCTGACCTGGCAGGCGGCGTGGATGCTTGACGACGGACGGCGCGCGACGCTGCACTCCTCGTTTGCGAAGCGCTTCGCGGCCGACACGGCCATGAAGGTCACCACCGACGCGGTTCAGGTCTTCGGCGGGTACGGCTACATGAGGGAATACCCCGTCGAGAAGCTGATGCGCGACGCGAAGCTCTTCCAGATCTACGAGGGAACGTCGCAGATCCAGCGGCTCGTAATCGCGAAGGAGATCTTCCTGCCGCGAGGCTGAGCGCGAAGCATGGGTCCGACGCAGCCATGCCTCAGGGACAGTCTCGAGGACATGGCGCAGCCGACATGTCCGTGAGACTGTCCGAAGACACGTCCGCGGCGAACACGTCCCACGGACTGTCCCGAAGACGCGGCCGTTCGGTAGGGTCGAGCGGCGATGGCGCTCGAGATCGATCTGTCGGGTCGCGTGGCACTCGTCACGGGCGGGTCGCGCGGGCTCGGGCGTGCCGACGCGCTGACGCTCGCGCGCGCCGGGGCGGACGTCGTGATCGCGGACCTGCTCGTCGAGTCCGACCTCTCGGAGGACACGGACGCGTACGGGCCGCTCGCCACCGTCGCGCGCCAGCAGGGTCTGGTCCATACCGAGTCGACCGCCGACGAGATTCGCAGCCTCGGCCGTCGCGCGCTCGCGGTCCGGTGCGACGTAACCGATCGCCAGCAGGTGAGCGCCGCAGTCGAGCGGACGGTCACCGAGTTCGGCTCTGTCGAGATACTCGTCAACAACGCGGGCACCCTCGACCACGTCGGACAGTTCCAGAACCAGTCCGCCGAGTTCTGGGAACGAGACCTGCGTGTCAACCTGACCGGCGCGTTCAACTGCGCGCAGGCCGTATGGCCGCACATGCAGGAGCGGGGCTGGGGACGTATCGTCAACATGGCGTCCGTCGCCGGGACGCTCGGCGGGTTCGGCCAGGCGTCGTATTCGACGACGAAGGCGGGCCTCCTCGGCCTCACGAAGACGCTGGCGATGGAGGGCGGGCGCCACGGGATCACGGCGAACGCGATCGTCCCCGGGATCATCGGGACGGAGGCCTTCCATATGGCGAACCCGGCGATGAACGAGCGGATCGCGAGCCGGACCGTATTCAAGCGGCCGGGCGACCCGCAGGACATCGCGAACGCGATCGCCTTCCTCTGCTCCGACCTCGCCTCGTACATCACCGGAATCGAGCTGAACGTCTCGGGCGGTGTCGAGCTGTTCGTCTTCTGAGCGACCGAGCCGAAAACGCTGCGGTCGGCGCAGCGGCCCAGCGCTACCATGACTCGGGTTGGCCACGACCAGGTCCACGACGGCTGCTCCCGTGACGGGTCGGCGCCGCCGGCGGGACGCCCGCACGCTCCAGCTGCGGTTCGCCGTCGGGGTTGCGGCCTTCGTCATCGTCCTCTTGTCGCTCGGGTTCGCCTTTGCGGGCTCGCCGGAGAAGCTCGCCGAGGGGACCCGGATCGCCGGCGTCGACGTCGGCGGGCTCTCGCCGCGCGACGCGCGCGCACTCCTCGAGGGCCGGGCGGAGCGGCTGGCGCGGGTTCCGGTCGAGTTCACGGCGGGCGGCCGCCGCTGGCGGCTCGCGCCGCACCGGCTGGGAGTGATCGTGGACTGGGACGCCGCCCTCCGCGCGGCGGCTCACGACGGTCGCGGGATCGGGCCTGTGCGCGGCTACCGGCGCCTCGAGCTGCGGTTCTTCGCCGGCGATGTGGAGCCTTCGGCCCGCGTGTACGACGCGGCGCTGCAGTACGAGTTGGAGCGGATCTCCTCGCAGCTGGAAACGCGGCACCGCGACGCGCGGCTCGTTCGCCGCGGCCTCTCCTTCGCGACGGTTCCCGCCGTGACCGGCCGCTCGCTCGACCGCCGATCCGCGGCGGACGTGATCGTTCGCGCGCTCGCCGGATTCGCTCGTTCGCCCGTCGCGCTTCCGGTGCGGAGCGATCCGCCGTCTGTGACGGCCGCCGAGCTCCGGACGGCGCGGCTGGCGGCGCAGCGCGCCATCTCGGCGCCGCTTTCGCTCACGCTCGGCAGGACGCGCTGGCGGCTCCCGCGCTGGCGGCTCGCCTTGATGATCGACCTCCCCGAGCGCGCGCACGAGCGCCTCGCGCTGCGCGGAAAGGCCGCTGACCAGTACTTCTCGCGGCTCGCGGGCACGATCGACAGATCGCCCCGCGACGCCGACTTCGCGGTCTACGCCGACGGCGTCCGCGTGATCCCGTCGAGCGCCGGGATTACGCTCGACGTGCCGCGGACGGCGGCTGCCGTGCTCTCTGCAGCGGCCCGCGCGCACGACCGGTCGGCGGCGCTCGTCGTGACACGGCCGCAACCGAAGCTGACGACGGCGGACGCGCGCGCGATGAAGATCCGCGGCCGCGTTGGGACATACGAGACGACGTACGGCGGCGACGCGAACAGGATTCACAACGTCCAGCTCGTCGCGCACCTCGTCGACCGCAAGCTGATCGCGCCGGGCGCGACGTTCTCGTTCAACGACACCACGGGGGAGCGAACGGCCGAGAAGGGCTTCGTCGAAGCGCCGGTGATCATCAACGGCGAGCTGCAGACAGGCCTCGGCGGCGGCGTCTGCCAGGTCTCGACGACGGTGTTCAACGCGGCGTACGAGGCCGGCCTTCCGATCACGACGCGGACGAACCACGCGCTCTACATCTCGCACTACCCGCTCGGCCGTGACGCGACGGTCAACTACCCCGACATCGACCTCAAGTTCGTGAACGACACTGGCCACTGGCTGCTCCTGCGCACGTTCGTCGGCTCGTCGTCGCTGGTGGTCGCGCTGTACGGCACGCCGGTGCACCGCCGCGTCGAGTCGGAGGCTGCGCCTCTACGCGAGCTCGCGCCGCCGCCGGAGCGAACCGTGGACGACCCCGCGATGTACGTCGGCCAGACGGCGGTCGAGGACGACGGGGAGCCGGCGCGCGCAACGTCCGTCGCGCGACGCGTCTACGCGCGGTCGGGACGGCTGCTCTCCCAGTCGACCTGGTACTCGAGCTACCGCGCGGAGCCGAAGGTCGTTCGTGTCGGGACGAAGCCGCTCCCCGCGCCGGCGCCGAAGCCGAAGCCGACGCCGGCCCCGCCCGCGGCCACCACGACGACGACTGCACCGACGACCGCAACGACGACCGAGCCGGCGACCGTCCCGACGACGACGGTCACGACGACGACGACCACGACGCCGTCGCCGGCTCTCCCGCCGACCGCTCGGCCGTAGCAATCGCGTCGGCGAGCCAGGACGGCAACCTGCGCGGCCGGAGGGTCGCCGCGTCGACGATCGCGTGCGCCGTCCACCCGTCGGCGATCACGACGCCCGCGCGTTCGACGGCGTACTCGTAGCGGAACCTCGCGCCGCGGACGTCGCGGCAGCTGGTGTGCACGAGCAGGCGGTCGTCGAAGACCGCAGGCTGGATGTACCGCGCGTGCGACTCGAGGACGAGCGCCTCGAACCCCTCGTCCCGCAGCCGCTGGTAGCCGTGCGCGAACTCCTCCAGATACTCCACGCGAGCGACCTCGAACCAGACGAAGTAGCTGGCGTTGTGCGCGATCCCCTGCGCGTCGGTCTCGGCGAACCGGACGCGCACGTGCGTTGCGAAACTGAAGTCGTGCACGAGGCGCAGATGCTCGCAGAACTGATCCACACGACGCAGCCTTGCGTCGTCCTGACCGGCGCGGGAGTGTCGACGGAGTCCGGGATCCCGGACTTCCGCTCGCGGGCGGGGATCTGGGCGCAGTACGACCCGATGGAGTACGCGACGATCGACGCGTTCCGGCGCGACCCGGAGAAGGTGTGGGACTTCTACGGACGGAGGCTCGGTGCGCTCGTGGACGCTGAGCCGAACGCCGCCCACCGGGCGCTCGCGGAGCTCGAGGAGGCGGGGTGGGTGCGTGCCACCGTCACGCAGAACATCGACCTCCTGCACGACCGCGCCGGGTCGCGCGAGGTGGTCGAGGTGCATGGGTCGATCCGCACGTCCAGCTGCCTGCGCTGCGGCGACGTGCTCCCGTTTCGCGACGTGGTCGAGCGGCTACCGGTTCCGCGCTGCTCGTGCGGTGCGGTGCTGAAGCCAGACGTGGTCATGTTCGGCGAGCTGCTCCCCGCGGAGGCGATCGAGCGCGCGACGGCGCTCGCGCGGGAGGCGGCCCTGATGCTCGTGGTCGGGTCGTCGCTCGAGGTGTACCCCGTCGCGGCCCTGCCGGCGGACACGCTGGAGGCCGGTGGCAAGCTCGCGATCCTGAACCGAGACCCGACGCCTTACGACGGCGAGGCCGAGCTCGTCGTCCGCGCTTCGGCGGGCGCGACCCTCGCCACCGTCGCCGACGCGCTCCGGGAGGCACCTGGCAGCGGCGGACACGTCTGAGGGACAGTCTTGGAGACATGTCGGTTCGAGCCATGTCGAAGAGACAGTCCCTGCGACATGGTTTTGAGGGACGTACCTCGGGCGGACGCGTCTCGTCGACAGTCCCGAGGACATGGCCGAAGCGGCGCGCGGGACAAGGCGCGCGGCCGGAGGTCGTCGCGCGCGGACTACGCGGCGGCGCGGCGGAGCGGCGTCTCGTCCAGGACGCGGCGGCAGTCGGCGCAAACCTTCTGCTCCACCTCGTATGGAACGCCTGCCCGCTGACGCAGCACGTGAAGGTTCGTCGCGACGTGCTCGTGGGGTGTGATCGGCTGCTTCTCCATCGCTCTTCTCAGTGTGCTCCCTGCACGCCCGGTCACATCCTTCCAAAGGGTGGCAGGGCGGTTACGTCATGGGACGCTCTCGGCGAGCGAAAGTTGCACGTGCTCGGTCAATCCCGACACGCCGACCCCGACCAGCCGCAGCCGCCCGGGGCGGTCGCGGAGCGCGCGGTCGAGAAGCGCGCACGCAAGCTCCCCGATCCGCTCGCCGTCGTCGATCCCGACCGGGAGCGACCACGAGCGGGTGCGGATCGCGAAGTCGGGGTACCGGAGCTTCGTCGTCACCGTTCTCGCCGTCTGCCCCCGCGAGCGCAGGTGCTCCGCGAGATGACCGGCCATCCGCCGCAGTTCGTCGTGCAGCCGCTCGCTGTTGTCGACGTCCTGCGCGAACGTCTCCTCATGCGAGATCGAGATCCGCTCGGCCGATACCTCGAGCGGGCGCGGGTCGATCCCGCGGGCGCGATCGCGCAGGATTGTGCCCACCTTTCCCGGCGCGACCCTGCGCAGCTCCAGATCCGACAGCGCCGCGAGCGCGCCGATCGTCTCGACGCCGGCCGCGACGAGCCGGTCCTCGGCGCGCGGGCCGATCCCCGGCAGGAGCCGGATCGGGAACGGGGCGAGGAACGGCTCCTCGTGGCCCGGCCGCACCGGTGTCAGCCCGCCCGGCTTCCGCCGGTCCGACGCGATCTTCGCGACCACCTTCGACGTCGCGACGCCGAGCGAGCACGACAGCCGTGTCCGCGCGCGCACCACCGCCTGCACCGCCTCCGCGACGGCGCGCGCATCGTCGAACGCCGGCGCGACCTCGCCGAGGTCGAGGTAACCCTCGTCGATCCCGGCCTGCTCGATCGTCGGCACGCTCTCGCGCACGATCGACCACACCTCGCGCGAGTACTCCCGGTACAGCGCCATCCGCGGGCGCACGAACACGGCCCGCGGACAGCGACGCAGCGCCTCCGCGCACGACATCGCCGATCCGATCCCGTAGCGGCGCGCGACGTAGTTCGCTGTCGCAACCACGCCTCGTCCGTGGGGATCGCCGCCGACGACGAGCGGGACACGCCGTAGCGCTTGATCCTCCAGCTCCTCCACGGCGGCGAAGAACGCGTCGAGGTCGAGGTGCGCGACGATCACTCAGCCAGCGTAGAGGGGCCGGTGGCGGTCGCCGGCCCGCTCAGTCGGAGGAGCGCTTCGCCAGCACGGCGTCGAGCAGGACGCCGCCGAGGAACGCCAACGAGAGCCAGTAGACGTACGCCATCAGGACCATCACGCTGATCAGGTTCCCGTACGGCGACTTGAAGTTGGCGATGTACCCGACGTAGACGCCGAAGACGATCGACGCCGCGATCCACCCCGCGATCGCCAGCCCGGCGCCGATGCTGATCCACCGTGCATGCGGCGACGCGGCGGGCGCGGTCCGGATCAGCAGAGCGAGCAGCGCCCACATCACGATCGCCGCCGCCGTCCAGCGCAGGAGGAACAGGAGTACGCCCGCCGCTCCGTGCCACGGGATCAACCGGCCGCCGACCAGGATCAAGAACGCGAGGCAGACGAGCGCGATCACGGCGAGCGCCACGAGGAGCGACTTCCACACGCGCTCACCGCCGCTCCGCTCCTCGTGGGCGTCGAAGATCGAGTTCAAGGCGCCTGACGAGGCACGCACGAGACCCGAGACGTGCCAGGTCGCGAGCGCCAGGCCGATCGCGAGCCAGGTCACGTGCGGCGAGTCGACGATGCGGTCGACGGTGCTGTCGAGAGCCCGCCACGTCTCCGGCGCCAGCTTCGTCTTCAGATCCGGCCCCACGTGGTCCTGCCACGCGGCGCGCAGGTCGAAGAACCCGGCGAGCGCGAGCATGAAGAGGGCGAGCGGGGGAAGCGACCAGAGCGCGTTGTACGAGAGCGAGGTTGCCCACGTGATCAGTCGGCGCTTCTGGAAGGCGCGCACGAGTTTCCGCGGTGTGGCGAGCACGAACGCCCTCCTTCCGCGCCGCGCGTCGCGTTACTCGCCGGAGCGGGACGGTTAGCCGCGCGCGCCGGTGGGAATGGGGACGCGCATGGCGCGCAGGAGCCTCCTTTCGCAGATGGCGTCGCTCGGCGAGGACGCGCTCGGCCGGCTGGCGCAGAACCCGACGACGAGCCGGGTGATGCAGAGTGCCGTCGAGCTGAAGGAACGCGTCGACGACCTCGCGCGGCGCGTGCGCGGCCTCGAGGAGATGGAGCAGCGGGTCGAGCGGCTCGAGCAGCGTCTCGACGCGCTCGAGGGCGGCGGCGAGACGGCTCCCGCGACCTCGGAGACCGCGGCGACGACGACGAAATCGAGCGGCGCCTGACGCCCGCTACCGCGGGACGCGCACGCGCAACGCGCCCGGCACGAGCTCGAAGCTCACGGGCGTCGTCCCGACCTGCTCGCCGTCGAGCTCGATCGGGAGGTGCTGTCCGGCCTCGACGGTCACCGACGCGCTGCGCAATACCTCGACCTTCGGGTGCCCGACGTGCTTGCCCTTGTAGAGCTTCGGCGCCGTGGTGAGGAAGTCGACCTTGTTCACGTCGCCGATCAGCACGACGTCGAACAGGCCGTCGTCGGGCCGTGCGTCCGGCGCGAGCCACATCCCGCCGCCGTGCCACTGGCCGTTCGCGACGATCACGTCGTGCATCCGGTCGGTGCGCTCGTCGGCGTCCAGCCGCACCGTCACGAGTGTGTTCTCCCACTCGAGGAAGACGCGCACCAGCGAGTAGAAAAAGGTCGCGCGCCCGCCGAGTGCCTTCGAGGTGGCGTTCGCGCGCTGTGCGACGGCGCCGCTCATGCCGACGGAGCCGACGTTCGCGAACCAGCGCTCGCCGTTCTCGCCGCCCCAGGTGCGGAAGCGCACGCGGCCGGCGTCGACGGTGCGCGTGGCGCCCTCGCGTGCGACCCGGACCGCGTCGTCGAACTTCGTCGGGATCCCGTAGGTCCGCCCGAAGTCCTGGCCGGTCCCGTTCGGGAGCAGCGCCAGCTCCGTGCTCGTCCCGGCGACGCCGTTCGCGACCTCGTTCAGCGTCCCGTCGCCGCCGACGACCACGAGCAGGTCGCCGCGCGCGCCCGCCTCCCGCGCGAGCTCCGTCAGGTGCCCCGGGCGCTCCGAGAAGAGGGTCTCGCCCTGGAGCCCGAGCCGGGCCGCGCGGTGCGCGAGCTCCGGCCAGCGCTTCCCGGTGGCACCGTTCCCGGAAGCCGGGTTGACGAGGAAGACGGTGCCGCTAGTCGGCAACGGCGACGTCGAGCGCGAGCGTCGTCATCCGGTCGACCGCCGCGCGTAGGTCGTCGTCGCTGATCCGCGTGAAGACACCCTCGACGACGATGTCGCTCACCGTCAGCAGGCAACCGGACCGGACGCCGCGGATCGCGCCGACGGTGAAGAGCGCCGCCGCCTCCATCTCGACCGCGAGCACACCGCGCTTCGACCAGCGCTTGTACTGGCCCTCGTCGGGGTTGTAGAAGAGGTCGCTCGAGACGATCGGGCCGACGTGGAGCGCCTGGTCGCGGTGCTTGGCGAGGTGGACGGCCTCGTGGACGACGTCCCACGACGCGGTCGGGCAGTGCGGCTCGTTCGCGACCAGGTGCATCGCCGTCGAGTCGGCCGGGACGGCGGTCAGCGCGACGATCAGGTCGCCGAGCGCGTGGCTCGGCTGGAGCCCGCCGCAGGTGCCGACGCGGATCAGCTTCTTGCAGCCGAGCTGCACCAGCTCCTCGAACACGATCGTCGCGCCGGGGCACCCCATCCCCGTCCCCTGGACGGAGACCGACTTCCCGTTCCAGGTGCCGGTGTAGCCGAGCAGGCCGCGCTCCGCGTTCCGTTGCTCCACGGCTTCGAGGTACGTCTCGGCGATGTACTTCGCGCGCAGCGGGTCGCCGGGGAGCAGGACGGCCTCGGCGTAGTCGCCGGGTTCGGCGCGGACGTGAATCGGCATGGTGCGCGATGCTATACGGGTGCTGACGGAGCCGTCGCTCGACGAGGTGCTGGAGTTCTGCGGGCGCGCCCCGGTCGAGCGCGTGTTCCTGGAGGACGTCGCGCGCCGGGGGCTCGGGCGGTTCGTCGCGGCCGCCGGTCGGGGCGGCGGGCGGATCACCGCGCTCTGCCATGTGGGCGCGAACATCGTCCCGTCGGGCGAAGGCTGCGACTGCTTTGCCGACGCGGCCGCCCGCAGCCGCTCGCGGATGGTGATCGGCGAGGAGCGCGCGGTCGGCGAGCTGTGGGCGGCGTCGGCGTCGCGGCTACCCGCGCCGCGCGAGGACCGCCCGGGGCAGCCGGTCTACGTGATCGATGAGCCGCCGCCGGCCGGGTGGACGGGGCTGCGGCCGGCAACGCTCTCGGATCTGGACCGGCTCGTGCCCGCGTGCGCGGCGGCGCATCGCGAGGAGCTGCGCGTCGACCCGCTCGCGGCGGACGAGGAGGGGTTCCGGTGGCGGACGCGCGCGCAGATCGAGGAGGGCCGGTCCTGGCTCTGGCTCGAGGACGACGTCGTCCTCTTCAAGGCCGAGGCGTCGGCGTGGACGCCCGAGGCGGTGCAGGTGCAGCAGGTGTGGGTCGATCCTGAGGCGCGGGGACGCGGACACGGGCTGCGCGGGATGCGCGACCTGTGCCGCCGCCTGCTCGACCAGACGCCGGTCGTGACGCTGTTCGTGCGCACCGACAACGCGCCCGCGATCCGGCTCTACGAGGCGGTCGGGATGCGGCGAGCGCTCACCTACCGCAGCATCCTCCTCCAGTGAGGCGGCTGATCCTCGCGCGTCACGCCGAGAGCGAGCTGAACGCTGCCGGCCTGCTCAACGGCGACGCCTCGGTCGTGGTGGCGCTGACCGAGCGCGGCCGCGAGCAGGCGCGTGCGCTCGGCCGGGACGCGGGTGCGGTCGACGTCGCCGTGCACACGGGATTCGACCGCACGCGCGAGACGGCCGAGCTGGCGTGGCCGTCGGCGCCGCGGGTCGCGGTCGCGGATCTGAACGAGATCTCGTTCGGCTGGTTCGAGGGGACGGCGTGGGGCGACGGCTACCACGACTGGTGCCGGACCGCGGGGCCGCTCGATCCGTGTCCGGGAGAGGGCGAGAGTCGCGCGGACGCGATCCGCCGTTTCGTGGGCGGCTACCGCGCCGTGCTCGCGCGGCCCGAGGAGACGGTCGCGCTCGTCGCGCACGGCGCTCACGTCGCGTACGTGCTGCTCGCGCTCGGCGGTCAGGCGCCTGTGCCCGTGCTCCCGGGGATACCGCCGGCGGTGCCGATCCTGGTCGGCCGCGAGCGGTTCGCGGAGGC
>DATHAE010000181.1:0-9587 GCA_035296805.1 Gaiellaceae bacterium | reverse complement strand
GCATGACGCCGTCGTCCGCCGCGACCACCAGGACTGCGATGTCGGTCACCTTCGCGCCGCGCGCGCGCATGGCCGTGAACGCTTCGTGGCCCGGCGTATCCAGGAAGGTGATCTTGCGACCGTTGACGTCGGTCTGGTACGCGCCGATGTGCTGCGTGATCCCGCCGGCCTCGGTCTCGACGACGGCCGTCCCGTCACGTTCCTCGACACGCCGGGCCACGAGGCCTTCACCGCCCTGCGCGCGCGTGGCGCCAAGGTCACCGACATCGCGGTGCTCGTCGTCGCCGCGGACGACTCCGTCATGCCGCAGACGCGCGAGTCGATCTCGCACGCGAAGGCGGCGCAGGTTCCCGTCGTCGTCGCCGTCAACAAGATCGACCTCCCCGACGCGAACCCCGACCGCGTGCTCGGCGAGCTCGCGAACGAGGGGCTCCAGCCCGAGGAGTGGGGCGGGACGACGCAGGTCGCGCGCGTGTCCGCGCGGCAGGGCGAGAACCTCGACGAGCTGCTGGAGAAGATCCTGCTCGTCGCCGACATCGAGCTGAACCCGCGCGCGAACCCGAACGCCGAGGCGTCCGGCCCGATCGTGGAGTCGCGGCTCGATATCGGCCGTGGCCCGGTCGCGACGATGCTCGTCCATCGCGGCACGCTCAAGGTCGGTGACTCGATCGTCGCCGGCGACGCGTGGGGCCGCGTCCGCGCCCTCTACGACTACCGCGGCGATCGCGTCCAGCAGGCAGGCCCCGGCGACCCCGTCGAGATCCTCGGCTTCGACCGCCCTCCGCCCGCAGGCGAGACGGCGCGCGTGGTCGAGAAGGAGAGCCGCGCGCGCGAGCTCGCGCACCAGCGCGGCGAGCGGCTGAAGCGCGAGACGCTCGCCCGGCAGTCGAGCCGCGGCGCGTCGCTCGAGACGCTCTTCCAGCAGCTCCAGGCCGGCGGTGTCGCCGACCTCAACATCGTCCTCAAGGGCGATGTCCAGGGCTCGGTCGAGGCGATCGTCGGCGAGCTCGCGAAGATCCAGCACCCCGAGGTGCGCGTCAACGTCATCCACACGGGCGTCGGGGGAATCACCGAGAACGACGTCAACCTCGCCGCCGCGTCGCACGCGATGGTCGTCGGCTTCAACGTCCGCCCCTCGGGCGAGGCACGGCAGCTCGCCGAGCGGCAGGGGATCGAGATCCGCCAGTACCGCGTCATCTACCAGCTCACCGAGGAGATCGAGCAGGCGCTCGTCGGGATGCTGAGCCCGGTCGAGACCGAGGCGATTCTCGGCGAGGTGGAGGTGCGCGCGCTGTTCAAGGTCTCGCGCCTCGGCACGATCGCCGGGTGCATGGTCACGAGCGGCGTCGTCCGCCGCGGGGCCAGCGTGCGCATCTTCCGCGAGGGCGCGCGGATCCACGAGACGACGGTCGCGCAGCTCAAGCGGTTCAAGGAGGACGCGCGCGAGGTGTCGGAGGGCTTCGAGTGCGGCATCCTCCTCGAGGGCTTCAACGACCTGCGCGAGGGCGACATCTTCGAGGTGTACGAGACGCGCGAGGTCGAGCGGACGTCGCTCGACGAAACGCGCGCCGCTGCGGGCAGCGCGCCCGCGGCGTAGTGCACTCCGGCTACGTCGCGATCCTCACCGTCGAGTTGCACTTCGCCGAAGCCGGATCGCTGAAAGGAAAGCGGAAGCATGTCCAGTCGGCGAAGGCGCAGCTTCACCACCGCTTCGGCGCCTCAGTCGCCGAGGTCGACCACCACGAGCTCTGGCAACGCTGTGCCTTGACCGTCGCGTGCGTGGCGCGCGGCGCCCGCGACGCCGAGGAACTGGCGGCGGGTGCCGAGCGCTGGCTGTCGGCGCAGGAGTGGCAGCTCGTCCGCTCGAACGTGACGCTCGTCTCGCCCGACGACTAACCTCGCCCGCGATGGCGACGGAGCGGATGCGTCGGGTGAACGAGGCCGTCCGGGCCGTCGTCGCGGAGACGGTCGCGGGATTGAAGGATCCACGGATCGGGCTCGTGACCGTGACGTCGGTGCGGATCACGCGCGACTTGCGAGAGGGCGTCGTGTTCGTCTCGGTGCTCGGAAACGAGAACAAGCGCCGGTCGACGCTCGCCGGCCTCGAATCCGCGCACGGCGTCGTCCAGGCGCGGGTCGCCCGGGAGCTGGGCCTGAAACGGACGCCGCAGTTGTCGTTCGAATACGATCCGTCTGTCGAGCAGGGCGTCCGGATGACGGCGCTGATCGACGAGCTCGCGAGCACGCTTCCGCCCGGAGATGAGCCAGACGGCAACGACGACGCAGAGTGATCTCGACGCGGTCGTGGGCGCGATTCGCGACCACGACCGCTTCACCGTCGTCACGCACGAGAACCCCGACGGTGACGCGCTCGGGTCGCTGCTCGCGGCGTCGCTCGGGCTCCGGTCGCTCGGGAAGGACGTCGTCATGTATGTCGCCGGCGACGCGCCGCTCCCGGCCGAGTACCGGTTCCTGGAGCTCGCCGAGCTGCGCCGATCGCTCCCGGAGGACACCGAGGACCGGGTGCTGCTCGCGGTCGACTGCGCCAACGCCCGCCGGATCGGCGAGAGCGACGAGCCGCTCGCTCGGGCGGCGCTCGTGGTCGACGTCGACCACCACCACGACAACTCCCGCTTCGGCGACGTCAACCTGGTCGTCGCGGACGCGTCCTCGACGGCCGAGATCGTCCGGGACGTGCTCCGTGAGCTCGGCGTCGAGCTGACGGCGGAGATGGCGGAGGCGCTCTACGTCGCGCTCGTCACCGATACCGGTCGGTTCCAGTACTCGAACACGACGCCGAAGTCGCTTCGGCTCGCGGCCGAGCTGGTCGAGGCCGGAGCCGACGTGCACGGCATCTTCCGCCACGTCTACGAGACGGTCCAGTTCACGAAGCTCAAGCTCCTTGCGCGCGCGCTCGACCGGGCACAGCTCTTCGAGGGCGGCCGGCTCGTCGTCTCGTACCTCCTGCGAGAGGACTTCGCGGACGTCGGTGCGGAGGAGCCGTACTCGGAAGGGATCATCGACTACCTCCGGTCGGTGGAGGGATCCGAGATGGTGGCGCTGATCCGCGAGCCACCGCGCGACGGCGGCCCGGCGCGGCGCGTCTCGCTGCGCTCGAGCCACGACGAGGTCGACGTCTCGGCGATTGCGCGCGAGCTCGGCGGCGGCGGCCACCGGCAGGCCGCAGGCTTCTCGAGCGAACGCGAGATCGGCGAGATCGTCGACTTCCTGCACCGTGCGTTCGTCGCGGGTGCGGCGCCCGGCCCGATTGGTGCGAGCAACCCGGAGCCTGGCGTCGAGGCTGAGCCCGCCGATGCCGCCGCGGGCGCTTAGGCCCGTCGGGATCGTCCTCGCCGACAAGCCGGCGGGGCCCTCGTCGTTCGCGCTCGTCGCACGACTCCGGCAGCGGACGCGGGCGCGAACCGGCCACGCGGGAACTCTTGACCCTTTCGCGACAGGTTTGTTGCTCCTGTTGTCCGGAGGAGCAACTAAGCTGGCTCCATGCTTCGTGGGCCTGGACAAACGGTACGAGACGGTCGTCGACCTGACCGCGACGACCACGACCGGAGATCCGGAAGGTGCCGTCGTCGCTCGGCGACCGGCGCCGTCGCGCGCGGAGCTGGAGGACAGCCTCGCGCCCCTCCGCGGCGACGTCGAGCTGCCGATCCCCGCCGCCTCGGCGGTCAAGGTCGGCGGTGAGCGCGCCTACAGGCTCGCGCGTCGGGGCGTCGAGGTCGACATGCCCCTGAGGCGCTCACGCGTGGACGCGCTCGACGTCATCACGTATAGCGAGAGCGACGAAGGCGGCGTAGACGCGGTCCTATTGGACCTGCGCGTCAGCAGCGGGACCTACGTGCGGTCGATCGCACACGCGCTCGGCGGACATTGCCGAACGCTCCGGCGGATCGAGATCGGCCCGTTCGCAGTCCAGGAGGCGGACGACGAGCGGCTGATCGCGCCGTCCGACGCGCTGGCGCGGCTGTCGGCCGATGCGCTCGAACGGGTGCCGGCCGCGGTGCGCGCGGGGGTAATCGACCTCGAGCGCGAGGCCGCCGAAGCGTCGTGAAGGTCGCGCAGGGACCCGCCGAGCTCGCGCGGCGTGCTCGGGTGGTCGCAATCGGGACGTTCGACGGCGTCCACCTCGGCCATCGCGCCGTCGTCCAGCCGGCGGTCGAGGCGGGACCGTGTCCGACGGTGGTCACGTTCCATCCGCATCCGCGGACGGTGCTCGGGAACCGTGTCGAGTTGCTCGCGACGCTCGAGCGGCGGCTCGAGTTGCTCGAAGCACTCGGTGTCGAGGAGACCCTCGTGGTCGAGTTCACGCCCGAGCTCGCGACGCTCACACCGGAGGAGTTCGCGCGCGCGTACCTCGCCTCGATCGGGACGGACGTCGTCGTGGCGGGCGCGGGGTTCCGCTTCGGACGGCGACGGACGGGTGACCTCGCGTTGCTCGAGACGCTCGGGTTCGACGTCCAGGTCGTGCCGATCGTGGACGGCATCTCGTCGACGCGCATCCGACAGCTCGTCCACAGCGGCGAGATGGTTGATGCCGCGCAGCTGCTCGGGCGGCCGGTCGAGGTCGACGGGATCGTCGTCTCCGGCGACGCCCGCGGCGGTACGCTCGGCTTCCCGACCGCGAATCTTCGCGTCGAGCCCGACCAGCTCGTCCCGTCGTACGGAATCTACGCCGGTGCCGTCCTCGGTCACCGCGCCGCGGTGTCGGTAGGGGTCAACCCGCACTACGGCGGTGCGGAGCGCCGAATCGAGGCGTTCGTGCTCGACTTCGCGGGCGATCTCTACGGCCGGCGGCTCGTCGTCGAGTTGTGGGAACGGCTCCGGAACGAGCGCGCGTTCGAGAGCGAGGCCGACCTGGTAGCGCAGATCGCCCGTGACGTGGAGCAGACGCGAGCCGCGCAACGGCCCGTGTAGACCTCGCGCGTCGCGCCCCCTCTTCGTTCCGCGAGGGCGAGCAGCGCGAGAGTTTCCCTCTCTGCGGGATCCTCGACGATGTGGAGAGCGAGCGGGAGACGGCGCGCGCGGCACGGATCGACGAACCGGTGCGCTGCCTCCAGTGCGCGAAGCAGTACGCGAGGCCGAACGGCGGCGGAACGGCGAACGACGAGCGCGGCTGCCCTTGCCGCGGCTACCTCGGCTGGGTCACCGCGTCCTCTGGGCCGGCTCCCGCACCCGGGTGGCGCCCGTTCGACGCGGATCTGCTGCCGCGGCGCTCCGCCCGATCGCGCTGACGCCGCCGAAGTAGTGGTGGCGGTCGGGCCAGCGGCGGACGTCTCGGCCGCGCCGCTCGAGCGACGCCAGGAACTCCTCGTCGACGCCGGCCTCCGCGTGCACGACGTTCCCGAACGGGTGGAAGCGCGGGCGGTCGACCGCCTCCTGCGGCTCCGCGCCCTGGTCGAGGATCGCTGCGGCGACGCCGACGAGCGCCGTCCTCAGACGCGTGCCGCCGGCGGCTCCGATGGCGAGCTCGAGGCCGTCCCGATCGAGGGCGAGCGTCGGGCCCATCATGCTCTCCATCCGCTCGCCGGGGACCAGGGGTCCCTGGACCAGGTCGGCCTCGCCGAGCATGCTGTTGAGGTGCAGGTCGAGACCGGGGATCCAGTCCCCCGACCCGAGTCCGAGGCTCGTTGTGAAGACGCAGGCGTTGCCGTCTCGGTCGACGGCGCAGACGTTCGTCGTGTGACCGTTCGCGCCGGCGCCGCTCTCGAGCGCGGTCAAGAGCGCCTCGGGGCCACCGCCGGGCCGGAGCGCGTCGAACGTCGCCGGCAGCCGCGAGATGCCGCCGCGAGTGAGGATGCGCCGCCCCGCGAACGACGCCTCCACCGGCTCGGACCACTCCACCGCGTACCCGGCGAGATCCGACGCCGTGATCGTCCCCTCGCGCTCCTCGACCAGCGCCAGCAGCGCGGCCGCGACGGATCCGGTGTAGGCGCTCGCGGCGCCTTCGTCCGCGAGCAGCTCGAGCGCGCGCGCGAGCCCCGGCTGGTGGAGCGTATCGCCCGCGTCGAGCAGCGACCCGCCCGGCGCGTACATCCGCCCGCCCTCGCGCATCGTCATCACCGGCTCGAGCATCCGGAGGCATGCGGCGTGCGCCGGGCTGAGCTCGACGCCGTCACGCGCCAGGCGGAGCGCCGGCTCGACGACGCGCGGCCACGGGAGGCGCCCGTGCTCGCGCCACACCGCGTCGACGCCGGCCGGAACGCCCGGCACCGCACACGACGACGCGCCGATCGCGTAGTGGATCAACTCCTCGCCGAACGGCACGCGGAGCTCGTCCATCGGCGCGCCTCGGCCGGAGGGGACGGTGACGAAGCAGTCGAGGTTCCGGACGCGTCCGCTCCCCGCGTCGAAGACGATCGCGTGGCCGCCGCCGAGGAGGCCCGTCATCAGCGTCTCGGCGACGCACGACGCGAGCGTCGCGGCGACGGCCGCGTCCGCAGCCGTCCCGCCGTCCTCCAGCATCTCGAAGCCCGCGTCCGCGGTCGCGACGTGACCCGCGGCGATGCCGGCGATCACGCGACCCGCTCCGCGAGGCGGCTCCCGATCCGCGCGAAGCCCGCGAGGGGGAAGTCGAACCGCGCTCGAGCGGCGTCGCCGTCAAGGCATTCGAACGTTCGCGGTCCGATCGGCCGAGCGCGCGTCGAGACGACCTCGCCCGGCGCTCCGGTCGCACGGTCGAGCTCGACCAGCTCGAGCGCGAGCCCCGGGCCGTCGACCGCCACCGTCGCGCGCAGGTCCGAGTTGGAATACGAGCCCGCAACCGCGTCGAGCGAAGCGCCGTCGAGCTCCACCGTGGAGGGGATCGCCCGCCGCAATCCGACCACGCGCTCGAAGAACACGTCCTCGACCTCGCGGAGCGCCTGCGCACCTCGCCCGCTGTTCGTCAGCCCGGCGAAGACGGCGCCGCGTGACGGCACGAGCAGGAGCGACGACTGGAAGCCGCCGTAGGAGCCGCCGTGCCCCCAGACGTCGACGCCGCCGACGCGCTCGCCGAAGAAGCCGAGCCCGTAGACGCCGCCGGGCGGCTTCCCGTGCACCGTGCACAGCACCGCCGTCCGCTCGTCGCCCAACAGCGCCTCGCCGAACTGGAGCAGGTCGCCGACGTTCGAGACGAGCCCGCCCGAAGGGCGTCGCGCGCGGGGATAACCGGCCGTCTCGGCACCGTGCCCCGTCCCGCCCACCGCGGCCTCGCCGAACGAGGTCGCCTCGAGCCTGAGCGGCGCGAGCACGCGCCGCGCGAGCGCGTCCTCGTACGACTCGCCCGCCGCTTGCCCGCAGAGCCAACCCGTGAGCCAGTAGCCCGTGTTGGCGTACGACCACACGTCCTCGACGCGGATCCAGCGCCGCACCGACGGCAGCTCGCGAACCACCGCCGCCAGGGCGTCGTCGCCGTCGCCGAAGCGCGCGAGGTCGCCGCACTCGCAGTCGAACCCGCTCGTGTGGGAGAGCAGATGCCGCACGCGAACGTCGTCTGGCCACACACCCGTCGGGGCCTCGAGGTCGAGAAGCGCCAGCGCGAGGCTCGCTGTGAACGGCTTCGTGATCGACGCGATCCGGAAGATCGTGTCCGCGCCGCAGCCGACCGCGGCCGTCTCGCGGGTACCCCCGAGCGAGCTGCCGACCGCGACCGCAGGGACCTCCCAGCGTTCGGCGGCCGCCTCGCAAGCCCGCTGGAAATCCGCCTCGATCAAGGGTTGCTACCCTACTCACCGGCCGCGTTCCGGCCGTCGCGCGTCCTTCCTTCGCGCGTCGAGCGGGAACGCAGGCGACGTCTATCAGGAGGTATGCGTGACTCTGACGAAGGAAGAGAAGCAGGGCCACGTCGGCAAGTTCGGGAAGCACGAAACGGATACCGGCTCGCCCGAAGTCCAGATCGCGATGCTGACGCAACGCATCAACGAGCTGACGGAGCACCTGCGCTCGCACCACAAGGACCACTACTCTCGCCGCGGGCTGCTGAAGCTCGTCGGGCGCCGGCGGCGGTTCCTGAACTACCTGCAGAAGAAGGACCTCGAGGGCTATCGCGCCCTCATCAAGGAGCTCGGCCTGCGCCGCTAGCTCCCAGCCCCGAAGGGTGGAAGTTCGAGCGAGCCCTTCGTAGGGGCTGACTCGAGCTCTCCACCCTTCACGAAGCACAGTGGAGGAAGAGAGAGAATGAGCATTGTCGAATCCGAGCGTCCGCTCGGAACGCCCGTCACGGTCTCCGTCGAGATCGGCGGGAAGGAGATCTCCTTCGAGACGGGCAAGCTCGCCAAGCAGGCCGACGGCGCCGTCGTCGTCCGCTCGGGCGAGACGGTCGTCCTCGCGACCGCACAGGGCCGGACGGAGCCGCGCGAAGGCGCGGACTTCTTCCCGCTCACGGTCGACGTCGAGGAGCGGATGTACGCCGCCGGGAAGATCCCCGGCGGTTTCTTCAAGCGCGAGGGGCGGCCGACGGAGCGCGCCATCCTGACCGCGCGCATGATCGATCGCCCGGTCCGGCCGTTGTGGCCGAAGGGCTATCGCAACGAGACGCAGTGCGTCGCCACCGTCGTCTCGGCCGACCTCGTCGTCGCGCACGACATCCTCGCGATCAACGGCGTCTCGGCCGCCCTGACGGTGTCGCCGCTCCCGTTCGCGGGCCCGATCGGCGCGGTGCGCGTGGGCCTCATCGACGGCGAGCTGATCGTCAACCCGACGCTCGAGGAGACGGAGCACACCTCCGACCTCGACCTGATCGTCGTCGGGACGAAGGACGGCCTCACGATGGTCGAGGCCGGCGCCAACCAGGTTCCGGAGGACAAGCTGCTCGAGGCGCTCGACATCGCCCAGCGCGAGATCGTCAAGCTGTGCGAGGCGCAGGAGGAGCTGCGCGCAAAGGCGGGGAAGCCGAAGTGGCTCGATGCGGAGGTCACGGCGCGGCTGGAGTCGCAGTACGGGCACGACATCTGGACGCGCATCCAGCAGCACGGGCTGAAGGAGGGTGCCGCCGCCGTCGAGGAGACGCTCGCGAAGGAGTGCGGGCCGCTTTCGATGACGTCCACCGCCGACGACGTGACGAAGGAGCTTCAGACGAGGATGTCGCTCGCGCAGATCCTCGAGAAGCAGCGGGCCGTCGCCGTCGAGGCGCCGGTGCGGGAGCAGTTCGAGGGCGAGCTGCGCGCGTTCACGGAGGCCGAGCAGGACTCGAAGGAGCTCAAGTCGGCCAAGCGGAGCCTCCTTTTCGAGCGGATCGTGGAGACGGCGAAGCTGCCGTTCCCGTCCAGCGAGGCCGAGGGCGGCGAGGTGAAGGACGCGTTCACGCGGAATTACGTCAAGAAGGCCGCCGACGCGATCTACAAGGGTCTCGTCCGCCAGAAGATCGCGGTCGACAAGCGTCGCCCGGACGGCCGCTCCGAGGAGCAGATCCGTGCGATCGAGTGCGAGGTGACGGTGACCCCGCGCACGCACGGCTCGGCGCTCTTCACCCGCGGTCAGACGCAGATCATGACCCTGCTCACGCTCGGCACCGCAAAGGAGGGGCAGCGCATCGACGACCTGTCACTCGAGTCCGAGCGGCGGTACATGCACCACTACAACTTCCCGCCCTACTC
>DATHAE010000180.1:0-6225 GCA_035296805.1 Gaiellaceae bacterium | reverse complement strand
TCCCGCATGCGCGGCCGAGTCGCTGCGGCGATAGCAGATGAAGATCCCCGGAGCGGCGTTCGGCACGGCACCCCCTCGCCGTCGAGCTCAATGCCTCGCGTCGAGTGTCGCAGGCTCGGCGGCCGACTTCAATCGCGGCGGTGCGCAACTGGACGAGGACGCGTTCGCGCCTACGCCGGGAACCGGCGCGCGCCCGCGAAGTCCGCCGTCCGCACGGGGACGATCGCCACAGCGTGCGCCGAGTCGCGTGACTCGATCATCTTTCCGTGCCCGAGGTACATCGCCACGTGGTGGACGTGGCGGACGCCGTAGAAGAGGAGGTCGCCGGGGCGCGCGCCCGCCAACAAGACGCGCGTTCCGGCCGCGAACTGTGCGTCGGCGTCACGCGGGATCTTCAGGCCCGACTCGCGGTAGGCGTACCAGGTGAGACCGGAGCAGTCGAAGCCGTACCGCGACGTCCCGCCCCAGAGGTAGCGGACGCCGACGAACCGGCGCGCGACGAGCGTCGGATCGTCTGCGCGCGGGACGGCCGGCGTCGGTGCAGCGCTCCGCGCGAGCTGCGACGCGAGCATCCAGCCGGGGTAGCCGTACCGGCTCTTCGGCGACGGCTGGTCCGTGACCGCGACCTTTACCCACCGCCCGCGCCGCTCGAGCACGCGCACCGGCTCGTCGAGGAGCGCCTGCGTCTCGATCCGCCCGACGAGCGCGCGCCGCTCCGTCGTCGAGAGCTGGAGCTGCTGAGCCGGCGTGAGCGGCCGCGCGACCGCCGGCGACGCCCACAACGTCGCCACCGCGACCGCGACGAACATGAAGCTCATCTCGCGATCGGCGATCCCTCGGCGGACGCGAGGGCGACAGCCGCCTCCGGGAAACGCTCGGGCTCGCCCAGCAGCGCGGTGTACGCGGCGGCGGCCTCCTCCGCGCGTCCCTCCTGGCGGTGCACCCGCGCCAGCACCGCCTGCGCGCCGACCCACGGCCAGCCGCGTCCCGCCCGCTCCTTTGCGATCACGGCCTCGAGCTCGTCGACGGGTGAATTCGGGCGGTCGACCTCGTCCGCCCGCGCCAGCACTCGCGGTGTCCACGCGTCGACGAACGCGGCGATCGCCGGACCGTCGTGGCGGCCGCGGGTTCGGCGCACGATGCTGCCGAAGTCCAGCTCGAGCGACCGCAGCTCGAACGCGTTGCGGGCCGAGTCGACCAGCGTCGCAAGCTCCGACTCGGCGCGCGCGAGGTCGCCCGCCGCGAGCCGGTCGAGCGCGATCGCCCGGCGCACCCCCGCCTCCTGCGACGGGTCGACGGCGAGAGCATCGAGGATCTTCAGCGCCTCCTCGTGCTCGCCGAGAAAGCTTCCCGCGGAGGCGATCCTGCTCAGGTCGCCTTCGTTCGCGTCGGCGCGCTGGTCCCAGAGGAAGCGATTGTCGGCCTCGGCCTGCTCGCGGTTGCCGAGGAGGTCGTGGCACACACCGCGCAGCTCGCGGTACCAGAGGTCCGCCGGCACCGCCGCAACGGCGCCGTCGAGGAGCGGCAAGGCCGCGGCCGGCTCGCCGCGGTACAGGAGCGTGAACGCCTTGACCGCGTCGTGCCACGGGTTGGTGTCGATCCGCCGCCGGGCGTCGATCGCCCGCTCGGCTTCGATCAGGTTGCCGAGATTCGCGTTCGTCGCGGCCTGCTCCTCGAGCGCGACGGCGTTGTCCGGCCCGAGCTCGACCGCGCGCGCGGCGGCGAGAAGGGCGTTGGTCTCGATCCCCGCACCGCGCAGGAACTGCGCCAGCACCGCCCACCGGAACGCGTCGTCGTCGTTGTGGAGGAGTGCCCGCTCCACGAGCACGATCGCCTCCCAGGCAAGCCCCCAGCGGTCGTCGGGCTGGACGAGGCCCAGGCGGTCGAGCATCCGCGCGCGCGACACGTACGCCCACGACGACGCCGCGTCGACCGGACCGCCGGCGCGCAACGCGGCGTCCGAGATGTCGAGTGCGCGGTCGAGGAAGCCGCGGTCGACGTACGGCGGCTCGTCGCGCTGGCTCAAGACGAGCAGCGTGTCCGACCAGTAGCGCAGCGTCTCGGGCTCGCCGGGCGACAGCGCGTCGGCCTGCTCGAAGCATTCGGCGGCGACGGCGAACTCGCCTTCGGAGTAGAAGCGCCAGCCGGCCTCGTGGTACGCCGCCGCGGCCTCCGAGGTGCGGCCGAGGTCGGCAAGGACGCTGCCGCGGAGCTTGTGCGCGACGCGGTCCGCCCACGTTCCGCCCCGGTTCATCCCGAGCTCGAGCGCGCGGTCGAGCGCGTCGAGTGCCACCTCCAGGTCGACCTTGCGGACGCTACGGGCAAGCTCGAGGTAGACGTTGCCGCTCGCCGGCGCGCGGAGCGCCCGTAGCGCGCGGCGGAACTGCTGCACCGCGTCGACGTCGGTCAGCGGCGGCATCGCCTGTTCGTACCAGTCGTCCGCCTCGTCCCACCAGCCACGGTCCTCGGCGAGGAGGCCCATCCCCACGTAGCCCTGCGGGCTCCCGGGCGACGCCGCAATCGCCGCCTCGTAGCGCGCGTGCGCCTCGTCCGACTCCCCTCGCGACCGGTGGAGGTCGCCGAGGGCGGCGCGCGTGCGGGCGTCGTCCGGCGCGAGCCTCGCCGCCTCCGAGAGGTGCGCGAGCGCCTCCGCGGGCTGCTCGACGTCGTAGATCTCGATCCGCCCGAGCATCACGAGCAGGAGCGCGCGCGTCTCGTCGGCGAGCGGTAGGACGTAGCCGTCGCTCGGGTCGACGAGGTACTCGAGGAGAGGCTCCGCGTCGCCGAAGCGCTCCTCGCGGATCGCAGCGGTCGCCGTCTGCAGCAGGTCGTGGAGGTGCGCCGCGCGCGGCGGTAGCGCGAACGGCTCGGCCGCGAGGCGCTCGCAGAACTCGAGCTGCCAATGCGCGAGCGCGTCGGCGTACGAGGCGATCCACTTCGAGACGGCGGAGTCGGGTCCGAGCTCGAACGCGTCCGCGAGAGCGTTGCGGCGCATGGGCCACGCCTCCGGCTCGAACCGCCGCAGGCTCGCGCGCCGCGCGGCCTCCTCGACCGCCCCGAGCGCGTCCTCGAGCGCCGTGACCCAGCGCCCCGCGATCTCGACGTGCTCGTGCAGGATCGCCTCCACGCGGTCGAACTGCGGCATCGGCGCCGAGCCGTCGAGCGCGCACGCCGCGTCGTCGAGCCTCCCGTCGTCCACCGCGTGGCGCATCGCAGCGGTCAGCGCGGCGAACACGCGCGCGACCTCCGCCGGATCGGCCCGCTGCGCCTCGATCACTGCCCGACCGACCCTCCGGAAACGCCGGCGCGCTGGGCGAGCGGCCTGATGATCCCGTCGCGGCTGCGCATGTAGAGGACCGGGGTGCCGAAGACGCGGCTGTCGTAGGCCGTCGTGTCGCTCGTCGTGATCCGCCAGCGCCCCGTCTGCACCGCCTGGTCGACCGGCGTCCCTTTCGCGAGCTCCCTGTAGAACGCGCGGCTGAAGGCGATCGCCGCAAGGTTCGTGATCGGGAACTGCATCGCAACGACCGCCTGCACGCCGACGTGGACGAGGCGCGGCGCGAACCCGGCAAAGCTGAGGCGCGGATCGCCGCGCGAGCTCTCGCAAAGGTGCAGGAAGACGAGTCGCGGGATCGATCCGGCGTTCGGAAAGTACTCGGCGAAGCTGTGCTCCGGGATCCACTCGACGGTGTCCTCGTCGGGAGCGAGCAGCGCGATCTCGGCGCGGTTCTGCCCGTCGTTGTAGCGGCCGTGGCCGATGAAGTGGACGATGTGCGGCGTGAACGCCTCGAGCTCCTCGAGCAGCTTGTCGACGGTCGGCTGCCTCACCGCCTTGACCTCGAGCGGCTGGCTCTCCGCCACCTTCTCGATCGCCTCCAGGACGGGCTGGTCGAGCACCGGATCGAGGTCGCTCGGCTCCGAGACGACGACCAGGAGCCGGAGCGTGTAGTCGTCGCCGACGACGGCGTCCGCGCGCGGGACTTCCGAGCGGAGGAAGCGCGAGAGGACGAGGTCGACCCCGGTCGAGAAGAACCACTGCTTCGTCGGGTGGTAGAGGAACTCCCACGGGTAGCGCGCGAGGCTGACGGCGCCGTCCCTGAAGTCGAGCTGCAGCCGGAGCCGGTCGCCGCCCTCGCCCCTCCCGAGCATGTCGTTCAGGGCCTCGCCCGCCTTGCCGCTGAAGAGCACCGAGTACAGGTGCTTGCCGAGCACCTCGAGGTCGGGCCGGTACGTGATCTTGCCCTTGTCCTCGCCGAGCCAGCGCTGGAACATCACGATCGTGTCGCGCCGGAGAGCGTCGAGCGCGACCGCGTCCTCCTCCGAGTCGCGACCGTCGGTGCGCCCGACGGTCAGCCGCTCGCTGTCGTGGACCGTGATCGTGAGCTCGTTCTCGGCCATGTCAGAGGCTCGGCGTGAGGTCCCACATGCGCTCGTCGAAGACGGGCGCACCGGCGCGGAAGAACTTCGCGAGCCGCGACGTGAAGTACTGGATCGCCTGGCCCAGTCCTGCCTCGGCGAGGCTGAAGCCGTGGTAGGCCTGCAGCGCCGCGGCGATGCTGACCTTGTCCACCTCGCGCGGAAGCTGCATCACGATGATGAAGATCGGGTCATCCTGGCTCACGAGCTCCTCGCCGTCGAGCCTCCAGAAGACCTTCTCCGTTCCCGCCGGACTGTGCGTGAGCTTCGCCTTGCGGAACCGGTACTCGAACGGGCCTGCGACGACGCCCATCTTCGCGGCGGCCTTGGCGTCGACCGAGGCCGCGACGGACGCCTGCCCGACGGGCGTCGGCGCCGTCACCTTTGGCAGCCCCGCCTCGAACTCGAAGTTCTCGCCGATGTGGATCTCGAGGCCCGTCTCGATCTTCATCGCGTCCTGGAACTTGCGGTCGGGGAGGATCGAGTGCGCACGCGGCCGGAGGTGCGGGCGCGCCTCGTCCGGGTTCAGCTCGATCGCGCACTCGAGCTTGCGGTAGGGCAGCTGCGGCGGCGCCGCCAGCGTGATCGGGAAGCGCAGCCAGTAGAAGCTGTACCGCTTCGTCAGCTCGTCGAACTGCGCGGGGACGGGGAGCGCGCGCGTCTCGAAGTGGGACTTCTCGAGCTCGACGATCTCGGGGTACGCGCTGAACTGCGCGACGTCGCCGTTCAGCATCTCCAGGAGGCGGCCGGTGACGCCGGTGTCAGGTTCTTCGCCCGTCGTCTCGCCGAGATCGCTCGCGAGGGCCCGCACGCTCTTGTCGGCCTCGCTCAACAGCTCGTCCCGGCGCGCGCCGCGGAAATCGAACTCGAACTCGCTCACGGCTGAGCTTCCCCCTGGGGCGCGCGATCCAAGACTCGCGCCACGTTACGGCGCGAGCGCCGACCGCGTCAAGACCGGCGCCGCGCGACGTGCAGGATGGCGAGGTACGCCTTGCGGATCCGGCGCCCGCCGATCAGCTCCCGCACCTCGCGGTAGAGCTCGCCGCGCACCTCTGGCGGCATCGCGCGGTGACCCGAGTACGTGTCGAGGACGGCGACGTACGAATCGGCGTCGTACTCCTCCTCCCACACATAGCGGCGCACCTCCGGCTGCTCGAACCAGCCGCCGACGCCGAGCTCGGGCGCGAGGTCGGGCACGTCGTCGGGATCGATCGGCGCCGCGCGTGCCTCGCCGCTCCGCACGTACGCGTCCTGCACCTCGGCGAAGAACGGGTCGCCGCCCTCCGGTGTCACGTGCTGCGTCTTCACGACCGCGAGCGAGCCGCCGCGCCGCAGCAGGCGCGCGCAGCGCTCGACGCGCGTCGCCGGGTCGAGCCAGTGGAAGGCAGTGAAGGCGACGACGGCGTCGAAGTCGCGTCGCGGCGGCTCCCACGACTCGAAGTCGGCGCGCACGACGTCGACGTGGTCGAAGCGAGCGAGGTTCCGCGCCGCGACCTCGGACAGCGACTCCCCGAGCTCGACGGCGGTTACGTCGAGGCCGCGCTCGGCGAGCGGGACGGTCGCCTGCCCCGTACCGGGCCCGATCTCGACCACGCGCGATCGGCGCTCGAGCCCGGCGAGCGCGATCAGGTCGTCGAGGACGGCGCGCGGGTAGCCGGGCCGCGCCCGGTCGTAGAGCTCCGCGACCTCGTCGAAGGTCGCGCGCAGCCGCGTCCGGTCCATCGCGCCGAGCTTACGAATCAGGCTGTCGTGCGGCAAACCGAGACGCCCGGGCGGCGTGCGAGGGGCGGCAGCGAGAGCCGCCGCCCC
>DATHAE010000179.1:0-10512 GCA_035296805.1 Gaiellaceae bacterium | reverse complement strand
GCGTCGGCGACGTGGCGGCCGAGGAAGACGGTGCCGCCGAGGATCAGGATCCGCATACGGTTCAGCCTATGCTCTGGCTGGTGCGTCACGCAACCGTCGAGTTGCGACTGGACGAGCCGGCGCGGACGTGGCCGCTGACGGAGGAGGGGCGCTTCGCGGCCGAGGAGCTCGCGCGGCGGCTCCCGCCGCTCGCGCGCGTGCTCTCGAGCCCGGAGCCGAAGGCGACCGCGACCGCCGAGCCGATCGCGCGCACCGCCGGCGTCGAGGTCGAGGTCGACGAGCGCCTGCGCGAGGTCGAGCGGGCGGGGAACCTGCCGAACTACGCCTCGCACCGCGCGGCGGTCGCGCGGTACCTCGCGGGCGAGCCCGTCGCCGGCTGGGAGCCGCGCGAGCGCGCCCTCGCACGCGTCCGCGCCACGGTCGCCGACCTCGACGAAGCGGCCGTCGTCTCACACGGAATGCTGCTGAGCCTCCTGCTCGGCTACTCGTTCGACCAGTGGAGCCGAATCGCGCTCCCCGACGTAATCGAGTGGCAACCGGGAACCCCGTCCGCGCCGCGCCCGAACGTCCCCCTGTAACAGACTGTTACTTCCGGCTCGGCCCGCGTGTCGAAAGCGCTCGCTCGATGATCTCCGCCGCACGGGCGAGGGTTCCGAGCTCCGTCGCGGACGCGCCCGCGAACAGGTCGTCCAGGACGTCGAGGCGGCGTCGGCGAGCGTGCTGGAACAGGCCGTGGCCACGCGCCGTCACGACGACGCGCACCGAACGGCCGTCCTCGGGATGCGGCTCGCGGCGCGCAAGGCTGTCGCGCTCGAGCCCGTCGACGACGCGCGTCATCGTCGGCGCGGTGACGCGTTCCGCGTCGGCGAGCTCGCTCAACGTCAGCGCGCCGCGATAGACGAGCACCGAGAGCGCCGAGAGCCGCGCCGGCCCGATTCCGCTCTCGTCGTCGACGCGCGCGACGCGGCGGAGCAGGTGGATCGCGGCGGAGTGCATCAGGTCGGGTGGCTTGCGCTCCTCCATAGAGTTTGTTTAGGCTACCTAACTATGATGACGACACAGGACATCTCGGCGCTGATGCAGGCGCAGTACCGGCTCGACTGCGAGACCGTCGAGCGGCTGCTCGGCGAGGGGCACGAGCCGACGGTGCACGAGGCGGCGGCGATCGGCGACGTGGAACGCCTTCGCAAGCTGCTCGGCGACCCCGTCCTCGTGAACGCGTGGTCGCCGGACGGCGGGCAGCCGCTCCACTTCGCGGCATTCTTCGGGCGCGTCGACGCCTGTCGGCTCCTCGTCGAGCACGGGGCGGACCTGGACGAGCATGCGCGCGGCTTCAACGGCGTCGCGCCGATCAACTCGGCCGCCGCGAACGACACGAAGCCGAACGAGGTCTGCACCGAGATCGTTCGCCTCCTGCTCGACGCGGGCGCCGATCCCGGGGCGGCGCAGGGCGGGGGCTCGACCGCGCTGCACAGCGCGGCGTTCGCGCACAACGCGGAGCTCGCGCGCCTCCTCGTCGGGCGCGGACTCGATCCCGACCGGGCGACGGACGACGGCCGCACCGCGCGCAGCCTCGCGCCCGACCTGTTCGCGTGAGGCGCTCCGCGCCCGGGCCTCTCCACGATCTGACCTGCGACGACGTCGGCGACCCGGACGGCACGCCCGTCCTCTACTTCCACGGCGGCGGCGACTCGCGCCTCTCGCGGCACCCGGACGACTCGATCGCGGCCTCGCTCGGGATCAGGCTCATCTCGGTCGAGCGCTCGAGGCTCGTCGACCGGCGGCGGACGCTTCTCTCGTGGGCCCGGTCCGTCGGTGCGCTCGCAGACCGCCTCGACGTCGATCGCGCCGCCGTCGTCGGCTGGTCGGCCGGGGGCCCGCACGCGCTCGCGGTCGCGGCCGCGCTCCCCGAGCGGGTGGCGCGCGTGGCCGTCGTCGCCGGGATGCCGCCGCCGCAAGGCCTCCGTGCGATGCCGCGAGACACGCGGCAGGTGATCCGTCTCGCGCGCATCTCGCCCAGGGCCGCGGCGCGGCCGCTCGCGCGCTGGGGGCAGAGGCCGGTGGCGCCGACGGGCGACCCCGACTGCGACCGCGCCTACGCCGACGGCCGCGTCGAGTCGTTCCGCGACGGGGCGCGCTGGCTCGCGCTCGAGCTCGCGTTGCTCTCGCGTCCATGGGGCTTCGACCTCGGGGCGATCCGCGCGCCCGTCACGCTCTGGTACGGCGAGCACGACGGGGTGACGCCCGTGTCGATCGGCCGCGACTTCGAGCGGGCGCTGCCGAACGCCTCGCTGCGGATCGTGGACGACGCGCACCAGCTCCTCTTCTCACGCTGGCGCCAGATCCTTGCCGACCTCTCGCGCTGAGGCCTCCGACCGCGGTCTGACCCGCCGCGCGCTGGTCGAGCGCTCGGCCGCGGTTGCGGCGTCGCTCGCCTTCCCGTTCGGCCGCTACGTCCCGTCCGTCCGTGACGCCGACCCGCGGATCCGCGCGCTCGAGCGAGCGCTGCGCGGCCCGGTCGTCACGCGCGGCCAGGCGCGGTACGAGCGTGACCGCCTCGTCTTCTGCGCCCTCTACGACGACGTCCGGCCGCTCGCCGTCGCGCACCCCTTCGACGCCGCGGACGTGAGCGCGATCGTGAGGTGGGCGCGGAAGGAGGGCGTCCACATCGTCGCGCGGTCCGGCGGCCACAGCTACGGCGGGTACTCGACCACGCGCGGCGTCGTCGTCGACCTCTCCCGCCTCGCCGGCGTGCGCGTGGGCGGGAGCCGAGCCGTGATCGGGCCGGGAGCCCGCCTGGGCGTGATCTACGGCGCCCTCGCGCGCCACGGCAAGGCGATCCCGGCGGGGACGTGCCCGAGCGTCGGCATCGGCGGCCACGCTCTCGGCGGCGGCTTCGGCCTCGCCTCGCGCGCCTGGGGCCTCGCGTCGGACAACCTCGTGTCGGCGGAGATCGTCACCGCCGACGGCGCGGTGGTCGTCGTCGACCCCGACCGCCACCCCGACCTCTTCTGGGCGTGCAGGGGCGGCGGGGGCGGCAACTTCGGGATCGTCACGCGCCTCGTGTTCCGGACGCACGCGGTGCGGCAGGGATCGTTCTTCGTCGCGAGCTGGCCGTGGGCGCAGGTCGAGGAGGTGCTCGCCGCCTACCTCGGCTGGGCGCCCGTCGCGCCGGACGCGCTCGGGTCGGTCTGCCGTCTGGCCGCAGGCCCCGGCGGCCCGAGCGTCCAGGTCTTCGGGCAGTTCCTCGGCAGCGAGCGTCGACTCGAGGCTGTCCTCGCAGACCTCCGGCCGCCGGCATCGAGGCTCCAGATCGGAACAGCGTCGTGGCTCGACCTCGTCCGCCGCTGGGCCGGCTGCCTCGGCCACACGCTCCCCGGCTGCTCCGCGCCGGGCCACCAGGCGTTCGTCGGCGCCTCCGACTACATCCACCGGGTGCCGTCGCCGGCGCAGCTTCGTGCCTTCCGGGAGGTCGTGGAGGACCGTGGCGCGGCTTCGGGGGCGTTGCTGATCGACGCCTACGGCGGCGCGCTGAACACGGTTCCCGCGGCCGCGACCGCGTTCCCGCACCGGGACGAGCTCGCGTCGATCCAGTACTTCGCGGCGGGCGACGCGTCCTCTGCGCGTGCCTGGGTCAAGAGCTCCCGCGCCGCGCTCGCCCACGCCGTCTCGGGCGCCGCGTACGTGAACTACATCGACCCGGCGCTGCGGAGCTGGCAGGAGGCGTACTACGGACGCAACCTGCCTAGACTCCAGCGGATCAAGCGCCGCCACGACCCGCACGACGTGTTCCACTTCGCGCAGAGCATCCGCCTGCGCTGAGCGCGGCTTACCCTAGTGCGTGCGTAGCCAGCCGAGGACGAGTTGCCGTAACGACGGCCGCTCGAGGAGCGGTGCCCCATGCTCCACGCCTGCCAGGATCACGAGCCGCTTGTCGGTCGCCGCCGAGGCTCTGTAGAGCGTCCTTGCGTCCGTGGCGAACTGCCCGCCGGAATCGTCGCGCGCCGCCACGAAGAGAATCGGGAGCTTCGACCGTCGGGCGAGCGCGGTGCCGTCGAAGCGCACGTAAGACTCGGGCGCGGACAGCGACAGGACTGCCTTGGCGGGTGTGTCGGGCCGCGCCGCCTCGGCGAGCGCGATCGTTCCACCAAGCGAGGCGCCGGCCAGCAGCACGCGCGCCGAACCCAGCGCCCGCGCCTGCCCGATCGCGGCGCGGAGGTCGAGATCCTTGCGCAGGCTCGCCGGGTAAGGACGCTCCGGCGACAACCCGAAGCCGCGGAAGTCGAACGCGACGGCGCGGAAGCCGCTCGCGGCGAGTCGCTTCGCGAACGGCCACCACATGCAGATGTCGCCGTTGCCCTGGTGGGCGAGGACGACCGCCGTGCGTCCGCGGCCGGTCGCCGCGTAGGCGATCCGCGAGCCGTCGCCGGCGCGCAGGAACCCGTGGCGGCCCTCGCTGCCGACGCAGCCGTGCCAGCGCGCGCCCGCCCTCGGCGTTGCTGTCGGACGGTGGCTTCGCTCGAGGGACGGTTTCGGCCCGAGGGACGACGCGTCGCCCTCGTAGCCGATCAGGGCGGCGGTGAGTGCCACGAGCGCGAGGACGATTCTCATCGGCGGAGCTCCGCGAGCGCCTCGTCGGCCCACGCGACGGTGGCCCGCGCGCGCGCGATGCCGAAACGGAGCGTCAGGTACGGGAAGCGGCTGCGCTCGCTGCCGGCGATCCGCCGCTCGATCTGCTCGTACTCGCCGAGCCGGCTCGCGACGCGGTCGCGATACGTCTCGAGCTGGCGAGCGACCGACTCGCTGTCGCCGGCGCCGCCGAAGAACAGCTTCAGGAGGAACGGCTGACGCTCCACGTCGTCGTCCACCTCCTCGCGCTCGATCCACTCCCGGAGGACGTTGCGCCCGCGGGACGTGATCCGGTAGAGCGACTTGTCCGGGCGGTCGGACTGCGGGACGTCGCGCCGGTGGGCGAGGCCGTCCGCGACGAGGTGCGCCAACACCTCGTAGAGGCGGCTCTTCGACGGCGTCCAGACGTACCCGACGCTCGCCGCAGCGCGCTTGTTCAGGTCGTAGCCCGACAGCGGCTGGTCGGCCGCGCCCAGCAGTCCGAGCACGGCGTACTCGGTCTGCGACAGCCGCGTGCTTGCCGTCGTCGCGTTCATAGTCCGGGCCGGACTATAGCGTCGGGGGCCGCAGGAATCCGAATTGATCGGTGATCTGGATCTCTCGCGAGGAGAACCGGAACAGAGCCGCCGGGCGGCCGCCGGCGCGACCGGGGCCGCGGTGGTCGCCCGTCGGCGCGAGGACGCCGCGGCGGACGAGCACGCGCTGGAGGTTCGTGGCCGAGACGTCGTGGCCGAGGGCCGCCGCGTAGATGTCGCGCAGCTCCGAGATCGTGAACGTCTCGGGGGCGAGAGCGAAGCCGACGTTCGTGTACGACAGCTTCGCCCGCAGGCGCGCCTGCGCCGCGAGCACGATCTCGCGGTGGCCCGCGGCGAGGCGCGGGAGCCGCGCGATCGGGTGCCAGTCGCCGCCGGTCTCGACGTGCGATGCGACGAGCCCGAGGTACGCGGTGACGAGCTGCTGACCAAGGCTCCGCGTTTCGAGCTGCTCCAGGTGCCCGAGCGCGCGAGCGTCGACGTGGCGCCGCGCCGACGCCTCCAGCGTCTCGCCCGCCTCGAGCTCTCCGCCGGGAAGCGCGCCGCCCGCGGCGAGCGCGGCGAGGCCTTCGTCTCGCACCTGGAGCACGACGTCCAGCACGGCGTGGCGGCGGCGCGTAGTAGAATCTCCCATAGTTTTCGTCCCACAGTCTAAAACCTCGGAGAAGCTCGTGAAGAAGACGTTCGTACCGTTGCTCGCCGTCCTGGCGCTGGTCGCCGGAGGGTGCAGCGGCGGCGACGAGAAGAGCGGCGACGGGACGACGACGGAGGCGAGCGGCGGCGAGTTCAAGGTCGGCCTCGTCACCGACACGAGCGGCCTCAACGATCGCGGCTTCAACGCGCTCGCCTACAAGGGACTGAAACGGGCGGAGCGCGAGCTGGGCGCGAAGATCCGCGTCATCCAGTCGCGCTCGCCGCAGGAGTACATCCCCAACCTGAGCGCGCTCGCGCAACAGGGCTACGACCTCGTGATCGGTATCGGGTACACCGAGATCCAGGCGATGGACGTCGTCTCCGCGCGCTTCCCGGACACCGAGTTCGCGATCGTCGACGTGTCGTACAAGGACCTGCAGAAGCACCCGACCAACGTCCAGGGGCTCTTGTTCCACGAGGAGGAGACCGGCTACCTCGCGGGCTTCGCGGCCGCGCTGGCGGCGAAGGCGAAGGGCAAGAACGTCGTCTCGAGCGTCGGCGGCCAGAGCCAGCCGCCGGTCGACCGCTTCATCGCCGGCTACCAGGCGGGCGCGAAGAAGGCGGTGCCGGGGATCACGACGCTCAACGGCTACTCGCAGAGCTTCGATGCGCAGGCGAAGTGCAAGGAGGTCGCGCTGAACCAGATCGCGGACGGGTCGGCAGTCGTCTTCCAGGTCGCCGGCGCCTGCGGACTCGGCGCGCTCGACGCGGCGCGCGAGAAGAGCGTCTGGGGGATCGGCGTCGATGCCGACCAGTCGTTCCTCGGGCCACACATCCTGACCTCTGCGACGAAAGGGGTCGACCAGGCCGTCTTCCTCTCGATCCACGACGCGCACAGCGGCCACTTCCACGGCGGCGCCGACGCCGTCTACGGGCTCGGCCGGAAGGGTGTCGGCCTCGGCAAGTTCAGCCCGCAGGCGCCGCCTGGCCTGGCCGACAAGGTGAAGACGGTCGCGCACCAGATCGTCTCCGGGGAGATCACCGACATCCCGACCCAGATCGCGACGTAGCGACCCCTCGCCTCGCGGATCGCCCGCAGCCCCGTCCGCGTTCGTACCATAAGAGTGCGCACCGCGCCCGGCTACGACGAAAGGAGCTCCGTTGACGACGAAGACTGCCGCCGCGACCTTGACGGAGGAACAGAGCGCGTTCATCCGCGACAACGCCTTTCCCGCGACCGCGACCACGCTGCGGCCCGACGGATCGCCGCACTCGACGGTCGTCTGGATCGACGAGGTCGACGGGGAGGTGTGGTTCAACACCGCGATCGGCCGCGCCAAGGAGCGCTACCTCCGCACCGACCCGCGCGTCTCCGTGCTCGTTCTCGACCCCGGGAACCAGTATCGGTGGGTCGCGGTCAACGGGACGGTGTCGCTCCAGGAGGAGGAAGCCGACGAGCACATCGACAAGCTGGCCAAGAAGTACCTCGGGCAGGACCGCTACCCGTGGCACGACCCGGAGCAGCAGCGGATCATCGCGCGCATCCGGCTCGCCCGCGTCGACTCCGCCGGCTTCGACGACTGACGGCGCGCGCCGCCCCGGCGGCGGCTCTCAGCCGTAGTTCTCGGTCGGCCCCTGCTCCGCGGCGAAGGCGCGCGCGATGTCGAGCGTCGAGAGCACGCCGATCGGCAGACGCGTGTCCGTCGCCACGACGAGCAGGTGCGTCGTCGCGTGCTCGCGCATCAGCTGGACGGCGCGGAGGAGCGTGTCGTCGGGCGTCGTGGTGACGATCGGCGACCCGGCGATCGCACCCGCCGTCGCGTGGCAGCCGAGCGCGGCGACGAGGTCCATGTCGGACACGACGCCCCACGGCGCAAGGTCGTCGTCGTGGCCGAAGACGACGATCGCGTGCACGCGGTAGCTCGTCATCATGCGCGCGACGATCGAGAGCGGCGTCTCGGGGAGGCATGTGATGACGCCGGCGGTCATCGTCTCGCCGACGGTGCCGGTGGTGAGCTCGGGGACGGTGACGGTCGTGACGGTCATCGGTGCTACCTCCTCGTGAGCGCGGCGCCGCCTCGTGCGGCCCCGCTGGCGACAGCGGCGTCGGCGACCGCGCGCGCCACCGCCGGCGCGACGTCGCGGTCGAAGACGCTGGGAATGACGTAGTCCGTCGAGCGCGCGTCGCCGACGACGGCGGCGAGGGCGTGCGCGGCGGCGATCTTCATCTCCTCGTTCACGGTCGTCGCGCGCACGGAGAGTGCGCCGCGGAAGACGCCCGGGAAGGCGAGGACGTTGTTGATCTGGTTCGGGTAATCGGAGCGGCCGGTCGCGATCACCGCGGCGAGATCCTCGATCTCCTCGGGGTCGACCTCGGGCCGCGGGTTCGCGAGCGCGAAGACGATTGCGTCCGGCGCCATCCGCGCGACGCCGTCGCGCGTGATCGCGCCGGGGACGGACAGGCCGAGGAAGACGTCGGCGCCCGTGAGTACGTCGTCGGCGGCTCCTCGCTCGTCCGCGGGGTTTGTGAGCTCCGCGTATGCCGCCTTCGCGCCGGTGAGGCCCGGCCGCCCGCGCCAGAGCGTCCCGCCCTCGTCGCAGCCGACGATCGTTCGCGCGCCCTCCGCGAGCAGGATGTTCGTCACCGCGGTGCCGGCGGCGCCGCAGCCCGTGGTGACGATCTTCACCTCGTCGAGCCGTTTCCCGACCACGGCGAGCGCGTTCAGGAGCGCCGCGAGGACGACGATCGCCGTCCCGTGCTGGTCGTCGTGGAAGACGGAAATGTCGAGCTCGGCGCGCAGGCGCTCCTCGACCTCGAAGCAACGAGGCGCCGCGATGTCCTCGAGGTTGATGCCGCCGAAGCCCGGCGCAATCGCCTTCACCGCGGCGACGATCTCGTCCACGTCCGTCGTCGCGAGGCAGATCGGGAACGCGTCGACGCCGCCCAGCTCCTTGAACAGCATCGCCTTCCCCTCCATCACCGGCAGCGCGGCCGCGGCGCCGACGTCGCCGAGGCCGAGGACGGCGGTGCCGTCGGTCACGACGGCGACCGTGCGCTGCTTCATCGTCAGGTTCCAGACGGCATCGGGATCGTCGGCGATCGCCTGCGAGACGCGCGCGACGCCGGGCGTGTAGGCCATGGAGAGGTCGTCGCGCGTCTTGATCGGCGTCTTCGGGACGACCTCGATCTTGCCGCCGAGGTGCATGAGAAAGGTGCGGTCGGAGACGTGCAGCACGTCGACCCCGTCCACCACCTCGATCGCAGCGGTGACCGCGGCGAGGTGCTCCGCGTCGTCGGCGAGGACGTTGACGTCGCGCACCTTCGTCCCGCGCTCGACGCGGACCAGGTCGATCGCGCCGAGCGACGCGCCGGCCTCGCCGATCGCCGACGCGAGGCGGGCGAAGGCGCCCGGCCGGTCGTCGAGCCGGACGCGCACCGCGGCGGAGAACGAGGCGGACGGGTGCGACACGCTCCGACGGTACGGCTGCACGCGTGGTCGTTCATCGGTGCGGCCCCGCTTCGCCGGTGCGGGAAACTACGCTGGCCCGGCGATGCGCGTGACGATCTGCGACGTCGGCCCGCGCGACGGGCTCCAGAACGAGCCCGAGACGCTGGCGCCGGCGACGCGCGCTGAGCTCGTGTCGCGGCTCGCGGCAACCGGGCTGCCGCGTGTGGAGGCCGTGTCGTTCGTGCGGGACGAGCGCGTGCCGCAGATGGCCGGCGCGGAGGAGGTCGCCGCGGCCGTGCGCCGCCGCGACGGCACCGAGTTCAGCGGGCTCGTGCTCAACGAGCGCGGCTACGAGCGCTTTGCCGCAACCGGCCTCGACCGCGTCAACCTCACGCTTGCCGCGACGGATTCCTTCAACCGCCGCAACGGCAACGCGTCTCTCGACGAAGCTGTGGGGAGGGTCGCGGCGCTCCTTGCTCGTGACACAGTGTCACAAGCGCGGCCCGCCACCACGGTCACCGTCTCGTGTTCGTTCGGCTGCCCGTTCGAGGGCGAGGTCGACCCGGGCGCCGTCGCCGACCTCTGCGAGCGGCTCGCGCGCGCCGACGAACTCGTCCTCGCGGACACGATCGGGGTCGCGACGCCGCGGCGGGCGCGGAGGCTCGTCGAGCGCGTCTCGATCCTCGGCAAGCCCGTCGGGTTCCACGGCCACAACACGCGCAACACGGGCTACGCGGCGGCGTGGGGCGCGCTCGAGGGCGGCGCGGCTCTCCTCGACGCGTCGGTCGGCGGCCTCGGCGGCTGCCCCTTCTCGCCGCAGGCGACGGGGAACGTCGCGACGGAGGATCTCGTCTGGCAGCTCGAGCGGGACGGCGTCTCGACGGGGGTCGATCTCGGCGCGCTGCTCGAAGTCGCGGAGTGGCTCGAGGGCGTTCTGGGCCGGCGGCTCGAGGGACAGCTCCACCGGGCGGCGCCGTGGCCGTGACCTCGCGTGCGTTCGACGGCGCCCGCGGCGACCTGCGGCGGATGCAGCGGCTGGTACAGGACGCGTGGCGCGCCGTCGGGCCGAAGAACGAGCGCCACGTCGGCGACGTCGCGTGGGCGCACGCGCACATTCCGGGCCGGCAGGACACGTTCCGCCGGCAGCTGTGGGAGGAGGACGGCCGGCTGGTCGCGTACGGATGGCTCTTCCGGCCGCAGACGCTCGACTGGCAGGCGTCGCCGGACCGGCCGGAGCTGGTCGACGCCGTGCACGAGTGGTTCGAGGC
>DATHAE010000178.1:0-13878 GCA_035296805.1 Gaiellaceae bacterium | reverse complement strand
GCGTCGAGATGCTTCTGCGCACCCTCGCGCTTGGTGAAGAAGCCCGTGGACTCGATCACGACGTCGACCTCGAGGTCGCGCCACGGCATCGCGCCCGGATCCTTCTCCGAGAGGAGCCGCAGCTCCTTGCCGGCTGCCTTCAGCGTTCCGCCCTCGACCGAGACGTCTCCGTCGAGCGGCCCGAGGTTCGAGTCGTACTTGAGCAGGTGCGCCATCGTGTTCGCGTCGCCGAGATCGTTGGCCGCGACGATCTCGAAGTCCGCGCCGCGATCGAGCGCCGCGCGGAAGAAGTTGCGCCCGATGCGCCCGAAGCCGTTGATTGCCACCCGTGTGGTCGCCATGGCGACGGACACTAACGAGGACGCCGTAGGCTCTGCGCCGTGGTCTGGTTCCACGCGATCGGCGAGTCCCGGCACGAGCTGCAGAACCCCACGAGCGCCGAGAAGATCAGGGTCGTCGGCGCGGCGAACCCCGGCCACCCGCAGTTCGACGAGATCCGGGACCAGTACGAGCGCGCGAAACGGGCGCACCTCGGGTACCGCCGCGACCCCCTCGGCTGGGCGATGCTCGTCGGCTGGAAGCCGCCTCAGCCGGCGACGGGCAGCCCGTAGATCTCGCCGAGCTTCGAGCGCAGGTAGCGCACGTACGGCTCGGGGTCGATCTTGGCCGCACCCGAGACGCGCTCGAGCGTCTCGAGCGGGGTGAACTTGCGGCCGTGCCGGTGCAGGTTCTCGCGCAGCCATTCGCGTAACGAGCCGAACTCGCCCTGCTCGAACTCGTCGTGCAGGTCCGGCAGTTCGGAGACGATGCGCTCCCAGATCTGCGCCGAGATCAGATTGCCGAGGGCGTACGTCGGGAAGTAACCGACCGATCCGGCCGCCCAGTGTGTGTCCTGGAGGACGCCGCGCGTGTCGTCGGGCACCTCGATCTCGAGGTAATCCCACATGCGGCGGTTCCACTCGTCCGGCAGCTGCTCGAGCGGGAACGAGCCCGCGAGCATCTCCTGCTCGAGCTCGAAACGCAGGATGATGTGGAGGTTGTAGGTCGCCTCGTCGGCCTCGACGCGGATCAGCGACGGCGCGACGGCGTTCACCTCGCGGTACCAGCGCTCGGCGTCGTAGCCGGCGAGCGCGTCCGGGAAGTGCTCCTGCAGGCGCGGGAAGAAGTGGCGCCAGAAGGGGAGCGAGCGCCCGACGAGGTTCTCCCACATGCGGCTCTGCGACTCGTGCATGCCGAGCGACGCGCCCCGGGCGAGCAGCGTCCGCGCGAGCGCGGGGTCGACCTGGTGCTCGTAGAGGCCGTGGCCGGTCTCGTGCATCGTGGCGAAGAGGCCGTCGAGGTTGTCCTCGAAGTAGCGCGTCGTGATCCGGATGTCGTCGATTGCGCTCCCGGAAGCGAATGGATGCACCGTCGGATCGAGCCGCCACGCCGTCTCGTCGAACCCGAAGCGCTCGATCACCTCGCGCTCGAACACCTTCTGCGTCTCGATCGGGAACGAGCGCCCGCTCGCGACCTCGCCGTTCCCGCCGCCGCGAGCGATCTCCTTCACGAGCGGTGCCTGGTGCTCCTTCACGTAGTCGAACAGCTCGCGCACCTCGGCCGACTTCATGTCGCGCTCGAAATCGTCGAGCACGACATCGTACGGCTCGTCGTAGTCGTCGAGGAAGAGCTCGATGTACTGCTTGCGCAGGTCGAGGTTCTTGCGCAGCACCGGAAGGAAGGTCGCGAAATCGTTGTTGGCGCGCGCCTCGACCCAGACGGGAATCGCGAGCGCCGACGAGCGCGACATCTCGGCGCGCAGCTCCGACGGCACCTTGCGCGCCTTCTCCCAGTCGCGGCGGGCGACGCGGACGAGGCTCGCCTCGAGCGAGTCGTACTCGTGCTGCTGCTCGAATTCGGCGAGGCCGTCCAGGAGCCGCCCGACCTCGTCCGACGTGAACTTCTCGTGCGCGATCCGGCCGATCGTCGCGAGCTGCTCGGCGCGGGCGGGCGCGCCACGCGGCGGCATCATCGTCTGCTGGTCCCACGCCAGCACTGCGCCGGCCTTGCCGAGATCGGAGATCTCGTGCAGTCGCGTCACGAGCTCGTCGAAGAGCGCCTTCGTCACGGCGGAAACGTATACGAGGCAAGCGGCGGGCCGGAGGGGAAGCTCCGAGGACGACCTCCCCCTCCGGTTGAACCACGCTCCGGACCTTTGGCGACGAACGGGGTCTGAATCCGCCGCCGGACGAGCATGGACCCGCCGCCCTATGAGTATGGCGTGCGGGACCGGCCGTGCGCTAGTTCATTCGCAAGTCGTACGATTAGAGGCCGTCCGCACGCTCGCGGATCGCGCGCAGCCGCGCGTGCGCCGCGGCCCGCGTGATCGGCGGACGACACTTGCGGGCGAGCTCCGAGAGCGGCAGGCTCGGGTGCCGGACGCGCAGCTCCGCGATCTCCTGGAGCCTCGTCGGCAGGGTCGCCACGTCGAGCTTGCGGATCGCGTCCAGCTGCGCGTGCGCGGCGCGCGCGGTTCGCGCGAGGTTCGCTCCGTCGGCGTTCGCGAGGCGGTTGGCGCGGGCTCGCGTGGCCGCGACGACTGCGTGCTCGTCGAGCCTCAGCGCCGTTTCGCCCCCGCCCGCCGCCGCGAGGACGTCGGCGATCGCGTCGCCCGCCTTGGCGTACGCAAGCGCGTGGGTGCGGCGTTCGAGGACGGCGAGCCGGATCTGCTCTCTGGCCGCGACCTCGGCGACGAACCGCGCACCCTCGAGCCCGCTCGCGCGCAGCTCGAGGTGGGACGAGCGCGGGCCGGACAGCGATCCGCCGCCGAGGAGCGCGCCGCGGAGGTAGGCGCCGCGGCAGCAGGAGCGTCCGACGACGCGCTTCGGCGGCCGCTCGAGCGGCGCCCCGGCCCGCGACACGACCCCTGCCTCGCGCAGCACCTCGCGCGCGCGGCCGTCGAGCCGGACGTGGAGCTGGTATCGCGTCGCCCGGTCGAAGGCGCGGCGCCGATAGGTGCGGATCTCGGAGCGCACGCCGAGGTCGCGAAGGAGCGCGAAGGCGCGACGCGCGATCGCGCTGGTCGCGAGGTCGAGGTGGACGGCGAGCTCGCCGCGCCCGCGGAGGTGCCACGCTCCCGCGGCGTGGAAGAGCGCCGACAGCTCCGCCGCGCGGCAGCAGCGTCGAGCCGGCGAGATTGCCGCCAGCTCGTCGCGGAGGTCGTCAGCCAGCGACACCGTCGAGCTCCAGCAGCCGGCGCTTGTAAGAGACGCCGAGCTCGCCGAAGGAGCCGATGCCGCCGGCCGCCACGACGCGGTGGCACGGAACGAGGACAGCGAACCGGTTCCGCGCGCAGAACGTCCCCGCCGCACGCGCGGCGCGCGGCCTCCCGGCGCGCTCGGCGAGCTCGCCGTAGGTGATCACCTGGCCCGCCGGAACGCCGCGCAAGATCCGCGCGCACTCGCCGTGGAAGCCGTCGTCGAGGTCGAGCTCGACGTCGAGAAAGTCGTCCCGTGCGCCGGCGAACCACGCCTGCAGCCGTTCCGCCAAGTAGCAGTCTGCTACTCGTGCAGGGCGGCCCGGGCGCGGATGCGAGGACGCGAGGACGCGGTCTCCGGCCAGCCACAGCTCGCCGACCCCCCACCCCGGCGCCTCGTACCGCACGAGCTTCGGCCTCACGATCGATGTTGTACCGTCGCCGCGTGCTGACCCGCCCCCGCGTTGCCGCGCTCGGCTACGTCTACGTCGCGCTCGGTGTCCTCGCACTCGCGGTGGCCGGTGACCACGACCGCGCTGCGACGGCCGTCTTCACCGTCGCCGCGTTCGCGTACCTCTGGTTCCTCGGCAGCCTGCGGGCCTTGCTCGTTCGGTTCGATCCGGAGGGCTTCTTCGCGAGTGTCGTCGTCCTCGGCGGCGCGTCGTTCATCGCCCTCCAGGCAGCCGGGCTGGCCGCCCACGACGTGCGCCTCGCGGCGCCGGGTGCGGGCTGCGCCGCTGCGGTCGTCGTTGCGTCGTCTCTCGCGGCACTGCGTGCTCGGAAGGTGTCGCGCGGGTTCGGCCGCCTCGGGATCGCCGGCGGCGTTGCCGTCCTCGCCGTCGGCTTCGCCGAGGCTGCCGCCGACTGGACGTTGTGGCACTCGACGCTGTGGGCTTCGTCCCTCGGCTTCATGATCTGGGTCGTCGTCACCGCGACGTACCTGCTCCGCCGCGAGCTGTAGCCGCGGCGCGCGGACTCGATTAGGCATGGACGCGGTACGGCAGCGCCGCCGCCACGAGACCCTCGTACTCCTCGAGCGGCGCCTTCGCGAGCGACGATTTCCCCGAGCCCTGGCCGCCGCCGATCCACAGAACGGGCGCGAGGTCCACGTCTCTAAGGTACGGCGCATGAGCACGCATGCGATCTTCCGGCCGCCGGCCGCCTTCAACGAGCCCGTGCACGACTTCTCGCCGGGCAGCCCCGAGCGCGCGCGGCTCCGGCTGCGGCTCGAGCAGATGCGCAACGAGCGCGTCGAGGTCCCGCTCGTGATCGGCGGCAAGGACGTCACCACCGGCGACACGCGCCCGGCCGTGATGCCCCACGACAAGGAGCACGTCCTCGCCGACGTCCACCAGGGCGGCGGAGAGCACGTGCAGGCGGCGGTCGACGCCGCCGCGGAGGCGTGGAAGGACTGGTCGCGCTGGCCGTGGGAGGAGCGTGCCGCCGTCTTCCTCCGCGCGGCCGAGCTGCTCTCCGGCCCGTGGCGCGACACGCTCAACGCCGCCACGATGCTCGGCCAGTCGAAGACGGCGCACCAGGCCGAGATCGACGCCGCGTGCGAGCTGATCGACTTCCTCCGCTTCAACGTCGAGTTCATGACGCGGATCTACAGCGAGCAGCCGAGATCGTCGCCGGGGATGTGGAACCGGATGGAGTACCGGCCGCTCGAGGGCTTCGTCTTCGCGGTCAGCCCGTTCAACTTCACGGCGATCGCCGGGAACCTGACCAGCTCGCCGGCGCTGATGGGGAACACGGTCGTGTGGAAGCCGGCGTCGACGGCGATGCTGTCGGCCCACTACCTGATGCGCCTCTTCCAGGAGGCGGGGCTGCCGGACGGCGTGATCAACCTCGTCTACGGCTCCGGCGCGACGATCGGCGACGCCGTCCTCGGGAGCGAGCACCTCGCGGGCATCCACTTCACAGGCTCGACGCCCGTGTTCAACGGCATGTGGCGCACGGTCGGCGAGAACATGGATCGCTACCGCAACTACCCGCGCATCGTCGGCGAGACGGGCGGCAAGGACTTCATCGTCGCGCATCCGTCCGCGGACGTCGACGCGCTGGCGACCGCGATCGTCCGCGGCTCGTTCGAGTACCAGGGACAGAAGTGCTCCGCCGCCTCGCGGGTGTACGCGCCGTCGAACCTGTGGCCGCAGCTGCGGGAGCGGCTCCAGGAGCAGGTGGCGACGATCAAGGTCGGCGATGTCTCCGACTTCGGGAACTTCATGGGCGCCGTGATCGACGGCAACTCGTTCGCCACGCAGCGCGACGCGATCGAGGAGGCGAAGAGCGATGCGCAGAGCGACGTCGTGGTTGGCGGCGGCTACGACGACTCCCGCGGATTCTTCGTCGACCCTACGGTGATCGAGACGCGGGATCCTGAGTTCCGGCTGCTGAAGGAGGAGCTGTTCGGACCGGTCGTGACGACGTATGTCTACGACGAGGGCGCGTGGGACGAGACGCTCGACCTCGTCGACCGCACCGCGCCCTACGGCCTGACCGGCGCCGTCTTCAGCGAGGACCGCGCCGCGGTCGACGAGGCCTCCGACCGGCTCCGCTACGCCGCCGGCAACTTCTACGTCAACGACAAGCCGACGGGCGCAGTCGTCGGGCAGCAGCCGTTCGGCGGCTCGCGCGCGTCGGGGACGAACGACAAGGCGGGGTCGATGTGGAATCTGATCCGCTGGGTCAGCCCCAGGACGGTGAAGGAGACCTTCCTCCCCGCGCGCGACTACCGCTACCCGTTCCTCGATCCGGATGCGGACGGTGGCCAGCCGGATCGCCCGTAGCGTCGTCGCCGCGATCGGCGTGTTGGCGCTGGCCCCGGCCGCGCTGGCGGGGGAGATCATCGACCGCGCGGCGCAGACGCTCCGGTCCGATCCGGTCTACGTCGACCCCCAGGCGAAGCCGACGATCTCCGCCGCTGACGAGCGGCGGCTCGAGAACGAGATCGCCCGCGAGGGCGGCGGCCCGATCTACGTCGCGGTCCTCCCTGGCTCGGTCCGCGGAGAGGCCGGCGGCGACGCGGGTGAGGCGCTCCGCACGCTCGCGAGCGAGGTCGGCCGCCGCGGCGCGTACGCGATCGTCGCCGGCGGCCAGTTTCGAGCCGGCGCGACGCGCGATACCGGACTCGAGGAAGGCGAGACGCGCCGCCTCGCGACCGAGGCCTTCAAGGCGCACCCGAACGACCTCGACGCGGCGCTCGTCGACTTCGTCGACCGCGTCGGCGAGGCGAGAGCCGACGACGGCGGCGGGGGCGGCGCGGGCAAGCTCTTCCCGCTCCTGCTCGTCGGCGGCGCCGGCGCGCTCGGCTTCGTGTGGCTCAAGCGACGACGCGCGGCGTCGGACGAGCTGACGGAGGTGAAGGAGGCGGCGCGCCAGGACCTCGTCGCGCTCGCCGATGACGTCGCGGAGCTCGAGGACGACGTCGAGCGCGACGCCGCCGCGAAGCGCGACTATCTCGCGGCGCTCGAGCAGTACGACGTCGCGTCACGTGCCTTCGACCGGGCGCGGACTCCGCAGGCGCTCGAGCCGGTGGCGAAGGCGCTCGAGGAGGGGCGCTGGCTGATGGCGAGCGCCGTGGCGCGGCTCGAGGGCCGTCCGGTGCCCGAGCGGCGGCCGCCGTGCTTCTTCGACCCGCGCCACGGCCCGTCCGTCCGCGACGTTCCGTGGGCACCGTACGGCGGCGCGCCGCGCGAGGTGCCGGCCTGCGCGGCCTGCGCGCTGCGGGTCGACGAGGGCGTGGAGCCCGAGTCGCGGCAGGTCCTGGCCGGCGGCCGGATGGTCCCGTACTGGTCGGCGCCGGGCTACTTCGGCGGCTACTTCGGCGGCTTCCTGCCCGGCCTCCTGATCGGCGAGCTGATGGGCGGGTTCTGGGGCGGCGGGATGTTCGGCGGCGGCTACATGGGCGGCGGGCACGGCGACGGCGGGTACGACGGTGGCGGCGACCTGGGCGGCGACTTCGGCGGCGGCGACCTCGGCGGGGACTTCGGCGGAGGCGGGGACTTCGGGGGCGGAGGCGACTTCGGCGGCGGAGGCGGGGACTTCTAGCTAGGCGGCGCGCCGCGCCTCGAGCGCGCGGCGATCCGCGGACGCACCGACGCGCAGGATCAGCAGCGCGCCCGCGAGCGCGGGCAGCGCCAGCACGATCCCCGCGACTCGCACGCCGAACGCCGCCGCGAGGGCGCCGTCGACGAGCGACGCGACCGGGCGCAGGCCGAGGAACGCGATCGACCAGAGCGCCATGATCCTTCCTCGCTGGTGCTCCGCCACACCGAGCTGCAGCCGCGTGGTCGCGGCCGTGTTCGAGGCGAGGTAACCGAAGCCGGCGACGAACAGCGGGACAAACGCGAGCAGGAGCCACGGCGTCAGGCAGTACGCGACGATGCCGCCGCCCAGCAGCCCGAGTGTCACGGCCATCCGGGTGCGCGACCCGGCGACGCGGCCGGCGACGAGGAATGCGGCCGCGACGGCACCCGCGCCGAACACGCCGATCAGCACGCCCGCCCACGTGTCGGGGTAGCCGAAGACGTTCGCGAAGGCCGGGCTCTCGGTGTTGACCGGGTCCGACGCGAACCCGACCGCCATCACGATCAGGAGGTACGCCGCGAGCTTCGGGTCGGCGCGGAGCAGGCCGATGCTCTCGCGCACGGTCGCGCGCGGCGCGCGCTCCTGCGGACGCGGCCGCACGAGGAGCAGCGCGCCGACGAGGACCAGGTACGAGAACGAGTTGACGAGGAACGCGGTCGGGATCCCCGCGGTCGCGATCACCGCGGCGGCGGTCACGGGGCCAATCGCGCGGGCGAGGTTGAACGTCATCGAGTTGAGCGCAACCGCCTGCGGGAGGTCGTCCTCGTCGACGAGCGACGCCACGAGCGCCATCTGCGCGGGCGCCGAGAACGCAGACGTGACGCCGGCGGCGAGGCTGAACGCGATCACGGTCCATTCGTCGACCGAGCCCGTCCAGGCAAGGACGGCGAGCACGGCCGCGAGCGCAGCGGCCACCGCCTGCGTCACGAGCGCGAGGATCCGCCGGTCGACCCGGTCCGCGACGGCGCCCGCCCACGGCGACAGCACGAGCACCGGGATGAACTGCGCGAAGTTGAGGACGCCGAGCAGGAAAGCCGAGTGCGTCAGCCGATAGACGAGGATCGACGCAGCGAGGTTCTGGAACCACGTCCCGGACGCCGACGAGGCGTTCCCGACGAAGTAGAGCCCGAAGTCGCGCTGCCGCAGGACGCGCCAGGCTGCCCCCGGCCCGACACCCCCCTCAGCCGCCACGGCCCTCTCGCGCGCTCCCGAGCCTCGGCGTGCTCCGTCGCTTGTGACACTGTGTCACAAGCAACGGGCTGCCACGACGCTTCGGACCGGGGCCGTCAGGCGCGCCCCGCACGGTGGAGCTGCGCATAGATCCGCCGCGCCGTCTTCGGCGGAACTCCGGGCACGCCCTCGAGCTCCTCCTGCGTCGCGGCGACGACGCGCTCGGCGCTCCCGAAGTGCTGCAGGAGCGCCCGCCGCCGCACGGGGCCGACACCGTCGAGCTGGTCGAACATCGACTCGCGGGAGGCGGCGTCGCGCCGCTTCCGATGGAAGGTGACCGCGAAGCGGTGTGCCTCGTCGCGGATCCGCTGCAGGAGCTGAAGGCCCGCCGCGTGCTGCGGCAGGACGATCGAGTCGGTCCGGCCCGGGACGAACACCTCCTCGACCCGCTTCGCGAGCGCTATCACCGCGACGCGCGGCAGGTCGTACGCCTGCATCGCCGCCAGCGCCGCCGCGAGCTGTCCCTTCCCGCCGTCGATCACGACGAGGTTCGGCGTCGCCGCGAACGAGTCGTCGTAGTCATCGGTGGCCGCGCCCGCCTCGAGCCGCGCGAAGCGCCGCGCGACGACCTCGGCCATCGCGGCGAAGTCGTCCTGACCCTCCTGGCCGCGGACTGCGAACTTGCGGTAGTGCGCCTTCTTCGCGAGGCCGTCCTCGAAGACGACCATCGAGCCGACGATCTCCTGGCCCTGGATGTTCGAGATGTCGAAGCACTCGATCCGGATCGGCAGCGCCTCCAGGTTGAGCGCCTCGCGCAGCTCCTCGAGCGCCTCGACGCGGCGCAGTCGCTTCGTCTCGGCGACGTAGGTCTCCGACTGGAGCGCGAGCTCCGCGTTCTGCTGCGCGAGCTCCTGGAGGCGCCTCTTCTCCCCTCGCTCGGGCGCGCGCACCTCGACATGCGAGCCGCGCAGCTCGGACAGGAACGACTCGAGCGGCGCCAGGTCGCCGAGGCCCCGAGGGACGAGGATCTGCGGCGGGATCGACGGTGCCGAACCGTAGTACTCCAGGCAGAACTGCTCGAGCACCTCCGCCACCTCCTCGCCCGCGGCGTTCTCGAGGTGGAACGAGTAGCGGTCGACCATCCGCCCCTCGCGCAGCGGGAAGACCTGCACCGCCGCCCGCTCGGAGCCGACGGCGACGCCTATCACGTCGATCGTCCCGATCGAGCGGCGCTCCACCGCCTGGCGCTCGGAGAGCCGGTCGACGGCGAAGAGCCGGTTGCGGTAGCGCGCCGCGTCCTCGAACCGCTCCTCGGCCGCCGCCTCGCGCATCTGGCGCTCGAGCTGCGCTCGGATCGGCTTGTCGTTCCCCGCCAGGAACTCGATCACGTCGTCCGTCAGCCGCCGGTAGTCCTCCTTCGAGATGTACCCCACGCACGGTGCATGGCAGCGTTCGATGTGGTAGTCGAGGCACGGGATTCCGCTGTGCCGTCCCGGCTGCGGCCCCTCGCACGGCCGGTAGCGAAAGATGCGGTTGAGGGTGTCGAGCGTCTCACGCACCTTCTTCGCGTTCGCGTACGGGCCGAAGTAGACGACGCCGCGACGATGCCGCTCGCGCGTGAACATCACGCGCGGGTAGTCGTCCTCGACGGTGACGGCGATGTACGGGAAGGACTTGTCGTCACGCAGCCGCACGTTGAACGGCGGCCGGTGCCGCTTGACGAGGTTCTGCTCCAGGTGGAGCGCCTCGACCTCGCTCCGGGTCACGATCGTCTCGATCTCGTCCACGCGCTCGACGAGCTTCGAGATCCCAATCCGGTTGTCGCTGCGTCCGGCCTGGAAGTACTGGCGCACGCGCGGCCGCAGCGACTTCGCCTTGCCGACGTACAGGACGTCTCCCCCGCCGCTGCGGAAGAGGTAGACGCCCGGTTTCGTCGGGACGCGCTTCAGCTGCTCGTCGACGCGCTCGTGCACGCGCCCACGGTAGTCGGTCGGTCAGTCGCGGCGAGAGCCGAAACTGGTGGAGACGCCGAGCTCGTCGACGACGAACGCCGCGGCCACGCAGGCCAGGCCGATCGCCAGGAAATCGCCCTGGTGGAGGTCTGAGAAGAGGGCGACGACGAACAGGACGATCGCCGCGAGGAGCAGGAGCGCGCGGGGTGTGAAGTTCATGCGCACTCGTTCGCGCTCTGGTAATCGAATCCTCCGCAGGCTAGTCTGCGTGCCGTGGGGCGGGTCGTCGGTGTTTTGCTGGGTTTTCTGGCTTTCGCCGCGCCCGCGTTCGCCGGCGGACCCGCCATGAGCGTCGGCGCCGCGGAGGACGTGGCAAAGCAGCAGGACTACGACTACGCGAAGGCGCAGATGGACAAGGCGAAGCTCGCCGGCCTCGACACGATCCGGGTCACGCAGACGTGGACGCGGAACCAGAAGGCTGTCGGCCCGATGGACACGATCATGCTCGGGAACGTCGTGAACGCCGCGCAGTTCACCGGCGTGCGCGTGATTCTCTCGCTGTTCCCGTTCGGATCGAGCGTCACTCCGCTCACGGACGAGGACCGCGCGAACTTCGCGGAGTTCTGCGTCGATGCGGCGAAGAAGTTCCCGTACGTGAAGGACTTCATCGTCGGCAACGAGCCGAATCTGAACCGGTTCTGGATGCCGCAGTTCGGCCCGACCGGCGAGGACGTCGCCGCACCCGCGTACGTCTCTCTCCTCGCGACCGCGTACGACGCGCTGAAGGCGGAGCGGCCGCGGTCGACGATCTACGGCGGCGGGCTCGCGCCGCGCGGCGTCGACAGGCCCGGAACGGGCCGCGACACGCACTCGCCTTCGACGTTCATCCCCGACATGGGCTCGGCGTACCGCGACAGCGGACGCCAGATCCCGATCATGGACGCGTTCGCGTTCCATCCCTACGGTGAGAACTCGACGACGCCGCCGGACTTCGCGCATCCGCTCGGCTCGTCGATCGGTCTGGCCGACTACGCGAAGCTCGTCGCCTTGCTCGGGCAGGCGTTCGACGGGACGGCGCAGCGGGGGTCGACGCTACCTATCGTGTACGACGAATACGGCGTCGAGACGACGCTCGCGCGCACGAAGGCGCCGCTCTACGTCGGCACGGAGCCGTCGACGACGAAGCCGGTGGACGAGGCGACGCAGGCACGGTTCTACGCGCAGGCGATGGCGATGGCGTTCTGCCAGCCGAACGTGCTCGGGCTGCTGCTCTTCCACGTCCAGGACGAGCCCGCGCTCGCGGCGTGGCAGTCCGGCGTCTACCACCTCGACGGCACGCCGAAGTCGAGCCTCACGCGCGTGCGTGCCGCCGCGGCAGGCGTCCACCGCGGGATCGCCGCGCGGTGCGACGGGATGCGGCTGACCCCGAAGATCGCCCTCCAGATCACCCCGCGGATCGGGCCCGGCGTGAAGCTGACGCTCACATGCTCGGTCGACTGCACGTACAGGATCGCGGTCGCGGGGCGGCGTTCACTGCGCGGGACGGCGGTCGGCGGCGTCCGCAAGACCGTCGCGCTGCGTTGGGTGCTGTCGCCGGGGCGGCACCCGGTGAAGGTCACGGGCGTCGCGACCGTGAACCCCGGTCCGCCGGGGTCGGCGTCGAGGACGCTCCAGGTCCCCTGACGCGTGAGGACGGCTGCTGCTGTCCTCGCCGGAGCGCTCTCGCTACTCGCGCACGCGTGCGAGCCGACGCGGCCGCCGTTGCTCGTCGGCGCCGTCGAGGACGCGGGCAAGTGGGGCGACGCCGGCGAGAAGATGGCGCTGGCACGCGAGTCGGGGTTCGGCGCGATCGTGCTGAGCGCGGTGTGGGAGCCGCCGCTCCGCGAACCGCCGCCGGACGAAGTCGCGCGCCTGCGGCGCGCCGTGGATGCCGCCGAGCGCAACGGCGTGCGGCCGGTCGCCGCGGTCTACCAGTTCAGCGGCTCGACGCCCGTCACGGACGACGAGCAGGAGCAGTTCGCCGCGTACGCGTCGGCGATCGCCCGCGCGCTCCCGGCGGTCCGCGACGTGATCGTCGGCAACGAGCCGAACGCGAACCTCTTCTGGCTGCCGCAGTTCGGCGCCGACGGCGAGGACGCGGCCGCGCCGGCCTACCTCCGGCTCCTCGCGCGGACGTACGACGCGCTGAAGGAGGTCGACCCGCGCCTGAACGTGATCGGCGGCGGCCTGGCACCCCGCGGGATCGACCGGCCGAACACGGGCCGCGACACGCACTCGCCGACGACGTTCATCCGCGATCTCGGCACGGCCTACCGCGCGAGCGGCCGGACACGGCCCGTGATGGACATGTTCTCCATTCACCCGTACGGCGAGCACTCGAGCATCCCGCCGGACCTCGAGCACCCGAACAGCCCGTCGATCGGGCTCGCCGACTACGGGAAGCTCGTCGCGCTGCTGGGGGAGGCGTTCGACGGGACGCATCAGCCGGGCTCGACGCTGCCGATCGTCTACGGCGAATACGGGATCGAGAGCGAGATCCCGGCCGGGCGCGACGCCGCGTACACGGGCGCCGAGGTCGAGTCCGTCCACCCGGTCGACGAGGAGACGCAGGGACGGTGGTACGCGCAGGCGATCGCGCTCGCCCGCTGCCAGCCGAACGTACGGATGCTCTTCCTGTTCCACGTCTCCGACGAGCCGCAACTGGAGCGGCTCCAGACGGGCGTGCGCTACGCCGACGACCGGCCGAAGGCGAGCCTGCCGGTCGTCCGCGCGGCGGCGGGCGCACCTCGGCGCTGTGGCTAGCATGGCCTCGATGGAGGGCCAGTACGTCGCGTATACGTTCTTTCGCGTCCGCCCGGAATGGCGTGCGCGGCCGGTCGACGAACGCGAAGCCGGCAAGGACGCGCTCGCCGAGGTCGTGGAGGCGTTCGCCCCGCGCTTCGACGCGCTGAACACGTACTCGACCACCGGCGTCCGGCCCGAGACGGACTTCTTCCTCTGGAAGATCACGCAGCGCTACGACGACCTCGGCGAGCTCGGCGCAGCACTGAACTCCACTCCGCTCGCGGCGTCGCTCGAAACTCCGTACTCGTACCTCGCGACGACGAAGCCGTCGCAGTACACCTCGGCGCGGCGCGCTCGCAAGATCGTGCCGAAGGGCTCGCCGTACCTCGTCGTCTACCCGTTCGTGAAGGTGCGGCCGTGGTACGCGCTGCCGCCGGACGACCGCCAGCGCGCGATGGACGAGCACATCCGCATCGGCGCGGAGTTCCCGTCGATCCACAACCACACGACCTACTCGTTCGGGATCGACGACCAGGAGTTCATGACCGCGTTCGAGTGCGACGAGCCGTCCGACTTCATGCACCTGATGCTGACGCTGCGCGACACGGAGGCGTCGGCGTACACCGAGCGCGACACGCCGATCTTCGT
>DATHAE010000177.1:0-18662 GCA_035296805.1 Gaiellaceae bacterium | reverse complement strand
CGCCGTGCCGCGGAACTCGTTCTGGAACCGGAACCGGAAGGCGACGTCGTTCGCCTTGCCGTTCCGGTCGTTGTCGACGTTGATCACGTAGTCGACGTTCGGATCGAAGTTCCAGTAGTTCGGGCCCGAGCTCGGCTCCTCGCCCGGGATCACGTCCATGATCAGATCGACCTTGTCCGCCTGCCCGGGCTCGTACGAGCGGAACGCATAGAAGTCGGTGATGTCCGCCTCGGCGTCGAGCGAGATCAGCGGCGCCTCGCGGTGGCTCGCGGCGGACGCGACGCCGACGACGACGAGGGCCGCGGCGAGGAGCGCGGCGAGCGCTCCCCACCGGATGACGAGCGTGTTCATGGCAACTGCTCCTTCTGACCCCTGGCTGAGGGCTACGGCGTCTGCCGGCCCTTGACGTTGTCGAAGCCCGACGTCGGGTCGGCGGCGTACGGGAACGAGCCCATGTTCTGGACGTCGTTCGCGTCGACCCCGTCTCCGAGCGGGAGCTTCTTGCCGACGAGGAAGCCGCCCACCGCCTGCTCCGCGACGTCCACGACCGTCGTCCTCGGGCCGGCGGCCGTGTACGCGTTCGGCTCGCCCGACAAGCCCCGGTCGTCGGCGATCAGCGGCGCCTCCCGGTGGCTCGACGCGGCGGCGCCCTCCGGCCCCGGACCGCGGACGACCGCTGCGATCACGGCGAGCGACGCCAGCGCGGCCGTCGCCGGGGCAACTGCGAGCTTGTGCATCTGTTCTCCCTCTCTGACGGCGGCCGCGGGGGCCGCCGCACATCTCCCGTTGACGGGCGCTATTCGCCCGCCGGGCGAGATCGGTTCACGTCGGGCTGTGCGCGCCTCGTGACGCTTCCGTCACGGTCCCCGGCACGTTGCAGATGCATTGGCGGTTCGTGACGGTTCGGTCACGGTGCCTGGCACCGAATGTGACGCGTGTTCCACAGCCGCGGCGGCGGTGACCGGTCGAGGTGCGGCGCCCTCGACCTGACACTGACGTCACCGCCTCAGACGGCTGGGCGAACGACGACCCGCTCGCCCGGATCGAGGCACGGCATGTCCATCATGCGATGGTCGTGCCGGGCGACGATGGCTGCGCCGTTCGCGAGCCGCATCTTGTTCAGGCAGTGGGAGACGCCGCGCGCGTCGGGTTGGCAGCGCGTGTCGGTGAGGACTCTTGCGGTCGTCCGGTGCGCGGGCATGCGTCCGCGGACGACATGGACGACGGTCGCGCGGGCGGCGCCGGCGCGGGATGGGCGATCGACGCGCAGCGTCCTCGTCGCCGACGGGCGGCGGCGGCCGCCGGCGCGGCCAGCGCGGCCGCGGCGACGATGGTCTTCTTCATGTTCGAAGAGTGCGACCGGCGTGCGGCGGCGGCATCCCGAAAAACTACGCTGCGAGGCCCTCGCGGATGCGGTCGACCACGGACGCCATCTCGAGCTTCGCGCCCGTCACGTCGCGCAGCAGATCGTCCGCCTTCGGGCCCTGCCCGAGGGACCACAGCTCGCGCAGGAGGTCGCCGGCCTCACGGCGCGCGAACCACTCGTTGCCGAACTCCGAGCGTAGGAAGTCACGCAGCTGCGCCTCGAACGCCCACGAGCGGAGGTAGCCGATGACGTAGAACGAGCCGTCGATGTCGGAGAGATAGCTCTCCGCATGGGGCGGGATCTTGAGCGCGTCGGCGAGCAGCTCGGCGTACCGCTCCTTCATCGTCGCCGGGTCGTCCGCCTGGAAGTACTCGATCTCGTAGAGCAGCTTCGCCGAGTAGCGGCGCGCGAAGAAGAGGTCGCCCGCCGCGCCCTCGTTGGCGAGCTTCTCCACGCGCGGCACGTCGAGGCGGCGGTTGAGCCACGCCGGCTCGGTCACGAGGTGCTCGAAGAGCGTCGCCCAGCCCTCGGTGACCGCCATGTCGCCGAGCCGCTTCGCCTCGAGCGGCAGGTCGGCCGCCGCGTGCGCGTAGTGCTCGGTGTGGCCCGCCTCGTGGAAGAGCGCCTCCCAGTCGTCGCGCCCGCCGATCGGTTGGATCACGAGCATCACGCGGTCGGGAACCTCGATCGGGACGCAGAACGCGCGCGGGCTCTTGCTCGGCCGCGACTCGAGGTCGAGGTGCACGTTCTCCTGCGCGCGCAGGTCGATCCCGAGGTCGCGCAGCGTCGCCTCGAGCGCCGGCAGCATCCGGTCCGACGGAAACGACGGATCCCATTCGGGGGCGCGGAACAGGCGCGCGACGTCCCACGCGCGCGCTTCGGCGAGCGGTATCCCGAGCCGCTGCCGGAAGAGCCGGTCGCCCGTCTCCTCCCACATGCGCTCGGTTTCGTCGAGGAGCTCACGGCACTCCTCCGCGAGGTCGTCCAGGCGGAAGTCGAATCCCTTGTAGAGCTCGTAATAGTTCGGGACGTCGAGCTTCTGCACGGCCTCGCGGTCGATGCGTGCCGCCTCGAGATAGACGGGGTTCAGGTGCTCGTCCAGCAGCCGGATCCGCGTCGTCTCGAGCCGCTCCCGACGGTCGCGGTCGGCCTCGTTCGCGAGCGCGACGCGGAGCATGCGATACGGAATCGTCTCACCGTCGACGGTCGCCTCGAGCTCGGCCTCGACGTTGGCGACGCGCTCGGCGTGCTCGCGGGTCAGGTTGCCGAGGTACCCCTCGCAGGCGAAGCGCCAGAGCTCCGTCGGGGCACCCTGGAGCGAGCGCGCGGTCTCGAGCTTCGACAGCTCGGGATGCTGCTCGTAGACCTGCTCGATCTCGAGCGTGTCCTTGTGTCCCGCGTAGTGGAGGTAGTACTCCTCGTCGAGCTCCGCGATGAAACGATCGGCGTCGTCGCGGAAGGCGTCGAGCTCGCGGGCGGGAGGTGCCTCGGCTGACATCGCTCCGTAGGATAGGCGCCGGTGCAGGAGCTGACGGTCAGGACCGAGCGGCGCACGCAGCTGGTCGACATCACGCGGCAGGTGCGCGACGCGGTCTCGAGTGACGGAGCGGCCGTCCTCGTGTACGTGCCGCACACGACCGCCGGCGTCACGATCAACGAGCACGCAGATCCCGCCGTCGCGCGCGACTTCGAAGCGGCGCTCGAGCGGCTCGTCGGCGATGAATGGGGTTGGCGGCACGTCGAGGAGGGCGAGGAGAACGCGCCGTCGCACATCCGCGCCGCGCTGATGGGGCCCCAGGTGCTGATCCCGCTGCGCGACGGCGAGCTCGGGCTCGGCACGTGGCAGGGCATCTTCTTCTGCGAGCTCGACGGCCCGCGGACGCGCACGGTCCTCGTCACGGTCCTGCAGTGATCCCGCCGCCCCCGCTACGCCGCGGCGACACCGTGGGGATCGTCGCACCGTCATCGCCCGTCGCCGCGCACGTCCCGCGGCGGCTCGCGCGTGGCGTGACCGAGCTCGAGCGACACGGCTTCGACGTCCGGCTCGGCGCGCACGTGCGGAATGCGGAGGCCACGAACGAGGACAAGCTCTCCGACCTGCATGCGTTCTTCGGCGATCCCGAGATCCGCGCAATCGTCTGCACGATCGGCGGGTACGACTCGCACCAGCTGCTCGAAGAGATCGACTTCGGCCTGATCTCCGCCAACCCGAAGGTTGTCTCCGGCTACTCCGACATCACGGCGCTACTTGTCGCGATCCATTCGGCCACGGGGCTCGCGACGTTCATGGGGCCGATGCTTCTCACCGACTGGGCGGAGTTCGGCGGCATGCCCGAGCACACGTGGACGGAGTGGGAGGCAACGGTGCTGCGCGCGGAGCCGCGTGGCGAGATCGCGATTGCGCCCGAGTGGACGGCGGAGCGCACGTGGTGGGACAAGGAGGACGAACGCCGGCGCGTGTGGGAACCGAACCCGGGGCCGAGGACGGTGCGCGAGGGCGCCGCAGAGGGTCCGCTCGGGCCTGCGAACCTGTCGACCCTGCTCCTGCTCGCGGGGACGCCATGGTGGCCCGACCTCGACGGCGCGATCCTCTGTCTCGAGGCGGCGGAAGAGGAACAGGCGTGGTGGGTCGAGCGCTCGCTCCACCACCTGCGGCACCTCGGCGTGTGGGAGCGCGCCGCCGGGCTTGCGCTCGGCCGCTGCCACCCCGACTCGCAGGTCGAGCCGGACGAGCTCGACCGGATGCTGCGCGCGGCGACGCGCGGCACCGAGATCCCGATCGCGGTCGACTTCGACTTCGGCCACACGGAGCCGCACTGCACGCTCGCGTGGGGCGTGCGCGCGCGGCTCGACGCCGGCGCGCCGACCCTCGCCGTGCTCGAGGCGGCGGTCGCATGATCGAGGCGCGCTCGCTGACGAAGCGCTACGGGTCGACGGTCGCGGTCGACGACCTCTCGTTCACCGTCCCCGCAGGCGCGGTCACCGGCTTCCTCGGCCCGAACGGCGCCGGGAAGACGACGACGCTGCGGATGCTGCTCGGGCTCGTGCGACCGACCAGCGGCGACGCGACGATCGGCGGCGAGCGCTACGTGCGCCTGCCGCGGCCGGCCGCCCGCGTCGGAGCGGTGCTCGAGGCGTCCGCGTTCCACCCCGGGCGCTCGGGCCGCAACCACCTGCGCACCGTCGCGACCGCCGCCGACATCCCGGAGCGGCGCGTCGACGAGGTGCTCGACGTGGTCGAGCTGACTGCCGTGGCCCGGCGGCGCGTGAAGACGTACTCGCTCGGGATGCGCCAGCGGCTCGCGATCGCGCAGGCGCTCCTGGGCGACCCGGACGTGCTGCTGCTCGACGAGCCGGCGAACGGCCTCGACCCGCAGGGGATCCGCTGGCTGCGCGACTTCCTGCGCTCGTACGCCGCGGACGGCCGGACCGTGTTCGTGTCGAGCCACGTTCTCGCCGAGATCGCGCAGACGGTCGACTCGGTCGCGATCATCAACCGCGGCAAGCTCGTCGCGCACGAGTCGCTGATGGAGGTGCGGGCGCGCGCCGTCGCGGGCGTCCGCGTCCGCAGCCCGCAGGCGGCGCGGCTGCGGGAGGCGCTGGCGGCGGCGGGCATCGAGACGACCGACGTCGGCGAGGGTCGGCTCGTCGCGCGCATCGAGTCGTCGGAGCGAGTAGGCGAGATCGCGGCCGCGAACGGCGTCGTCCTGCACGAGCTGACGGCGGAGTCGTCGTCGCTCGAGGACGTCTTCCTCGAGCTGACGGGGGAGTCGCGGCCGCAGTGACCGCGCTCGTCCTCGCGGAGCTCCTGAAGGCCCGAACGACCCGCAGCGCGGTCGGGCTCGCGCTCGGCCTGCTGGCGATCGTCGCGTTCTTCGGCAGCGTCCACGCGGCGACGCTCGACCTGCCGGCGGACACGCATGCGACGAGCGACAACCTCAGCTCCGTGTTCTTCGTCCCGGTGTTCGCGATCATCTTCGGGATCCTCGCTTCGGCGGGCGAGTACCGGCACGGGACGATCTCGCAGACGCTGCTCGTCACGCCCGTGCGCGAGAAGCTCGTCGGCGCGAAGCTGGTTGCGGCCGCGATCGTCGGCGCGGCGCTGTGGGCGGTCGCAGCCGCGCTGGCCGTGGTCGTCTGCGGGATCTGGTTCGGCGCGCGCGGAATCCCGTTCGACGCAGGCGACGCGGCGTCGACGCTCCTGCCGGCGCTCCTCGCCGCCGCGCTGTGGGCCGCCCTCGGGATCGGCCTCGGCTTCGTCCTCACGAGTCAGGTCGGCGCGATCGTGGCGCTCTTCGCGTGGCTCTTCGTCGTGGAGTCGATCGTCGAGGGCCTGCTGCCGCGCGTGCACCGCTTCCTCCCGGGTGGTCTGCTGAACGACGTGCTGCACGCCGACGACGCGGACTTCTCGCGTCCCGTCGCGGCGCTCATCACGCTCGCCTACGTTGCCGCCTTCGCCGTGGTCGGCACCGCGCTCGCGCGCCGTCGCGACGTAACCTGAGCGCGTGGCGGCGCCCGTCCAGCGCGACCAGGAGGTCGAGCTCACGATCGAATCGCTCGCCTACGGCGGGAACGGCGTTGCGCGCCTCGACGGCTTCGTCGTCTTCGTCCGCCGCGGGCTTCCCGGCGACACGGTTCGCGCGCGGGTGACGAAGGTGCAGCGGCGGCACGCGGAGGCGCTCGCAACGGAGATCGTGGCTGCGGGCCCGAAGCGCGTCGACGCGCCGTGTCAGCACTACCCGGCCTGCGGCGGCTGCCGCTTCCAGGACCTTGCCTACGAGGCGCAGCTGGAGGCGAAGGCGGGGTGGGTGGAGGACTCGCTGCGGCGCATCGCCGGAATCGACGCGTCGGACCTGACGCTGGAGGAGATCGTCCCCGCGGCGTCGCAGTTCCACTACCGCAACAAGATGGAGTACTCGTTCACGCAGTACGAGGACGGGGCGACGCTCGGGCTGCACAAGGCCGGGCGGTGGGACGAGGTGCTGGAGATCGAGAAGTGCTGGCTCACCTCCGACCTCGGGAACGCGATCCGCAACCGCATGCGCGAGTGGGCGCGCGAGGAGCGGCTCGAGGCGTACGACCAGGCTGCCGAGAAGCCGACGGGCTACCTCCGCCACCTCGTCGTGCGCGAGGGGCGGAACACGGGCCAGGCGATGGTCCAGCTCGTGACCTACAAGCGCGAGCGCTTCGACCGCGAGCGGCTGATCGAGGTGCTGACGGAGTTCCCCCAGGTGCGCTCGATCCACTGGGCGGTCAACGACACGCCGGCCGAGGTGGCGAACCAGCCGACGGAGCTGATCTGGGGCGAGGACGCGATCGAGGAGGAGATCGGCGGCCTCCGCTTCCGCGTGCGTCCGAACGCGTTCCTGCAGACGAACACGGAGATGGCGGCGCGGCTCTACGCGCTCGCCGGCGACTACGCGGCGCTCGCCGGCGGCGAGACGGTCTTCGACCTCTACTGCGGGATCGGCACGATCGGGCTCTCGCTCGCGCGGACGGCGATGACGGTGTGGGGAGTCGAGATCTCGGAGGAGTCGGTCGCGTGCGCGATCGAGAACCAGGAGCTGAACGGGATCGGCAACGCCGCCTTCTTCGCCGGCAACGTCGGCCAGGCGCTGGAGGACCTGCGGGACCGCGCCGGCGACCCCGACGTGGTCGTCGTCGACCCGCCGCGCGCCGGCCTCGCGGGCAAGGCGCTCAAGCGCCTCGGGGAGATCGGCGCGCCCAGGATCGTCTACGTCTCGTGCAACCCGACGACGCTCGCGGGCGACGCGAAGCGGCTGCGCGACGACTACGGCTACCGGCTCGTCCGGGCATGTCCCGTGGACATGTTCCCGCATACCCCGCACGTCGAGTGCGTCTCGCTCCTCGAGCGGCAGAGCTGAGGCTCCGCCTTGCGCCTACTCGGTCGCCGGCTCTGGCTCCGGCTCGCGGGAGCCTCGCCGTAGCTCGCGGACCTGGCGCCAGAGCAGGTCGGCGTTCGGCGCAAGGAATCCGACCGAGAGCAGTGGGAGCGCGGGGAGGCCGTCGACGTCGCCCCAGATCGCCAGCGTCATCGTCGCGCCGAACGAGAGCGTCATGCAGAGCCACGTCAGCCGCACGCGCAGCCGCCACCGCACCGCCGCCGCGAGGAAGAGCGCGTAGAAGAGCAGGTCGGGGAGCCCGAGGAGCGCGGCCCCGCCGCCCGGAGTGGGGAACGCGAAGGAGAGCGCGTCGAACACCTCGACCCGCTTCTCCACGATGTGCCTCGTCGGCCCGCGCCAGACGGAGTACGCGTCGACCCACGGGATCACCAGCGCGACGATCACCGCCCACGAGACGTCCTCGAAGAGCGTCAGGAACCACCACGCGAGGAGCGTCATCGCCGCGAGCTTCGAGAAGTCGCCGATCACGTCCAGCCCCGCGAGGTCGCAGACGACTGCGAGGACTACGAGCGCGATCCCGACCGGCAGCAGCCCGCGCGCGTCCCAGAGCGGCAGCGCGAGCAGGACGAGCGCGAACACCGCCGGGATCAGCACGAGCGCGAGCCACGCCACGTCCCACCAGAGCGACGCGTGCCACAGCACGGTGGATGTCGCGTAGTAGGCGCCGAGCGCCGCGGCGAGCGCTAGTAGGGCGGCAGCGCGGCCCACCACGGGCCGACGTGCTTGAAGGCGTTCCAAAAGGCGGTCTTCGCGGGCTGCTCGTCGAGGGACGCGTCGATGTCCGGGCACACCAGCGCCTCGATCGTCGGCGTGAAGCGCTGGAGCTCACCCAGCGTAGCCCCGACCGGCCGTGCGAGGGGGAAATCGAGCTCGTTCGCGAACCGCAGCGCGTCCTCGCCCATGATCACAAGCAGCTTCGGCTGGACGATGCGAAGCTCACGGCGCAGCCAGGCGCGCGACTGCTCCTCCTCCGCGGCCGCGAACTTGAGGCAGTTCGTGCCGTACACCTCGCTCGCGTCCACGCGCAGCCGCCCGAGCGACTTGATCAGCGCGTGGCCGGCGCGGCCGTGGAACGCGATCCCCTCCTGGAGCTCCTGCGCCTGGGGGCCGTACTTGAGCAGGAAGATGTTCGCGAGCGGGTGCCCGGTCGGCTGGGCCGCCACTCCACCCGCTGCGGCCTCCGCGATCTCGTGGTGCAGGCGATTGATCTCCCGGATCGCCTTGTCGAGGTACCGCTGGTAGATCTCGTCTGTCGTCACGGCGCCGGCCACTGGGCGAGGGGTCCTTTCGGCGTCTACCGCACCTTCTCCTTGACCTGCGCCATCCACTTCAGCGACTGCAGGTAGGCGAGCGACTTCGGCCGGCGGAGCACTTCGGCCGTGCGCAGCGAGAGCATGAACTCCTCCGCGTCGCCGAACGCGCGCATCCGCAGCGCGCCCGTCCCGACGCCCTGGAGGACGTGCGCGTCGGAGCCCGCGCCCATCGTCAGGTTGTACTTGCGCGCGAACCGCAGCGCCTCGTCGTTGTAGGCCTCGAACAGGAGCCGGGCGTTGTAGACCTCGAAGACGTCGACGTCGGCGAGGTGGCGGTGCAGCGTCTGCGGGTCCGGGATCGCGTGCAGGCGGTCGAAGGGGTGCGGGAGGTAGACGAGGCCACCCTGGTCGCGGATCGCGGCGACCGTGTCCCCGAACGGCATCCCGCGCGGGATCTCCTGCGAGAGGAAGAGGCCGATCACCTCGCCCTGCGTGTCCGTCTTCACCTCCTCGCTCGGGATCACGATCAGGTCGCGCCCGCGCGCGAGGTCGGCCACCTCGAGCGCGCCGCCGAAGACGTTGTGATCGGTGACGGCGATCGCGCCCAGCCCCTCCGCCTCCGCGTGGTCGACGAGCTCGGCCGGGTCGATCGAGCAGTCGTGCGACCAGTTCGTGTGCATGTGCAGGTCGACGACGATCCACGGGCGTCCCGCGAGCGGCTCCTGGTGCCGGCGCGGCCGGCGCCGCGTGGAGAGCTGCGAATAGAGCTGCTCGAGCTCGGCGGCGACGGCGGAAAACGAGTGCGTCTCGGCCTCCGCAAGGGCCTGCTCGGACTCGCGCGCGCGCAGTTCGTCGTCCTCCGCCAGCCGGCCTGCGGCGGCGGCGGCCAGCTCCGGCTGGTCCGCGACGCCCCGCGGCTCGGCGACGGCGCAGCCGGCCGCCTTCGCCTCGAGCAGGACCCGCGGGATCCCGACGACGCCGGGCACGAAGATCGCTGCCTCGTTCAGGAGCGGCGCGCGCGCGGCGCCGTCGCGCGCGGTCCGGAGGCGGACCCGGCCCGCGACGTCGCGCGGGATCGCCGGGCGCGAGGTGAGCGGCTTCGTCCGGAGCAGCACGACGTCCCACTCGGGCAGCGCGCGCAGCTCGCGAAGGACGCCGCGCGCGGCCGCGCGCTCGTTCGGGCGCAGCTCGACCACGATCGTGCGCCCCTTCTCGGCCGGCCGGAAGAGCTCGAGGTCGACGCCCGGCGAGATCACGCGGTAGTCGCCGGGAAAGCGGACCGCTGCCGCGGTCGCCGAGCGCTCGGAGAGGGCGAGCAGTGCGTCGATCCTCCCGAGCAGGCGCTCGCGCTGCGAGCGGGCGGGCGGATACCCGAGGCGCTCCGGGGAGGAGAACGTCGCCACGGCGAGCCCGTCGGCGTCGCGGAGCGCGAGGTACGAGAGCGAGGGGAGCCCGGGCTCGAACCCGTGCACGACGTCGAAGTCGCCCTGTGCGAGCGCGAGCGAGAGGTTCGCGCGGACGCCGACCGGCACGCCCATCTGCGAGCGCCGCGACACCGGCACGGCGGCGCCGACCGCGATCACGTCGCGCCGCTCCCCGCGCACGAGCGCACGCCGTCCCGCGAGCAGGTCGGCCGCGCGGGTCGACGGCGCGAGCACCGTCACCTCGTGGCCGCGCTCGCGAAGCGCCGCCGCGACGCCCGCGACGTGCTCGTTGACGTCGTGCGGCTGCGACCACGCAAACGGCGTCACGAGGCAGATCCTCATCGCATCCAAGCGTATCGCCGTGAGGGCGGCGTGCCTGCGCACGCCGCCCTCACGCATGGCGCTACCGGTCGTACGGCTGGTTGAAGCCGCCGCCGCCCGGGTGGTCGATCGCGATGATGTGGCTCCGCCGCGGCGGATCCGCCTGGATCGACATGTAGAGCAGCTTGTTGTCGAACGAGAACCACGGGCCCGTCGCCTCGTCGATCGTCTGGGCGAACAGGATCAGGTTCTGCGCGCCCTCCTGGTGGCGCGGGAGCACCCACGTCTGGTTCACGTTGCCGGTCGGGCCGCGCCCGAAGTCGGACGAGCTGTGGTCCTCCATGATGAAGAGGTCGCCCGCGTCGGTGAAGCGGATGTTGTCCGGGCGGCCGAGGCGGCCCCAGTCGCCCTCCACGACCACGTGGCCGCTCACGATCCGGTCGTTGCCGAGGTCGTCGAGCCGCCAGACGCGGCCCGGGTCGGCGCCGACGCCCGACTCGCTGAAGTAGACGGCGTTGCCGCCGAGCGTGTTCGAGCTACCCGTCGCGATCATGCCCTCGGCCTTCAAGAAGCCGTCGGTCGCCGGGTTCCCGCCGAAGTGCGTCCGGAAGTCGGTGTCCGGGTCCTTGTAGTTCAGCGGCCCGACCCAGATGCCGGTGCCGGTCGCGCGGTTGAACTTCAGCCCGTACAGCGCGCCGACCGTCAGGTCGCGGCGGTTGTTCGGGACGAACTTGTAGATGAAGCGCGCGTCGCCGCGGTCGTCGGTCAGGTACCACGAGCCGTTCGACGCGTAGGCCTCCTGCTCGTGGCTGAAGCGGCCCATCCCGATCAGCTTCGTCTGGGCGCCCGTCGCGGGGTCGATCTCCCAGACCCAGCCCGAGCCCTGCTCATTGTCCGGCGGCTTCGGCGGGTCGACGATGAACGGGAACTCCTCGTTCGTGAGGTAGGTCTTCCACGGCGTGATCGCGGACGCGCACAGGTCGTGGAGGCCCGTCGTGATGAGCTCCGCCTTCGTCACCGTCGTGCCGTCCTTGGCGAGCGTCAGGCGCGAGATCGACCCGTACCCGTCCGAGTCGGTGTCGCCCGGTGTCTGCTCCGGGACGAAGCACTTCCCCGCGTCACCCTGGAAGTCGCCCGCGCGCGGCTGGGTCAGCTCGTGGTGGACGATCAGCCACGTCTCGCCGCGCGGCCCCTTGAAGAGCGCTTTCCCGTCCGGATCCTCCGGCATCGGGAACGTCAGGCCGCTCTCGGTCGACACCTCGGGCGTCACACACGGCGTCGCGAGATCGGTGTAGCTGTAGCCCGGCGGCAGCGAGTAGACACCGGCCGGATCCGGAACGGGCGCGCCCGTGCCGCCGGGGCCGGCCGTCGCAGCCCCGGCCGCGGCGGCGGCCACGATCAGGATCGCCGCAAGCACAGCAATTCTCCTCGTCACATCTCCCCTTTCGTGGTGGCGAACGAGGAGATCCTAGACCGGTCGGTTCGCCGCCGCAGGCGTGAAGGGAGCCGCCGGCGGACGGCTCCCTTCCCCGGTTTTGCTCAGACCTCGGCGGGCGTCGCCGCCGGAACCTCGCGCCGATTGCGCTCGATGAACTCCTCGACCAGCTCGGCAGCGTCGTCGTCCGCGATCTGCTGCGGCGGCGACTTCATCAGGTACGAGCTCGGCCCGACGAGCGAGCCGGCGATCCCGTTGTTGAGCGCGAGCTTCGTCAGCCGCACGGCGTCGATCACGATCCCGGCCGAGTTCGGCGAGTCCCACACCTCGAGCTTGAGCTCGACGTTGAGCGGCACGTCGCCGAAGCTCGTGCCCTCGAGCCGGATGTAGGCCCATTTGCGGTCGGTCAGCCAGGGCACGTAGTCGGACGGGCCGACGTGGACGTTGCCGGCGCCCATGTCGTAGTCGAGCATCGACGTGACCGCGTTCGTCTTGGAGATCTTCTTCGACTCGAGGCGCTCGCGCTCGAGCATGTTCAGGAAGTCGGAGTTGCCGCCGACGTTCAGCTGCATCGTCTTGTCGAGGTGGACGCCGCGCTCGCGGAAGAGCGTCGTCAGCACGCGGTGCGTGATCGTCGCGCCGACCTGCGACTTGATGTCGTCGCCGATGATCGGCACGCCGGCCTTCTGGAAGCGGTCGTTCCAGTAGTCCTCGCGCGCGATGAAGACGGGCATGCAGTTGACCATCGCGCACCCCGCCTCGAGAACCTGCTCGGCGTACCACTTGGTCGCCGACTCGGAGCCGACGGGGAGGTAGTTGACGACGACGTCGACGTCGCGCTCGCGCAGGATCCCGACCACGTCGTCGGTCGGCCCCTCGGCCTTCTCGACGATCTGCGACAGGTACTTGCCGATCCCGTCGTGCGTCATCCCGCGCGAGACGGTGATGCCGGTCTTCGGCACCTCGGCGAACTTGATCGTGTCGTTCGGGTGCGCCCACATCGCGTCCGCGAGGTCCTCTCCGACCTTGCCCTTGACGACGTCGAACGCCGCCACGACCTCGACGTCGCGGACGTGGTAGCCGCCGAGGTTGACGTGCATCAGCCCCGGGACGAACTCGCCGTCGGGCGCGTCCTTGTAGTACTCGAGCCCCTGCAGGAACGAGTTCGCGCAGTTGCCGACGCCGACGATCGCGACGCGCACCTTGTCCTGCTGGCGGCGGCCGTTCGCCGAGTTGCCGTTCGCTTCCACTTAGGTGTCCTCCATCAGTTGCTTGCGGACGTGCAGGACGCGCTGGACGACGGTGATCCACGCCGTCGCGGCGAGGAGCACGAGCGCCCACGGGAGCAGTCCCCACGGTGCGAGTACGAGACCTGCGGTGATGACGACGACGCGTTCGGCGCGCGAGCCGATCCCGACGTCCCCGCGCAGCCCGAGCCCCTCGGCCTTGGCGCGCGTGTACGAGACGAGGAACGAGCCGGCGACGGCCGTCACGGCGACGGCGACGAACACGGGGTGGTCGTGGCGCGCGAGCACGAACGCGATCGCGGTCAGCATGAAGCCCTCGCTGACGCGGTCGGTGGTCGAGTCGAGGAAGGCGCCGAACGGCGTCGTCTTGCCGCCGGCGCGCGCGAGCGCCCCGTCGAGGATGTCGAGCAGCGAGCCGACGACGAAGACGACGGCGCCGAGCCAGAAGAAGAGGATCTCGTGCCGGCTCTCGAACAGCACGAGGATCGAGGCGGTCGCGCACAGCAGGATGCCTGCCGCGGTGAGGGCGTTGGGGGTGACGCGCGTCCGCGCCAGGCCCGTCATCGACCGCGACGCGAGCGTGCGCGCACCGGTCGTATAGCCGTCCTTGATCGCTGCAGCTCTGCTCACGCGGATGACCGTATCAGGGTCGTCAGGCGGCGCCATGCACGCGTCGCCGGGCGGCCCGTTCCCGTCGGTGGGCGGCGCTTCGCGCCGGCCGCACGTTGCCTGCGCTTCCGTCGCGGCCGACACATTCGGGGTGTCGCCGCCGCGAACGACACGCGTGCGGTACGGGCCTAGCCTCGTCTCGATCCATCCATACCGCTACAGAGGAGGCTCGAGATGACAATCGCAGCAACACTGAGGGCCATCACGACCGTGCGGCGCCCGTTCGGGCACCGGGTGCGGGCCCTGCCGAACGAGCGCGAGGCAATGCACGAGTACGTCGCTCTTCCGAGTTCGAACCGGGTCGGGTGGCCGTCGCGGCGGAGCCCGGATGTGGAGCTGCTCGCCCAGTCGTGGCTCAGACTGCTCGGCCGCTGACGCGTGGGCGGCGACGACGTTGGCGATCCGGTGCTCGAGGCGTACGATCCACGCGTGCAATGGCGCCTGCTGGCGGGCGTGGAGGACACCGAGTTGCAGCAGCTGATCTCGGTCGCTCGCCGTCGCCGGTTCGACCGTCACGAGGTGGTCTTCCACCGCGACGATCCAGCCGACTCGCTGCACCTGATCGTGAAGGGCCGCTTCGCGGTCCGGATCATGACCCCCGTCGGCGACACCGTCACGATCTCGGTGCTCGGCCCCGACGACAGCTTCGGCGAGATGGCGCTGATCGGCGGTGACGCGCGCCGGTCGGCGACAGTCCTGGCGCTCGAGCGAGCCGAGACGCTCGCGCTCTACAAGGACGACTTCGAGCGCCTGCGCGCGCAGTACCCGGCGGTGAACGACGTGCTGCTCCGCTTTCTCGTCCGCGAGCTGCGAGCGATGAACGAGCGCCTGCTCGAGGCGCTCTACGTGCCGAGCGAGCGGCGCGTCGTCCGCAGGCTCACGGAGCTGACCGCCGGCGGCGCTGGGGAAGGCGGTGTCGAGGTGCCCCTGACGCAAGAGCAGCTGGCGGAGCTCGCGGGGACGTCACGTTCGACGGTCAACCGCGTCCTGCGCCAGGAGGAGAAGCGGGGAACGGTCGCCTTGCGGCGCGGTCGGACGACCGTGCTCGATCGTGACGCGCTCGCACGGCGCGCGAAGGGTCACCGGTGACCGCGCCGGGCTCGACGTCGCCGCTGCCGGACCGTCGGCTCGAGGAGCTCTCGGATCAGGTTGCGCAGTTGCTCGACCAGCAGGCGGCGACGAACGACGTGCTTCGCGCGATCGGACGGCCGGAGTTCGAGCTGCAGCCGATCTTCGAGACGGTGCTCGAGAACGCGATGCGGCTCTGTCGGGCCCACGCCGGGCAGATCTTCATCCACGAGGGTGACCACTACCGGCTCGCGTGCGCGTCCGGGGGCTCGGACGAGTACCGGTCGGTCATTGCCGCGCGTCGCGTGCCGCTCGGTTCCGGCACGCTCGCCGGCCGCGTCGGACTCGAGCGCCGAGCGATGATGATCGCGGACATCGCCACGGATCCCGAGTACGACACGGAGGAGCAGCGTCTTCGCCAACGGCTCGGCGGCTTCCGCACCATCGTCGGGGTCCCGATGCTGAGCGAGGACGACGTGATCGGCGTGATCTCGCTCTGGCGGAGCGAAGTCAACTCGTTCACCGACCGCGAGGTCGAGCTCGCGACGACGTTCGCGGCGCAGGGCGCGATCGCGATCCGGAACGCGAACCTGATGCAGCAGCTCGGATCACGTACGCGTGAGCTCGCGCGATCCGTCGACCAGGTGGAGGGCCTGCGGAAGGTCGGCGAGGCCGTCAGCTCGAGCCTCGACCTCGACGTCGTGCTGTCGGCGATCGTGAGGCACGCGGTCGAGCTGTCGGGTACCGAGGGCGGGTCGATCTTCGAGTTCGACGACGACGAACGCGAGTTTCACGTCCGCACCGCGTACGGGACGAGCGAGGAGCTCGTCGACGCGCTTCGGCGCACGCACGTAGGGATCCACAACACGCTCGTTGGGCGCGCAGCCTCCACCGGCACGTCGCTCGCCGTTCCCGACATCGCCGAGGCCGCGAGCGACCCGCATCTCACTCAGCTTCTGCGGGCCGGGTGGCGCTCCATGCTCGCGGTCCCGCTCGTGCGCACGAACCGGATTCTCGGCGCGCTCGTCGTCCGCCGTCGTGCACCCGGCGAATTCTCGCCACAGATCACCGATCTGATGGAGACGTTCGCGAGCCAGTCGGCGCTCGCGATCCACAACGCTCGTCTTTTCCGTGAGCTGGAACGCAAGACCGCTGAGCTCGAGGTGGCCGGCCGCCACAAATCGGAGTTCCTCGCGAGCATGTCCCACGAGCTGCGGACGCCGCTCAACGCCGTCATCGGCTTCTCCGAGGTGCTGCTCGACCGGCTGTTCGGCGACGTGAACGCGAAGCAGGAGGAGTACCTGGAGGACATCCGCGCGTCTGGGCGCCACCTGCTCGAGCTCCTCAACGACATCCTCGATCTCTCGAAGGTCGAAGCCGGGAAGATGGAGCTCGACCTCGTCGACGTCTCGCTTCGGCACCTGATCGAGGACGCCGTTGCGATGGTTCGCGACCGTGCGATGCGCAAGGGCCTCACGCTCGAGGTGGCGGTGGACGACGACGTCGACGCCGTTACCGCCGACCCGCTCCGCCTCAAGCAGGTCGTCGTGAACCTGATCACGAATGCGGTCAAGTTCACGCCGGACGGCGGACGGATCGACGTTCGCGCGGAGCACGCCGGCGGCGAGTATCGAGTGGAGGTGCGCGATACGGGCGTCGGCATTGCGGAGACGGACCAGCAGCGCATCTTCGACGCGTTTCAGCAAGGGCCGCGCACCGTCTCGGAGAGCGCGGAGGGAACCGGCCTCGGCCTCACGCTGTCGAGGCAGATCGTCAAGCTCCACGGCGGCCGTCTCTGGGTCGCAAGCCGTGCCGGCGAGGGGAGCACGTTCACCTTCGCGATTCCGGTGAGCGCCCCCGCCCGTGCGCCCGAACCGGACGGCCCGGCGGCGGCGCGAGGCGAGTCGGCCGACGGCCGCGGCCGGACCGTGCTCGTCGTCGAGGACGACCCGCGCTCGCTCGAGCTCATGACTCTCTACCTCCGCGGGTCCGGGTTCGACGTGCGTGCCGCGCCCGACGCGGAGCAGGGGCTCGAGCTCGCGCGTCGTCTCGAGCCCGACGCGATCGTGCTCGACATCGTGCTGCCCGGCCTCGACGGATGGGATCTGCTGGCGCTCCTCAAGTCCGAGGCTCGGACGGCACGTATCCCCGTCGTCATCGTGTCGATGCTCGATGAGCGTGGACGCGGATTCGCCCTCGGCGCCGCCGACTACCTCGTCAAGCCGGTCGGGCGGGAGGACGTCGTCGCGGCGCTGGCGCGGTGCACGACCGCGGCGCCGGTGACGGTGGTGACCCTCACCGACGACCCGTTGGTGCTCGAGCTTCTCGATGCCGTCGCGGCCGACGACGCGTACCGGGTTCTCGCCGCGTCGACCGGCGAGGGCGTACTGGCTCTCGCGAGAAGCGAGCACCCCGACGTGATCGTCGTCGACGTCTTCACGGACGGCGTCGACGTGTTCGAAGTCGTGGAGGAGCTTCGCGCCGGCTCACGGACGGCGATCGTCCCGATCGTCGTGCTCACATCCGAGGCGATGACCGCCGAGAGCAAGCGACGGCTGCACGGCCAGATCGACCGCATGGCCGGGAGGACCGAGCTCGACCGGCGCATGCTGACCGACCTCGTCGGGTCGCTCGCCGATCCGCGGGGACGCGCGGAGGGACGATGAGCAGCGCGGTGATCCTGATCGTCGAGGACAACGAGCGGAACCTGAAGCTGCTCCGCGACGTCCTCGGCGTTCGCGGTTACAGCACCGTCGAGGCTCGATCGGCCGAGGAAGCACTCGACCGCGTCCGCGCCGACCGTCCGCACCTCGTGCTGATGGACATCCAGCTCCCAGGCATGGACGGGGTCGCCGCGCTCCGCGAGCTGCGCGCCCTCCCGGACGGAGCTGCGCTGCCGGTCGTCGCCGTGACGGCGTTCGCGATGAAGGACGATCGCGACCGCCTCCTTGCGGCCGGGTTCGACGGATATCTCGAGAAGCCGATCGATATCCGCTCGCTGCCGTCAACCGTCGCGTCGTTACTGGCCGCGCGCGAGCTCGAGCCGCTCCCGTGACGCAGCCCCGCATCCTCGTCGTCGACGACACGGCGGCGAACATCCGCCTCCTCGAAGCCGTGCTCGGGCCGCACGGCTACACGATCGACCGTGCGACCTCGGGAGCGGAAGCACTGGAACTGCTCCGCGCCTCGACCCCCGATCTCGTCCTGCTCGACATCGTCATGCCGGGGCTCGACGGCTACGAGGTGTGCCGGCGCATCCGCGCCACGCCCGAGCTCGAGCTCCTGCCGGTGGTGATGATCACGGCGAGCAGCGGCCAGGAGAAGGTGAGAGCGCTCGAGGCCGGCGCCGACGACTTCGTGGCGAAGCCGTTCGACCAGGCGGAGTTGGTCGCTCGCGTCCGGTCGCTCGTTCGCATCAAGCAGTACCACGACACGATCCAGCACCAGGCCGCGGAGCTCGCCGACTGGAACCGGGAGCTCGAGCGGCGCGTGGCGGAGCAGGTGACGCAACTCGACCGGCTCGCCCGCCTGAAGCGGTTCCTCTCCCCTCAGCTCGCCGAGCTCGTCGTCACCTCCGGCGACGAGTCGTTCCTCGAGAGTCACCGGCGAGAGGTGACGGTCGCCTTCTGCGACCTCCGCGGCTTCACGGCCTTCGCCGGAACGGTCGAGCCCGAGGAGACGATGAGCGTCCTCCACGAGTACCACGCGGCACTGGGCGAGCTCGTCGCCCGGTCCGAGGGGACACTCGTCGCGCTGATGGGCGACGGCGTCATGGTGGTCTTCAACGATCCGATTCCCTGCGCCGATGGTCCGCTGCGATCGGTTCGGATGGCAGTCGCGATGAGGACGCGGATCGCCGAGCTCGCCGAGTCGTGGCGCCGGAATGGTCACGACCTCGGGTTCTCGGTCGGGCTCGCGCAGGGGTACGCGACGCTCGGGCAGGTCGGAATGGCGG
>DATHAE010000176.1:0-2609 GCA_035296805.1 Gaiellaceae bacterium | reverse complement strand
GCGTCCTGCGTCAGCACGCAGTAGCGGAAGAGCCCGAAGACCGCGCCGTACTCCTTTTTGAGGGCGAGCTCGAGCTCGGCCTCGAACTCGTCGAGCTCGTCGAGATGGCTCACGTCGGCGATTGTAACTCCGCGAGGAGTGCCTGGACTGTGCCTTTTCGGACGACGAGCAGTGACGGCGCCAGCTCCGCGAGCGGCTCGAGGACGAACGCGCGCTCGGCGAGCCGCGGGTGCGGCACGATGAGGCCCGGCTCATCGATGGTCTGGGCGCCGAACAGGAGCAGGTCGAGGTCGATCGTGCGCGGGCCCCAGCGCGGCCCGCCGCGCCGCCGGCCGAGCGAGCGCTCGATCTCGAGCAGCCGCTCGAGGAGCGCGCGCGGGGACAGGTCCGTCTCGACCTCGGCGACCGCGTTCAGGAACGGGGGCTGGTCGGCGTACCCCCACGGCTCGGTCTCGCGGATCGTCGAGAGTCGGGTCGCGGGAAGCGCGGCGGCCGCCGCACGAATCGCGGCCTCGCGGTCGCCGAGGTTCGCGCCGAGCCCGACATAGGCAACGGTCACGGCCGCTCGACGGTGACCGCGCTGTACTCGACGGTCAGCCCCGCCGGCTTCACCTGCGGCTTGCGCACGCGGACGCGGACGCTGTCGACCGGAAAGCGCTCGACGAGCGTGTCGGCCACCGCGGTCGCGAGCGCCTCGATCAGCGCGAACCGATGGTTGCTCACCTCGCGGATCGCCTCCGCCACGAGGCGGTAGTCGACGGCGCTCTCGATCCGGTCGTCGGCGCCCCGGTCGCCGACCTCCAGCTCGATGTCGTAGAGAAACAGCTGTCCCAGCCGCTGCTCCTCCTCCTCGACGCCGTGGTACCCGAACACGTGCAGTCCGGACAACTCGAGCTTCACGCCGCGTACACCGCCTTCGCCGCGGCGAGCGCCTCGACATGCTCGCGCACGTCGTGGGCGCGGAGTACGGTCGCGCCGCGCTCGTACGCGCTGACGGCGACGCCGACCGACGCGGCGGTCGAGCCGGTGCGCGCGGCGGGGTCGCCGAGGATCTTGCCGAGCGAGCTTTTGCGCGAGAAGCCGACGACGATCGGGCGGCCGATCGCGACCAGCTCGTCGAGCCGCCGCACGAGCTCGAAGTTGTGCTCGACCGTCTTGCCGAACCCGATCCCGGGGTCGAGGCAGATCAGCGCCTCCGGGATCCCCTCCGAGACGGCGAACGCGAGCCGCTCCTCGAGGAACCGCTTCACCTCCGCGACGACGTCGTCGTAGTGCGACTCGAGCTGCATCGTCCGCGGCTCGCCGCGCATGTGCATCAGGCAGAGGTACGCGCCTGCGCCCGCGGTGACGGCGGCGAGCTCCGGATCGCCGCGGAGCGCGGTGACGTCGTTCACGAGCTGCGCGCCGAGCTCGAGCGCACGCCGCGCGACCTCCGCCTTCGAGGTATCGATCGAAACGGGCGCGCCGGCGAGGCCCTCCAGCACGGGCACGACGCGGCGCAGCTCCTCGGCGGCGGAAACGCCCTCGGACCCGGGCCGCGTCGATTCGCCGCCGACGTCGACGATCGCCGCACCCTGGTCGAGCATCCTCCAGCCGCCGGCGACGGCCGCGCCGGCACCGAAGTGCACGCCGCCGTCGGAGAACGAGTCGGGAGTGACGTTGATCACTCCCATCACGGACGGGCGCGGGAACCGCTCCTCGATCGCGATCACAGCCGTACTCTCGCCGATCGAGGCGGTGCGGTGCCGCCCGCGAGGGCCGGCCTACGGTCGCGCCGAGCGCGTCGGCGGCCGCGAGCTGGTCGGCCGACGGCGGTGCTAGCCCTGCTGGGGCTCGGGCGGCGGCTGCATCGTTGCGCCCGGGAGCGGGAACGGCCGCGGCTTCGGCTGCGGTCGGCGCTCGGGCGCCGACGCCTCGGGCTGGGCGGCCTTCGCGTCCACCTCGGCGAAGACGGCCTCCTCGGTCTCGCCGGCGAGGAGCCTCTGGAACTGGTCTTTGTCGAGCGTCTCGCGCTCGATCAGGATCTGCGACAGACGGTGCAGGTCGTCCATGTGCTCGCGCAGCACGCGCATCGCGAGCTCGTGGCCCTCCTCGATGATGCGGCGGATCTCGTCGTCGATCTCGCGTGCGATCTCCTCGGAGTAGTCGGGCTCGGCGCCCATGTCGCGCCCGAGGAACGGCATGCTGTGGTTGCGGCCGAGCACGCGCGGGCCGAGCTTGTCGCTCATCCCGTAGCGCATCACCATCCGCTTCGCGGTGTCGGTCACGTTCTCGAGGTCGTTCGACGAGCCCGTCGTGATCTCGTGGAAGATGAGGTCCTCCGCGGCGCGGCCGCCGAGCGTCATCGCGATGTTCTCGGTGAGCGCGCGCTTGCTCATGATGTAGCGATCCTCGGTCGGCAACGAGATCGTGAGCCCGAGGGCCTGACCGCGCGAGACGATCGTGATCTTGTGCACGGGATCGGTGTGCTCGAGGAAGTTGCCGACGAGCGCGTGGCCCATCTCGTGGTAGGCCGTGATCCGCTGCTCCTTCTCGGAGAGCAGGCGCGCCTTCTTCTCGGGGCCTGCGATCACGCGCATGATCCCCTCTTCGAGCTCCTCCTGCTCGAT
>DATHAE010000175.1:0-10814 GCA_035296805.1 Gaiellaceae bacterium | reverse complement strand
AACGCGCGCCCGAAGGTCGCCGACTACCCGTTCACGACGCTCCAGCCGGTCCTCGGCACGGTCGAGGCGCCGGACGGGCGGCAGCTCGTCGTCGCCGACGTTCCCGGCCTGATCGAGGGCGCGAGCGAGGGCGTCGGGCTCGGCCACGAGTTCCTCGCGCACCTCGAACGCGCGCGCACGCTGATCCACGTCGTCGACGCGTCGCTCCCCGCCCACGAGCAGTGGGCGACGATCGACGCCGAGCTCACCGCATACGGTGCGGGCCTCGCAGACCTGCCGCAGATCGTCGCGCTGAACAAGGTCGATCTCGAGCCCGACCCACGGTTCGACGTCGACGACGAGCGCGTCGTCGCGATCTTCCGGATCTCGTGCGCGACCGGCGAGGGAATCGACGAGCTCCGCCGCCGGCTGTTCGCGCTCGTCCCGGAGCCGGCCGTCGACGTGCCCGACGAGGACGACCTCGCCGACTTCCTCGTCTACCGCCCGGAGCCGAAGGCGAGGACGTGGCGCCTCTTCCGCACCGACAGCGGCTTTCGCATCGTCGGCACCCCACCGGGCGAGGAGGAGCTGCGACGCGCCCTCAAGGCCGCGGGAGCGCGCGCGGGCGCCGACGTCGAGGTCGGCGACGAGACGTTCGAGCTCGCGTGACGTGACGTGATCGGCGTCTTTGGAGGCGCGTTCGACCCGCCGCACAACGGCCACGTTGCGCTCGCGTCCGAGGCGAAGCGAGTGCTCGGGCTCGAGCGGCTCGTGATCCTCGTCGCGGCGGCGCCCGGCCACAAGCCGGTCGAGACGCCCGCTCCGGTCCGCCTCGAGCTCGCGCGTGCGGCGTTTCCGGCCGAGGAGGTGATCCTGGACGAGCACGCGCGCACCGTCGACGCGCTGCGCGCGCACCCGGAGTGGGACGACCCGCTGTTCCTGGTCGGCGCCGACGAGTTCTGCGACTTCCCCACGTGGAAGGAGCCGCACGAGGTGCTCCGGCGAGCGCGGCTCGGCGTCGCCACGCGCCCGGGATATCAGCGCGAGCGGCTGGAGGCGGTGCTGGCGGAGCTCGAGCATCCCGAGCGCGTCCTCTTCTTCGAGATCGAGCCGCTTCCGATCGCCTCGCGCGAGCTGCGCGTGCGGCTCGAGACCGGCGACTCCGTCCACGGCTTCGTGCCCGCGGACGTCGAACGGATCGTCGAGCGCGAAGGGCTCTACGGCGGGCGGACGCGGGTACACTGAACGCAGTTGACGTCGATCGAACAGGCACGCCGCATCGCGGCGCTCGCACGGGACAAGCTCGCGAGGGACGTCGTCATCCTCGACATGCGCCCGGTGTGCACGTACACCGACTACTTCGTGGTGTGCACCGGCAACAACCCGCGCCAGACGAAGGCGATCTGGGACGAGGTCCACGGCCGCCTGAAGCACGACAATCGAATGCTTCCGCGGTCGACCGAGGGCGCCGGCGACTCAACGTGGATCATCGCCGACTACCTCGACGTCGTCCTCCACGTGTTCACGCCGGAAGCGCGCGCGTTCTACCGGCTCGAGGAGCTGTGGGACGACGTCCCGCAGGAGACGCTCGAGGCCGCGGCCGGGTAGCTGCAGCCCGCTCGGGTCGGGGCTACACTTGGGGCCGCTCCCGGGCCCATAGCTCAGCTGGGAGAGCGTCTGGCTGGCAGCCAGAAGGTCGCCGGTTCGAGCCCGGCTGGGTCCACTTTTCGCGCCGACCCTCGAACGGGGGATACGGCTCGCCGCCTTCCTGCCGACATCAAGGATGGTTTCTCTGGCCGGGGGCTGACGGCAATCTCCCACGGCGACTGATCAAGCGGCGAGCCTCGTGCTCGCCGCTTGCGTCTCGGCTTCGCTAGCGTCGCCCCGTGCTCGCGCGCGTCGCAGCTGCCCTCGCCGTCGTCGCGGTCGCCCTGACAGGGTGCGGCGGCGGCGGTAGCGACCGCCGCGACGCCGTCGACGAGTACGTGCGCGAAGCGAACACCGTGCAGAACGGCCTCCGGCGGCCGCTGATCGATGTCGCGCACGCGACGCGGGAGTTCGGCACGAGCGCGTCCGACCTCGAGAAGGAGCGCCCGCGGCTCGTGACGGCGACTCGCACGCTCGCGACGCTGCAGCGGCGCCTCGAGCGCCTCGACCCGCCACCGGACGCGCGACGGCTGCACCGCCTGCTGCTCCGGCTCGTTTCGACGGAGCGGGGCCTGACGGAGGAGCTGCGCCGCGTCGTCGTCGTGCTGCCCGAGCTCGACGTGGCGTCGCGGCCGGTCGCCGCCGCGGGAAAGCGGCTCCAGGCGGAGCTCGGCGCGGCGAAGACGGGGCCCGCGCAGGCAGCCGCGCTCGACCGCTACCGTGCAGCCCTCGCTGTGCCGCTCGGAACGGTGCGGGCCGTCGAGGCGCCGCCGCTCCTGGAGCCGTTGCGCGCGACGCAGATTGCGACCCTCGTGCGGCTTCGCAGGACCGCGGCCGAGCTCGCGGTCGCCTTGCGGACGCGGCGCGGGGGCGACGTGACGCGGCTCGTCGCAGATTTCCAGGCTGCGGCGCGCACGCCGGAGACGCTTGCCGCGCAACGCGCTCGCATCGCTGCGATCGAGGCGTACAACAAACGTGTCGAAAGGGTCGCGAAGCTCGCGGCGGCGGTTCAGCGCGAGCGCGACCGCCTCGACCGCGACTTGGAATGACGACCGCGGGCGCCGGCGTCAGTTGCCGGGTGCAACCGCGTCACCGAGGGGGTCGTCGGCGCCCCAGATGCGATCGGGCTCGGTGCCGGCCGTCTCCGTCGCCGGATCCTGCTCGTGGTCGCGGGCCTGCTCCTCGATGCGCGCGTCGGGCTGCCGCTCGTCCATCCCCACGCGGTCACTCCGCCGGCGGTCTCACGATGCACGCGCCGTCGACGCGCTCGACGATGAGCGGGAGCATGTTGTCGCCGACCCAGCTCTCGACGGCCCGCGCGACGGCGTCCCCGAGCCGCGCGCGCTCGTCGAGCGCGAAGCGAACGTCGAGGCCGCAGGCGTCGTCCTCCTCGACGAGCTCCGCGGCGAATCCGCGGTCGCCGAGGTCGGCCGCGAGCGTCTCGCCAAGCTCACGGCGGGGCAGCGTGATGTGGATGATCTCGCTCATCCGGCCGCGGATACCCGGTTAAGAGGGAGTTAAGCATCGGCGTCGGGCCAATCTGCGACCGCGCCCGCGCGTCGGATCGTTCATGGCGGGCGAGCACTGGTTCGGCATCGAGCTCAGGCACCTCGCCGCGCTCGACGCCGTCGCGCGCGAGGGGTCGTTTCGCCGCGCCGCCGAGCGCCTCGGATACGTCCAGTCGGCGATCAGTCACCAGATCGCCGCGCTCGAGGGGATCACCGGGCGGCGCCTCGTCGACCGCTCGCGCGGCACGCGACCCATCGCGTTGACCGCCGCCGGGGTCGTCCTGCTCGCGCACGCGGACGCAGTCATCGCGCGAATGCGAGACGCGCAGGCCGACCTCGCCGCCCTTGACGGCGGCGGGGCGACGACGCTGCGGGTGGGTTCGACGCAAGACGTCGCGGCGCGCGTCGTTCCCCGCGTCCTCGCCGCGTTCGCGCGCGTGCGCGCGGAGGTGACGGTCACTCTCCAGGCGTCGGAGACGTCCGAGCGTGTCGTCGGACTCGTCGCGCGCGGCGACGTCGACCTCGCCTTCGCCGAGCTTCCGCTTCGCAACGCGGCGCTCGACGGCGTGCCGCTCTACTACGACCCGTTCGTCGTGCTCGTGCAGGCGTCCTCGGCTCTCGCGCGGCGCGCGAAAGGTGTCGGGCCTGCCACGGTCGTTCGCCTCCCGCTGATCGCGCACGCGCCGACGCGGTCGGAGGTCGAGATGGGTCTTCGGGCGCGGGGTTTGGAGCCGCAGTTCGTGCTCGAGTCGGATGCCGGTGCGACCGTGCAGGCGCTCGTCGCCGCCGGGTTGGGCGCCGCGATCATCCCGCGAAGCGCGGTCGACGAGGCGACGACCGAGACGACAGTCGTCGCGCTCGACCCGCCAACGGCGATCGCCGGGCGTGTGGTGGCGCTCGTCTGGAACCGCGAGCGGAGGCTGCGGAAGGACGCCGCCGCGTTCGTCGACGCCGCGCGCTCGGTCTGCGTCGAGATCGACGCGTCGCACGCCGTCGGTCGCAACGGCGCGCAGTCCTCCCTCCTCTGCGCCTAGCGTAGGTCGGCTCTCGCAGAGCGTCGGTCGGCCGCCGCGCGGCCGCCGCGGCACTCGGCTCCGAACTCGATACAGAGGCGGCACACGGCGGACGCAAAGTCACCTCTAGGTTTGTCGACAACGACAACAAGGAGGTTCCGATGCTGACGGAGTCGACGGACGAATTGCTCGACCTGAGGGCGAGAACGCTCGGGCGCGCGGCGCAGCCGTTCGCAGTCACATGGGACTGCTGTTCGTCGTCGTGCTGCTCGTGCTGGCCGTTCCCACTGTGCATCTTCGGCGGGTAGCGCCAACGGACATGTCCATAACGTCCACTAGTCGGCCGTCCGCATCGCGGCCAGGATCTCGTTGTTGCACTTTCGGCACGAAGCCGTCACACACGCGTGACATTTCTCCCGCTACGTTCACGACGTAGACAACGAAGGAGGTGTCGATGTTCGACAAGCTGACGCGCGACCTGCTCGACCTGACGTCGCACGTGCGTGGCGACGCGCAGGTTCCGTTCGCCCTGGTCTTCGACTGCTGCAGCTGTTGTTGCAGCGGCTGCGTGATCGACTGCGGGTGACGTGATGTTCGCGAGCCTGACAGCGCAGCTCCTCGATCTCCGCGCAACGGTCAGAGGATCGTCGATCGGATCGTTCGCGCTGATCGAGGACTGCTGCTCGAGCTGCTGCTGCTGTTGCGGGTGGTAACGGGAGGCGAGGCCCTGATTCCCGCGCGCCCACACCTCGCCCCGTGGTATCGGCTCGTCGGCGACGGCGACCGCCTGCTCCTGGAGCACGGGCAGGTCGTCGTCGCCCTCGAGGGCGCCGCCGTGTCGACGCTGCTCCCGCCGCTCCTGCCGCTGCTCGACGGGACGCGCACGATCGACGACATCGCCCAGCGGATCGGAAGCGCTGCGCGCCCGGCGATCGAGCGTGCGCTCGAGACGCTCGCCTCGCACGGGTTGCTCGCGGACGGACCGTCCGCGCCCGCGGACGTCCGTGAAACGGCGCACGCGTTCGCGGCCTCGCATGGGCTGGCGCCGACCCGTGCGGCGGAGCGCCTGCAGAACGGGACTGTCGGGATCGTCGGGGGCGGTGCGGGCGGCCTTGAGGTGGCGCGGCTGCTGCGCCTCGCCGGCGTCGGCGAGGTGCGTCGGGTGTCGTGGCGGCGCGGAGCGGTCGTCGCGTTGACGGTGGTCGCGCCGGCGTCCGACGAGCTGGACGCGCTTCCGGGGTGGAACGAGCTCGCGCTGCGACGAGCCCTGACGTGGCTGCCGCTTCGGCCGTTCGACGGGCGGCTGACGGCGATCGGTCCGATCGTCGTCCCCGGCGAATCGTGCTGCTACGAGTGCCTGCTCCTGCGCCGCGCGGCGAACGTCGAGTACGGCGACGACCTCGTCGAGATCGAAGCCGCGCCGTTGGCAGCGACCGCGGATCCGCCGCTCGACGCGGTCGCCGCGGGAGTCTGCGCGCACCTCGTGCTCCGGTGGCTCGTGGCCGGCGACACGACCCTGCCGGGCGTCATGTTCGCACTCGAACCGCGCCCGGTTCCCGCCCTGTCGGAGCACTTCGTCCTGCGTGTCCCCCGCTGCCGCGTCTGCTCCCCTGCGGCGCGGTTCGCACCGCGCCTTCCGTGGCACGAGGCGCGAGCGGCATGATCGCCGACGCGCTCACTCCGCCATTGCGCCGAGCGGTCTCTCCGTACACCGGCGTCGTCCGCTCGCTCGAGGAGTGCCTGCACCTTCCGTCGGAGCCGCCGCTCTTCCGCATCGCCTCGGAGGTCGGACGCAGCCTAGAGCTGCTCGGGAGCCCGCTCGACCACGTCGCCGGGATCGGCGGCGCCGGATCGACGCGTTCGGCGGCCGCAGAGGCGGCCGTCGGCGAGGCGCTCGAGCGGTATTCGCTGACCTATGTTGCACCGGATCGTCTCGTGGCGGCCACCGCCGACGACCTGCCCGAGGCCGTCGCCCCCGAGCGATTCGCGCTCTTCAGCGAGCGCCAGCATGCGGATCCAGGGTTCCCGTTCCGGCCTTTCCGCGGCGACATCCGCGTCCCGTGGGTGGACGGCTGGCGGATTCGAGACGGCGCTCCGGTCTGGTTGCCTGCCGAGCTGGTGTTCCTCGGGGAGACCGCGATCGACGGCTGCGAGCGCGTCGGGTATGCCACGAGCAGCGGCGCCGCGTGTGCGGAGACGCTCGAGACGGCGATCGAGCGCGGGCTCTGCGAGGTGCTCGAGCGGGACGCCTTCATGATCGCGTGGACCAACAGGCTTTCGTTGCCTCGGCTCGACTGGGCGGATGACGAGCGGCTGGCCGAGATCGATCGCCGGACGTTCGCCGTCACCGGGCTCGAGTACGCGGCGATCGACATGTCCTCGTTCCACGGGCTGCCGAGCTTCCTCGGCGTCGTTCGAGCGCGCGGCCTCGAGGTGGGCGCGCTGGGCATCGGTGCCGGCACGGGTTCCACTGTCGAGCGCGCCTGGTGGAAGGCGCTGTCGGAGGCGTTCGCCTGCCGCGCCGCAGGCGTCAAGCTGTCGCTGCTTCGGCCCGAGAAGCGCTACGGAGCACGCGGCGGCGGCGTCGTCTCGTTCGAGGATCACATCCAGTACTACGCGGATCCCGAGCGAGCCGCAGCCGCGGCGTTCCTCGACGCGTCGCCGCGCCGCGTCGCGGCGAGCTCGATCCCGGCTCTCGAAGCCGAGACCGCGGGTGACCGCGTCCGCGCGCTCTGCGATCGCGTCTGCCGCGCCGGCTCGGACGCGTACGCCGTCGACGCGACGTCGCCGGACGTCCGGGAGCTCGGGCTCGTCGTGACGAAGGTCGTGGCGCCGGAGCTGTGCTCGTTGGACGTGCCGCACCCCGCACGGTTCCTCGGCGGGCGGCGGCTGTACGAGGCAGCGACCGAGCTTGGCCTCCGCCCTTCGCCCCTCGACGAGAAGGATGTCAACCCCGACCCCCATCCGTTCCCGTGACGGAGACCGTCCCGACCGCCGAGTTCGCGTCGATCGTCTACGGCGGCGACGTTCCGCTGGACGATCCGGCCGAGGCGTTCCACGAGGCGTCGCGGCTCTACCCGAACGTCGCGCCGCCGCGTGTCGGCGTCCTGACGACGCTCGCCTCGAGCCCCGAGCTGCAGCAGACGACCATGCGCGCGGCGCGGATCCACGAGCATCGGCGCGGAATCGACCTTCCCGCCGCCCGCCTGCCAAGGCGTCGGTTCCGCGATCTGCTCCGCGAGCGGCGATCGGAGTCGGCGTCGTTGAGGACGCCGCTCTCGGTCGGGGACCTCGCGACGCTTCTCGCCGCCGCGTATGGCGTCCGCGCGCGGGACCGGTTGCCGAGGCGTCCGGTTCCGTCGGGTGGCGCGCTGTATCCGCTCGAGCTCTACGCTCTCCCGCTCGCGGTCCACGGCCTCGGCCCGTCGACGTTCCACTACCACCCGTTCCGGCACCGCCTCGAGGCGCTCGGCCCGGTCGGCGAGGCGGACGTCGCGGCCGCGCTCGTCGATCCGTCGCTTGCGAAGCGATCGGCCGTCCTCCTCGTCGTGACGGCAATGGTGTGGAGAGCTCGCTTCAAGTACGGCCTCCGCGGTTACCGGTTCGCGCTGCTCGAGGCGGGTCACCTCGTGCAGAACGTCCTCCTCGCAGCGACGGCTCTCGATCTGCCGGCCGTGCCTCTCGGCGGCTGGTACGACCGTCGTCTCGACGCTCTTGTCGCCGCCGACGGCCTCGACGAGGCATCCGTCTACGCCGTCGCGGTAGGCGGCCGACGGTGAGACGTGACGCTATCGGCGTATGGACGCGCGTCGCCGTGTCGACCGTGGTCGGCGCGGTGACCCTCGTCGCCGTCGACCCGCCGCGTCCCGAGGCCCGGCTCTCGTGGGCGGTCGCAGTCCCGGCGGGCGCCGCAGCCGGCCTGGCGCTCTTCGTCGCCGTCGCGCGTCGGCGCGCTTCGCCGCTGCGAGCCGCGCCGACTCCGGCGGCGACACTCGCGTTCCTCGCGCTGTTCGCGCTCAACGAGGAGGTCATCTGGCGCCGCCTCGTCCTCGGGGAAACGCTGCGCGGCGGCGCGGTCGCCGGCGTGGCCGTGAGCACGATCGCATTCGCGCTGATGCACCGCGTCCGGCGGGCGACGCACCTCGTGACAGGCGCCGTCTTCGGGTGCACGTACGTATTCACGGGATCGCTTGCCGCCTCGGTGGTCGCGCATTGGACGTACAACGTGCTCGTCGCCGCCGTGCTGCCCCGGGCGCGCGCGCCGGCGGAGGCTCCCGCATGACGGCGGCTGCGCTCGTCGAGGCGACCAAGAGCTTCGGCGCGGCGCCGGCAGTCGATCGCGTCACCTTTGGCGTCGAGGAGGGCGAGGTCGTCGCGCTCCTCGGCCCAAACGGGGCCGGGAAGACGACGTCGATCGCGCTCCTCCTCGGGCTCCGGCGGCCGGACTCGGGCCGTGCGCTCCTGTTCGGCCGAGACCCGCGGGCCGCTGACGCGCGGACCGCGATCGGGGTCACTCCCCAGGAGATGGGCTTTCCGCATGCGCTCCGCGTCGTGGAGGTCGTCCGCCTCGTCCGCGCGCACTACCCGCAGCCGCTGCCCGAGCGCGATGTCCTCGAGCGGTTCGGACTCGACCGATTCGCGAAGCGGCAGGTCGGCGGCCTCTCCGGCGGCGAGCGCCGGCGGCTCGCCGTCGCGCTCGCATTCGCCGGCGATCCGCGCCTCGTTGTACTCGACGAGCCGACGAGCGGCCTTGACGCGGAGTCGCGTCGGAGCGTGTGGGACGCGGTTCGGCGCCACGCCGCGGCCGGCCGTGCAGTCCTCCTGACCACGCACCATCTGGACGAGGCCGAGGCGCTCGCCTCGCGCGTCGTCGTGATCGAGAGCGGCAGGATCGTCGCCGACGGCCAGGTCGCCGCGATCAAGGGGTCCGCCGGCCTGACCCGAATCAGCTTCGCCGCGCCCGCAAACGGCTTCGTCTGGGCCGGCATGGAGCGCGACGCGGATCGCGTCGCGATCCTCGTCCGCGACGCCGGCATCGAGATCGCGCGCCTCGTCCGGCAGGGCGTCCCGCTCCACGAGCTGGAGGTGCGGCCGGTGACGCTCGAGGAAGCCGTGACCGTGCTCAGGAGGCCGAGCTGAGACTCGTCCTGCTCCACGCGGCTGCGATAACGCGCGAGCTGCTGCGCTACCCGGCTTACGTCGTGCCCACGTTGCTCTTCCCGTCCGTGTTCTTCCTGTTCTTCGTCGCGCCGTCACCCGGGCCGTACGCGACGATCAAGATGGCGGCCTTTGCGGGATTCGCCGCAATTGGGGTCGCGTTCTTCCAGTTCGGAGTCGGCATCGCCGTCGACCGCACGTCGCCGTGGGAGACGTACCTGCGCACGCTTCCCGTCAGCGTCCCGGCGCGACTCGCGGCACGTGTCTGCTCGGCGGCCGGCTTTGCAGCTGGTGCCGCGGCGATCGTCCTCGTCGTCGCTCTGGTCACGACCGACGCAGCCCTCGACGCGCGCCGGTGGGTCGAGCTGGGGGCGACGCTGCTGATCGCGACCATCCCGTTCGCGTTGCTCGGGATCGGCCTCGGCTACTGGGCGCCGCCTCGAGGCGCGCTGCCGATCGCGAACCTGCTCTACCTCGGCCTGTCGTACGCTGGCGGGCTTTGGATTCGCGCGTCGGAGCTCCCGCCCTTCGTCCAGGACGTTTCGCCGTACCTGCCGACGCGCGCCCTCGCGGATCTGCTGGGGAACGTCGTCTACGGCAACGCCCTCGCGCCGCGCCCGTGGGCCGCGCTCGCCGCTTTCACAGCGGCATTCGCGGCGGTCGCGGCCGCCGGCTACCGCCGCGACGAGGGGAAGCGGTACCGATGACGACGCGGGAGCAGCCGTCGTCGCCCGCCCGCGCGCCGCCGCTTCCGGGCCGCGTGCTCATTTCTTAACGGTCGCGACAGTGTCGCGCGAGCGGCCCCTGTCGTACACTTCGCGGCCTCGCCATGTGGGAGCTCGTCTTCATGATGCTGGTGCTGAAGATCCCGATCGTCTACCTCTGCTGGGTCGTGTGGTGGGCGATCAAGGCGGAGCCCGAGAGCGACGCGGCGGGCGGCAGCGACGGGACCGACTGGAAGCCGTGGCAGCACCGGCCCGGGCCGCGGCCGCGACGCGGTGGACCGCACGGGTCGCGCCCGAGACGGGCGATCCGCACGCGCCGCGCCAGGGTCGACGCATGATGGGCGCCGAGCCAAGAACGTGGGGCGCCGCGGAGTCCGTGGCGGGTTTGATCGCCGCCGGCGCGATCTTCGTCGGCGCGCTCGAGCTCGTCTACCGCCCGTTCCGGCTCGCGCCGGCAGCGCTTCTCGTCGCGCTCCTCGCCGCGGTGATGAGCCGCGAGCAGCAGCGGCTCGTCATGCTCGCGATTGCCGTCATCGGCGTCTGCTTCGTCATCGGCGCCGGTCTCGCTGTCTGGCTCGACCGGCCGCTGTACTAATCGAGCCGAGTCCTCGGTCACCGCCCCTGGTACAACACCGGGGAGGTGAGCGCCAACGAGATCGACGGGCTGAACGCCGGCTACGCGCGGCTGATCCTCGACGAGTACCTCGAGAATCCCGACGCGGTGCCGGCGGAATGGCGGGCGCTGTTCGAGAGCGGCGATTCGCCCGTCGTCGCGACCCATCCCG
>DATHAE010000174.1:0-19350 GCA_035296805.1 Gaiellaceae bacterium | reverse complement strand
TCCCACCGCACGCGGAACTTGAAGTTCTTGTACGGGTCGAAGCGGTTCGGGTTCACGTTGAACTGCGCCACGGCAGCCTCCTCACGTCTCGATCTGGCCGGCGATCTGCTGGATCCGCAGAACGACGAACTCGGCGGGCTTCAGCGGCGCGAACCCGACGAGGATGTTCACGACGCCGCGGTCGATGTCGTTCTGGGTGGTCGTCTCGCTGTCGCACTTGACGAAGTACGCCTCGCGCGGGCTGGAGCCCTGGAACGCGCCCTGGCGGAACAGTGTCTGCATGAACGCGCCCACGTTGAGCCGGATCTGCGCCCACAGGGGCTCGTCGTTCCCCTCGAACACGACCCACTTCGTGCCGCGATAGAGGCTCTCCTCGATGAACAGCGCGAGCCGCCGGATCGGCACGTACTTCCACTCCGAGGCGAGCTGGTCGGCGCCGACGAGCGTCCGCGCTCCCCAGACGACGGTGCCGAAGATGGGGAACGTGCGCAGGCTGTTCAGCCCGAGCGGGTTGAGCGCGCCGTTCTCGGGATCCGAGAGTGTGATCGCGAGCCCCTGCGCGCCGCGGACGACGGCGTCGGTGCCGGCGGGGGCCTTCCAGATCCCGCGCTCGGTGTCGGTGCGAGCGTAGATCCCCGCGACGGCCCCGCTCGCCGGGAACTGGCGCTGCCGGAAGTTCTGCAGCGGGTCGGCCGCGACGAAGCGCGGGAAGTACGCCGCGGCGTTCTTGTGCCGGAGGCTCGCGTTCGTCGACATCCACGTGCGCGCCTCGTCGAGCGTGTCGGTCGCCGTCGGCAGGTCGAGGATCGCGAAGGCGCGGCGCTCCTCGCAGTAGGCGATCACCTCCGACAGCAGGCCCGGGTCGGAGACTCCGGGGACGGTGAGGATGTTGAAGATGTCCACGCCCTCGAGCGCGTAGAAGCCCGTCTTCGCGAGGCGGCTCCCGCGCAGGTTCGCCGTCGAAGGGGCCGTCCCGTCGGCACCGGCGATCGGCGCGGCCTGGGCCTGCGCCGCGACGCCGACGCCGAGCGCGTAGCTCGAGACGTTCTCGACGGCGCCGCCGCCGGCCGAGATCTTCAGCGCGTCCGGAACCGCGGCGTCGGCGAACGTGATCCGCGAGCTCGGGTCGCCGCCCGCCTCGATCCGCAGCCTCCCGTCGATCAGCGTCACGCGCGCGCCGCGCAGCTCGGGCTGGGACTGCGCCGTCAGCGCCGCCTCCACGCGCCCGCGGAGCGCCTGCAGGCTCGTCGGGCGCTCGTCCGCGGTCGTCCAGAGCGTGATCGCCGTGGGCCCGATGTCGCCGCCCGGCCCGTGCGTCGTCACGTTGACCGTCGCCGGCGCCGCGAGCGTCGAGAGCGTCAGGCCGGAGATGTCGCCGCCGAGCGTGCCGGTCTGCGCGGGGCGCATCCCGGCGGCGGCATCGGTCTCGCGACCGCCGTTTGCGAGTCCCAGCTTGAGGAGCGTCGCCGCGTTCCGGATCGAGGCCGGGCCGACGCGGACGGACGACTGCTCGCCCTGGGTGCCCGACGTGAGCACGACTCGCGTGCCGTCGCGGGCCGCGGTGAAGCCCGAGAACGCCGGCGAGCCGGGCTTGAGCGCCTGCACGCGCGCCTGGATCCGACTTGCGAGGTTGGTGATCCGCGCGGCCTCGGTGGCACCGGTGAGCGAGCCGCCGGCGTCGAAGATGTCGAACTCGTGCGGACCGTCGCCGTCGATCGTGATCGCGAGGCGCCGCCGGTCGTCGTTCAGCTGGTCGAAGTCCGTCCCGGCGAGGTCGCCGCTCCTGCTATCGCCACGTGCCGTCGCGACGAGGGGGAGGGCGGCCGAGTCGCGCGAGAGGCGGATCAGGTCGGACGTCGCGTTCACGGTCGCTACTGCGTCGTTCGGAGCGACGGAGCTCATCGTCAAGTTCCGGTGCGTCTCCGTCCGGACCGGTGTCAGGACGCCGCCCTGCTCCTCGAACTCGGTCGCGGTGATGTTGAAGAGCGAGGCCGGGTTCGAGGTGTCGTAGTCGACGTCGATCCGGACTCGGTTCCCCCACGCGCCCTGGCTCGGCGCGAGCACGTCGAAGACCTGCGAGCCGCCTGGCGCGTTGAGGATCGAGATGCCCGCGGCCGCCGCGCCCGCGGCCACGCGGACGATCCACGCCTCCGCGCCGCCGTTCTGGAAGTAGTGCTGGACCGCGTACGAGAGGTCGCTGTCCACCGACAGGCCGCCGAACTCGCGCTCGAAGTCGGCGAAGCTGAAGATCTGGCGCGCCGTATCGGCCGCGCCGCGCGACGTGAAGCCGACGAACGCGGTGACGGAGGTCGAGACCGGCGTGATCGTGCGGACGCCGCTCGGCACCTCCTCCACGTAGACGCCCGGGTAGGTGAGTGTCGAAGGCATCGTTCTCCTCTCAGCTCGTGGTGGCGCGGCACGCGCCGCGGATCGCGTCGACGATCGTCTGCGGCGAGACCTCGCCCAGCTCCATCCGGTTCGGGCGGAGCTCGTGGAGCGCCGTCTCGCGCCCGTCCGCCGAGACGACGAGCACCTTGAGCCGCGGCAGCTCGCAGAGCAACCGGCTGACCGCGGACGAGTCGTGGTAGCCCGCCGAGATCACAACGTCGGCACCGGCCCGTCGCAGCGCCTCGGGCGCCATGGCGTTCGGCGGCAGGTCGTCGACGATCTCCATGTCCGGCTGCCCCGCCACCGCCCGCTCGATGATCTCCCGGAGCATCCGGGGCATCTCGACGAGAGCGACTCGTGCACGTTCCACACAGGCATCCGTTGCGACGACCGATCCTGTGCACGCGGCGCCGGACGCGCAATGAGCCGCCGGATCCCTCTTCGGCCCAGGCGCGGTCGGGGAGGATCTGGATCGAAGGTTCTAGATCCCGGCGCGCGTCTCGCCCGCATCGCGGGCGCGGCGCACGTGCGCGGCCGCGGCGGCGCGGCCCTCGACACCGAGCTTGTCGAGGATGCTGTGCACGTGGTTCTTGACCGTGGCGACCTCGATCGAGAGCCGCTGCCCGATCTGCTTGTTCGAGAGCCCCTCGTCGATCAGCGCGACGATCTCGTTCTCGCGCGGCGTCAGCGGCAGGTCATCGTCGCGCGGGTCGCGTCCGCGCGCCGCCGCGACGCGGTGCAGCAGGACGGCGGCGATCCGCGGCGAGCAGACCATCTCGCCGCGCGCCACGCTCTCGACGACGTCGACGAGCTCGTCGAGGGTCGCGTCGCGGGGAACGTACCCGGCGACGCCGGCCTCGGCGAGCGCGATCACCTCCGACGGGACCTCCAGCACGCCGAGGGCGACCACCTTCGCCGGCGGCTCGAGGGCGGCGAGGTCGGCGACGGCGTCGCCCGCATCCACGAGCGCGAGGTCGAGCAGGACGACGTCGGGGCGGTGCGCCTCGGCCGCGTTGACGGCGGAGAAGACATCGGCCGCGGTGGCGACGACCTCGCAGCGGCCGCCCCCGGTGAGGGCGTCCGCGAGCCCCTCCCGGTAAAGGCGGATATCGCTCACGACGAGGGCCCGGATCAAGCCGAAGCCTTCTTCCTGTCGACGCGCCGCAGCGACGATTGAGGCGAGGCGCGCAACGGCGATTCCTCCCGTGGTAGCCGTTCCGGCGAGGATTACACGGCGGGCGCGGCGGGTCAAATCGTGTACGTTCTTCCGGGCTGTGAGATCGTTCCGGCGATGAGGATCCGCGCAGCCGTGCTGGAGGAGTTCGGCGCGCCGCTCCAGGTGCAGGAGGTAGACCTGGCGGAGCCGAGAGCGGGAGAGGCGCTCGTCCGACTGGTCGCCTGCGGCGTCTGCCACACCGACCTCTACACCGCCTCGGGCGCGGATCCGTCCGGGTACGCGCCGACGGTGCTGGGGCACGAGGGCGCCGGCGTGGTCGAGCGGGTCGGCGACGGCGTCTCCTCCCTCGCGCCGGGAGACCACGTGGTGACGCTGTTCTCGCCGCAGTGCCGCGAGTGCATCCACTGCCGCAGCGCGCGCACGAACCTCTGTCTGGCAATCCGCGAGCAGCAGAACAAGGGCTTCCTGCCCGACGGGACGACGCGCCTCTCCCGCGACGGCGAGCCGATCCGGCACTTCATGGGCACCTCGACCTTCGCCGAGCACGCAGTGCTGCCGGAGATCGCGCTCGCGAAGGTCGACCCTGAAGCGCCGCTCGAGCACGCGGCGCTGTTCGCGTGCGGGCTCTCCACCGGGCTCGGCGCGGCCATGTTCAGCGCAGGGGTCGACGCGGGATCGACGTGCGTCGTCTTCGGCGCCGGGATGGTCGGGCTAGGCGCGGTCGCGGGCTGCCGACTGCGAGGTGCGGAGCGGATCGTCGCCGTCGACCTCTCGGAGGAGCGCCTCGCACTGGCGCGCGGGCAGGGAGCGACCGAGACGCTCGCGGGAGGCCCGGAGGCGGTGGAGCGGATCCTCGAGCTGACGGGCGGCTTCGGCGCCGACTACACCTTCGAGGCCACCGGGCGCGTGGACGTGATGCGCCAGGCCGTCGAGTCCGCACGGATGGGGTGGGGCCTGTGCACGATCGCCGGGGTCGCCGGCCGCGGCGAGACGCTCGACATCGTGCCGCGCTACCTGATCACGGGCCGGCGCGTCTGCGGCTCGTCGTTCGGCGGCGTGAAGGGCCGCGACCAGGTCCCGGAGCTCGTGCGGCTCGCGCTCGAGGGACAGCTCGACGTGGCGCCGTTCGTCTCGCACACGCTGACGCTCGACGACGTCAACCGCGGCTTCGAGCTGATGGAGGCACAGGACGGTATCCGCAGCGTAATCTCGTTCTCGTGATCGTCGAGCGCGTCGAGCATCCAGGCTGGCTCTCGAACGCCTACCTCGTCGCGGACGAGCAGGGCGGCCACGGCGTCCTGGTCGACGGCAACGGCCTCGAGGAGGATCTCGTCAACGGCGCCGCGCGCGACGGCATCACCCTCACGCACGTCCTCTGCACGCACGGCCACGCCGACCACATCGTCGGGATCGAGCGGTGGGCGGAGCGTCTGGACGTGCCGCTCGTCGCGCACCCGCTGACGGCCCTCGACGCCGACGAGCGCGTGGGGGACGGCGCCTCGCTTCGTAGCGGAAGGCTCGAGATCCGCGCGCTCCATACGCCCGGGCACTGCCGCGACCACGTCGCGTACCTCGTCTCGGGGACGCACTGCCTGACGGCCGACGTCCTCTTCCGCGGCACCGTCGGCGGGACTGCAGGGCCCGACGGCGACCTCGGCGAGCTGAAGCACTCGATCCTCGCGGTGCTGTTCGCGCTCGACCCGGACACGGTCGTCCTGCCGGGCCACCGTGAATCGACGACGATCGGCGCGGAGCGCGAGACCAATCCGTTCGTGCGCGCGTGGCTCCACGGCGAGGGGCTCTCGGAGGAGCCGTGCCGCGTCTCCGGCCGCGAGGCGACCCTGCTCCTCTGGGCCGACGACTACGACGGCGGCCACAAGGCGCTCGTGCGCTTCCCGGACGGCGAGGAGACGATCGTGGGCGGCTCGCGCGTCGCGCGCTGAAGCCGTTTCGGAGCGGGTTTCCACCGCGCCCGATCCGGACACGGAACACGAGAACTCGTAAACGAGAACGGGGAGGACAATATGTTCGGAAAGAACGGCGCCAGGAGCGCTGTTTCGGATGCGGCCGACACGGTCGCGCCGTACGCAGAGCAGATCGTGGACGACGAGAAGCTGCGCCAGCGCGTGCTGGCGGCGGTAGGGGCGGGCCTGGCGGCGCGCCAGCGCGCCAAGCGTCAGATGGGCGTCGCCGGCGCGGCGGCGAGGATCGCATCCGATCCGGTGGTGCGAGAGCAGGTCGCCGAGATGGTCGCGCAGCTTCGGAAGGCGCGTCGGCGCGTCGACCACAACCGGAGTCACAAGGGGCGCAACTTCGTCCTCTTCCTCGTCGGCATCGGCGCCGCTGCGGCCGCCTTCCCCGGCGTGCGCCGGTTCGTGAAGGAGACGTTCGGCGGCTCCGACGACTGGGCGGGCAGCTCGACCCCCTCGATCACGGTCGTCGAGGAGTCCGTCGGGGTCGACGTCCCGGTCTCGACGGCCTACAACCAGTGGACGCAGTTCGAGGAGTTCCCGAGCTTCATGGAGGGCGTCGAGCAGGTCCGCCAGATCGACGACACGCGCCTGCACTGGAAGGCGCGCGTCGCCGGCAAGACCGCCGACTGGGACGCGAAGATCATCGAGCAGGAGCCCGACACGCGCATCGTCTGGGAGTCGATCGACGGCAAGCAGACGCGCGGAACGGTCGCGTTCGACAAGCTCGGCGACTTCCGGACGCAGGTGCGCCTGACGATGAGCTATACGCCGGAGGGGATCGCCGAGAAGGCGGGCTCCGCGGTCGGGCTCGACCGGCGCCGGATCAAGGGCGACCTCCAGCGCTTCAAGGAGCTGATCGAGAGCCGCGGCGTCGAGAGCGGCGCCTGGCGCGGCGAGATCCAGGGCGGCGTCGAGACCGCCTGAGCGTGAGCCACGGCGGCGCTCCGGGCGAAAGTTCGCTCGGAGCGCCGCCGTCTCATCTGCGGCGCGTTAGGGATCGCCGCCCCGCGGGCACCGCCGACTCGTACCGCAGACGGAGAGGGGGCGTGAGATGAAGGCGAAGCTGCTGTGCAAGGCCGGCGAGATCGACGAGGAGACCGCGGTCGACATCGTCACCCACGTCGGCGTCAACGAGTCCCGGTCGGCCCGAGACGTCGGAGGGGAAAGCACGACTCCGGCGCCGGTCTACGAGGTCGCCGACGGCGACGGCCACGTCGAGAAGGTCGACACGAGAGACCTCGAGGTCGTGCCGTAGACGCGGGCGGCCGGCGGCGGTGGAACCCGCCGCCGGCCCGCCCTCACGCCTCAGGCAGCGAGCAGGGCCTGCCAGGTCAGCGGCCCGGCGATCCCGTCCGCCACGAGGCCGTGCGCGGCCTGCGCCTTCTTCACCGCCGCGGTCGTGTTCGGCCCGAAGACGCCGTCGGCGCTCCCGGGATCGAAACCGCGCTGGGCGAGCAGCTGCTGCAACCGCTTCACCTGGAAGCCGCGCGCGCCCGCCTTCAGGGTCGGCGTCTGGCTCGACGCCTTCTGCAGGTTGCGGTGCTCGTTCGGAGGCACGAACGCGTCGCCGAGGTGCTTCTTCACGCGCGCGAGGTACGCCTGCACCGGGAACCCCTTGCCGGGATCGGTGTGGTCCGACTTCCTGAACGCCTCCGACACCTGGACGTGGCCCGTGATCCCGCGCTTGCCGGCCCTCAGGTCGGCCGGGTGGAGCCAGACGACCGGGATGTCGTACTCCTTGCATTTCTGCGCGACGAGCGTCGCCGACAGCTCGAGGCACTTCACCGAATAGTCGTCGCTCCAATCGTGCGCAGTCTGCGACGCCTTGCCCGCGTGCTCGAAGCCGAGCCCGTTGTGATTCGCCCCGGGCGCGTGCCAGGCGACGTCGCTGTCCTGGACGCACTGCACGACGGAGTTTCCGTCGATGCAGTAGTGCGCTGAGGCCTGCGGTGCGTTCGACCCCGCGAACCAGCTCGCGACGTCCTCGGCAGTGTTCGGCTTCTCGGGCGACTCCATCGTGTGGATCACGAGCACGTCGATGTGGCTCGAGCGCCCTCTCGTGAAGTTCCGCGCCTGCACGAACGGTATTGCGGCTACGGCCATCGCTCCTCCCCTCCGTCGTGCCGCAGAGAAACGTGTCCCTCGATGATCCTTGCCGACCGGCGGCAGGTCAAGGAGCACGGTAGTACCGTCACGGCATGGACGTGCGCGAGCTCGAGCGGAAGGCCGAGGTGGCGGAGCTCTTCCTCTTCGCCGCGCGGAGGCTCGGCGAGACGATGGAGCCCGAGCGGGTGTACGGGCGGTTCCACGAGCTCCTCCGCGATGTCGTCGCGCACGACGCCGTCGTCGTCTCGTCGTACGACGAGCGCGACGGCCTGATCCGGTGCGACTACGCGTGGGTCGAGGGCAACCTGCTCGACCCGCAGATCTTTCCGCCGATCGCGCTCAACCGTGAGGGCGGGGGCATGCAGAGCCGGGTGATCGTGAGCGGCGAGCCGCTGCTCGCGAACGACGTCGAGCAGCGTGTGCAGTCGGGGAGCGGCACCTACTACGACGTCGACCGGAAAGGGAACGTGCGGAAGCTCCCCGAGTCGGGGCCGCCCGGGACGAAGGCGGTGATGATGGTGCCCGTCGAGCAGGAGGGGCAGGTGGTCGGCGTCGTCCAGCTGATGAGCGACCACGACCGCTACGACACGCGCGACCTCGAGGTGTTCGAGGGCCTCGTCGCGCAGATGGCGGCGGCGGTCCGGAACGCGCGCCTCCAGCGCGAGCGCCTGCGGCTGGAGGCGGCCGAGGCGGCCGCTCGGGCCGTCGCGGCGGAGCGCGAGCTCGCCGCCCACGTTCTCGACGTCGTCGGCGACGGCATCTTCCTCGTCGACGGCGACGGCACGATCGAGCTCTGGAACCGCGCGGCGGCCGCCGTCACCGGCCTCGAGGCGGAGCGCGTGCTCGGGCGGCCGGCGCACGACGCGCTGCCGGCGTGGAGCGAGATCGAGGCGCGCGTCCCCGTGGCGGAGGGCGGCTCGGCCGCGCGTTCGGTCACCCTCCCGGTGGAGGCGGGCGGCCGCGACCTCTGGCTCTCGTTCGTCGCCGTGCGGGCCGCGGACGGCGTCGTCTACACGTTCCGGGACCTGACGGGCGAGCGCCGGCTCGACGAGGAGAAGAGTGACTTCATCGCCACGGTCTCGCACGAGCTGCGCACGCCGATGGCCGCCGTCTACGGCGCCGCGCAGACGCTTCTGCGGCGCGACGTCGAGCTCGCACCCGACCAGAGGCAGAGGCTGCTCGAGATGATCGCCACCCAGGCCGCGCGCCTGACGCAGATCACGGAGGAGGTGCTGCTCGCGACGCGGATCGATCGCGGCGAGCTGCGCGTCGAGCGGGAGCGCGTGGACGTGGTCGAGCTCGTGCGCTCGACGGTGGAGGCGATCGAGCCGCAGCTCGAGCCGGCCACGGTCGAGGTCGACGTCGGCGCCGTCGGCGAGGCGGCCGGCGATCGCGACCGGATCGAGCAGGTGCTCGTGAACCTCGTCGACAACGCCGTGAAGTACGGAGACGGCCGTCACGTCGTCGTCGCGGTCGACGGATCGCCGTCGGTGGTCAAGATCTCGGTCAGCGACCGCGGCCCGGGCATCCCGCGGGGCGAGCTCGAGCGGATCTTCGAGAAGTTCTACCGCGGCGATCCGAACCTCACTCGGGCGCCGGGTGGCACGGGGCTCGGCCTGTTCATTGCGCGCGAACTCGTGGAGCGGATGGGCGGCCGCATCGTCGTGCGCTCCGTCCCGGGAGCCGGAACGACCTTCGTCGTGGAGCTGCCGAGGGCGTAGCGCGTGGGGGTGGGGCGCGAGGCGGATCCCGCCTCGCGCCCCTGGTGCGTCCGCTAGGCGAGCGGCGCCCGGACTGCGCCGCCCGTGAAGTCGCGTGTGTGGACGTTGACGTAGAAGTTGGCCGGGTTGGCGAGGATCTCGTCGAGGAGCGCGGCGTCGACGGCGGTGCACGCGCTCGTGACGCCGTTCTCGCCCGGGGCGGTGAACGAAATCACGATCGGCCCGCTCCCGCCGGCCGCACCGCGGTGGATGTGTGCGCCGACGGCGGGGAGCTGGATGTTCGACACCGTGATCCGGTAGCAGAGCTGCGCGTCGGAGCGGCGGATCCGGATGATGGCGGTGCCGGCGCCGTCGGGGTCGCCCGCATTCGGTGCCTCGTTCCGGCCCGCCATTGCAACCGTGAACGTCCGGCCGAGCGTCGCGTCGGAGCTTCCGAGCTGGCCGCGGACGGCGCCGCCCGGGAACTCGGCCGTGTGGACGTTGACGTAGTAGTTGGCGCGGGAGGCGAGGATTCCCTTCACGACGGTTCTCGCCGCCGCGACGCACCCGCTCGACTTGCCGTTCGCGTCGGGCGTCTTCAGCGGGACGACGACCGCCCCGACCGCCCCGGCCGCGGCCCGGTGGACGTGCGCGGCGGCCGCGCGCGTCGCGAGGTTCGGCGCGTCGAGGGTCGCGCAGACCTGCCCCTGGCCGAGCCGCACCCGGATCGACGCGGTGCCGGTCGCGACGGGGTCGCCGACCGGGTTCTCCGTCTCGCCGGCGAGCGCGGCGGTGATCAGGACACCGTTCTTCGCCGGCGACAGGATCGTGCGCGGGCACGCGCCGCGCGGCGCCGGGATGATGTCCGCCGCGTGCTTTCCGTGGGCCCGCAGCTGGGCTGCTGTGACCTGAATCTTCGTGTACGGCACCTTCGTGGAGCTCGTCCGGTGACAGATCGACCGCGTGGCCGTCGACTTCCCGCTCGCGGTCGTGTAGGCGAACGGCAGGACGGCCGCCGCGGCGGCGAACAGGAGCATAAGGCGCTTCATGCCGGTCTCCTCGGAGTTCGTTGACGGGTGGTCGTCCTGCTCTACGCGCCGCCGTCGAAAACGGTTCGCGCGAGGGGCCGTCGCGCGCTGCGCTCGAAGCGCGGCGTCAGCCCGTGAACCACTCGTCGCGGCCGAGCGGGATCTCGGCCCAGACGCGCGTGCCGGCCTCGGGCGGGCTCTCGACGCCGAGCCGGCCCTCGAGCGCCTCGACGCGGTCGGCGAGCCCGCGCAGGCCCGATCCGCGCGAGGCGTCTGCCCCGCCGATCCCGTCGTCCACCACCTCCACGCGCGCGACGGTGTCGCGCCGCCGGACACGAACCTCGACCGCCGATGCCTCCGCGTATTTCGCGATGTTCGTCAGCGACTCGGCGACGACGTAGTACGCGGCCGCCTCCACCGGCGGCGGGAGCCGCTCGTCGAGCTCGTTGGACACCTCGACGGGGAGCGGCGCGCGGCCCGCGAGCGCCTCGAGCGCCGGCCCGAGGCCGCGGTCGGTGAGGATCGCCGGGTGGATCCCGCGCGCGAGCTCGCGCAGCTCGTTCAGCGCGTGGGTCAGCTCCTCCGACGCGGCGACGAGGAGCGCGCGCGCCTCCTCCGGCGCGCCGGGGAGCTTCGCCGCGGCGAGGCGGACCGAGATCGACACCGCCACGAGGCGCTGCTGAGCGCCGTCGTGGAGGTTGCGCTCGAGCTTCTGCCGCGCATCGTCGGCCGCGCGCACGATGCGTGCGCGGGACGCATGCAGCTCCTCCTGCGCCTGCGCATTCGCGATCGACTGCGCGACGAGGTCGCCGAAGCTCCGGAGCCTGACCTCGGCGCCGGGCGGGAAGGCGTCGCCGCTCGGGCGCAGCGCGTTGAGTGCGCCCCAGAGAGCCGCGTTCACGATCACCGGCGCCGCGATCACCGAGCGGCGGCCGAGCTCGGGTGAAGCCTCGTCCGTCCTGGTCGAGTGGCCCGTCTCGAGCACCTGCAGCGTGGCGCTGCCCTTCTCCGGGTGGTAGAGCGACCGCGGCGGGATCGGCGGCTCGGTGCCGTCGCTCCAGCCGTCGACCACGACCACCTCGTCCAGCACTCCCTCCCAGCGGACGAGGTTGACCGAGCGCGCGCCGAAGAGCTGCCCGACCTCCTTCGTGACCGCCTCGAGCACCTCGCTCTGCTTCCGGCCCGCTGCGACGAGGGTCGCCACGCGGCGCAGCGCCGCTTGCTCCTCGGCGAGCGTCGCCACCTCGCGCCGAGCCTCCGAGTTCGCGATCGCCTGAGCGACGAGCGCGGCGAAGTCGCCCAGCCGCTGCTCTGCTCCCGGCGGGAATGGATCGGCGGGCCGGTAGCGCGACGTCGTGACCACGCCCCAGATGCGGCCGTCGACGACGATCGGCGCACCGATCGACGCGTGCAGGTTGAGCTCGATCCAGCGGTCGCGCGCGAACTCCGTCTCCAGGTCGGCGACCGAGTCGACGCGTCGCGGCGCACCGGAGTTGACGACGCGCGCGGTGATCGTGTCGCCGCCGTAGCTGTAGACGCGGCCCGCCTGGCTCGGCCTCCCGGTCGCGCTCCAGTCGCCGATCACGCGGATCTCGGTGCCGTCCCAGCGCATCGTGTTCGCCGTGTCCGCGTCGAACAGGCGCCCGATCTCGGAGGTGACGGCCTGCACGAGGTCGACCTCCGCGGCGCCGGCGGCGACGAGCGTCGCGATCCGGCGGAGCGCGGTCTGCTCATCCGCGAGCCGCCGGAGCTCCTCCTCGTGACGCTTCTGATCCGTCAGGTCGAGCCCCGACACGAGCACCAGGGGGACGCTGTTACGCGCCCCTGGAATCGCCACGGCAGACCACGACACGACCCGCTGCGTGCCGTCCGCGGCCTCGAGGCACGACTCCTGCGGCCTCGGCGCCGCGCCCTGCGCGGCCCGATCGAGGGCCGCCTCGATCGCCGCGGCGTCGGCCGCGACCGCGAAGACCTCCCAGAACGGTCGTCCGCGCGCGTCGTCGACGGCGCCGGTCATGAGCTCGAGCGTGCTGTTGAAGCGGACGATGCGTCCGTCGGCGTCGACGACGCAGAAGTACGCCGGGGCCGTGTCGACGACGAGGCGGGTGAAGTCGCGCTCGTCCTCGAGCTCCGCCACGCGCGCCGTCAGCTCGGCGTGCAGCCGCTCGTTCTCGAGCGCGAGGCTGGCCGCCGAGATCACCCCGCGGAGCAGGTCCGCATCCTCCGCCAGCGCCGGGTCGTGGGCGATGACCGCCACGCGCCCGGTGTCGCCCTCGACCATCGTCCCGACGCTCTCGTCGGTCATCCGGAACGGGTTGCCGTCGATGTCGACAGGCCCCTCGTGCCCCGCGACCCAGTAGCCGAGGTCGAGCGTCGGGTCGCCGAGCACCTCGCGGAGCTCGTCGCGGAGCCGGCCGGGCGCCGGCGCGGGGCCGAGGTCGCGGACGAGGCGTCCGACGGCGGAGCTCGCGCGCCGGCCGCGGAGGAGGCCCGCGGCGAACGCGAACGGCACGCCGAGGAACGCGACCGCCGTCGCCGCCTCCAGCGTGAGATCCGCGGCATGCGGCAGTAGCGGCTCGAGCGGCAGCTCGAGCAGGAACATCGCCGCCGCTGCGCCGCCGGTCACGAGCACGAGGCGGAGGCTCCTGCGGTAGGCCGCGCTGGCGGACCGCCAGCGGCGAACGAGCAGCAGGATCGTCGTCGCCAGCACCGCGGCCGCGGCGACGCTCGCGATCACCTCGACGAGGAGCATCGCGCTCTCGCTCCGGTGGACGAGCAGCGCGTTCGAAGGACAGTCATCGCAGATGTCGGACCCGCGCGCGACGAGCAGGAACGCGATCGGGAACGCGATCGAGAGCACGTAGGCGCTCCCGACCAGGCGGCGCTCGAACCTCGTCGTCAGCGTCCCGGTCGGATACGCGACGAGCAGGTGCACGAAGGTGGCGATGAACAGCACGCCGACGAGCTGGCCGACGGTGAACGGGACCGACGCGTTCGCCTCCGACAGCGCGCCCGCGAAGAACGCGAAGCCGACGCCCGCGAGGATGCGGCCGGTCCGGTTCTCGGGCCGCCGCGCGGTGCCGAGGAGCCCGGCGATGACGAAGGAGAGGCCCAGGATCTCGCCGAGGAAGATCGTCGCGAGCGGGTGGTTCTCGTGGTCGCTGGTCAGGACGAGCGCGAGCGCCGTCCCCGCGCAGATCAGCGCGAGTAGCCCGTACCCGACCCAGAGCCGCTGCGACCGGGTCATTCGACGAGCGCTTCGATCGCGGCGCCCGACAGCTCGTCCTTCGAGACGAACCCGCGCGCGCCGCTCTCGCCGACGAGCGAACCGAAGTCGTCGGCGGCGCGGCTGGAGATGAGGACGATCTGGGACCGCGTCTTGTTCTCTGTGAGGCGCGCAGCCACCTCGAACCCGTCGATGTCGGGCAGCTGGATGTCGAGCAGGACGATCTCCGGGCGGAGGCGCTCGGTCTCGGCGATCGCGGACGCGCCGTCGGCCGCCTCGCCGACGACGTCGTACCCCTCGGCCTCGAGCAGCGCCCGTGCAGTCGCGCGGTACGGCCCGTGGTCGTCGACGACGAGGATCGTCCTCATGCGTCAATCGTAGGAGAGCGACGAAGCGCGCGCAGCGCGGGGTACAGCTCGCGGTAGCGCGCGTAGCCGTCCGCGTAGGCGGCCTGCCACGCCGCGTCCGGCTCGACGCGGTCGCCGACGCGCACGCACGCCGCGACGGCCTCGTCCGCGTCGGCGAAGATGCCGGCCGCGACGCCGCCGAGCAGGGCGGCGCCGAACGCGGCTCCCTCGTCGGCCTGCGTCCGCTCCAGCGGGAGCCCGAGGACCGACGCGACGATCTTCACCCACAGCTCGCCGCGCGCGCCGCCGCCGGAGACGCGTCCGGCCGTCGCCTCCACGCCGACGGCGCGAAGGAGCTCGAGCGAGTCGCGCAGGCCGTAGGCGACGCCTTCGAGCACCGCGCGCGCGAGCGCGCCGCGATCGTGCCGGAGCGACAAACCGGTGAACGCGGCCCGCGCGTCGGGATCGGCGTGCGGCGTGCGCTCGCCCGCGAGGTACGGCTGGAAGAGCACACCCTCCGCGCCCGGCTCCCACGCAGCCGCCTCGGCGACGAGCTCGTCGTACGGCGCCCCGCCGACCGCGTCGCGGAGCCACGCGAGCGACCCTGCCGCCGAGAGCATCACGCCCATCGCGTGCCAGGTCCCCGGCACGGCGTGGCAGAAGGTGTGCAGGCGCGCCTCCGGCTCCGGCCGGTACTCGGTCGACGCGGCGAACACGACGCCGGAGGTGCCGAGCACGACGGAGAGCGGCCCCGGCGCAGCGATGCCGACACCGAGCGCGCCCGCCGCCTGGTCGCCTGCGGCCCCGATCTCGGTCGACTCGTGGACCGGAGGCAGCCACGCCTCCGGGACCTCCAGCGCAGCGAGCACGTCGTCGCTCCACCGGCGCCGCGCGACGTCGAAGAGGAGCGTCCCCGAAGCGTCGGCCGCGTCGATCGCGCGCTCGCCGGTGAGCCGGAAGCGGACATAGTCCTTCGGCAGCAGGACGTGGCGGATTCCCGCGTAGGTCTCCGGCTCGTGCCTGCGCAGCCAGAGCAGCTTCGGCGCCGTGAACCCGGTGAGCGCTCGGTTGCCGGTCAGCTCGATCAGCCGCTCGAGCCCGATCCGCTCCTCGATTTCGGCGCACTCGGCGGCCGTGCGCTGGTCGTTCCAGAGGATCGCGGGGCGCAGGGGCCGGCCGCCGTCGCCGAGCACGACGAGCCCGTGCATCTGCCCCGAGAGCCCGAGTGTCCCCTCCGGCAGCTGCGCGAGCACGGCCTCGGCGGCGCGCTGCCAGTCGTCCGGGTCCTGCTCGGCCCAGCCGGGCTGCGGCGTGCTGAGCGGGTACGGCTCCTCGGCGCGCTCGAGGATCTCGCCGTCGCGCGAGAGGGCGATCCCCTTGACGCCGCTCGTCCCGACATCGAGCCCGACGAGCGCGTCGGTCATGCGCCGAGCGCCGCGTACACCAGCTCGTACGCGCGCACGGCGTCCTTGCGCGACTGCGCGTCGCGGAGGGCCGCGTCGTCGATCCGTCCCGCGACGCCGTCGATGAAGCGCCACTGGAGCACGGACCGCTCGACCGCGCCGACGGCATCCTCGGTGTACGGATAGAGGTCGAAGCCGAGCCGCTCGCCGTTCTCGCCGTACCCCGCGCGCCGCAGCTCGACCGCGAGCTCGATCGTCTCCATGAAGGCGGTCGCGCCGACCATGTTGTCGTCGTCGAAGGTGCCCCACCCGGAGTTCGCGTGCTGGTGGCCGAGTAGGCCGTCCGCCGCGAGCAGCGCCGCGTACTCGGCGAGGTTCTCGCCGTTCATGATCAGGTGCTGCCAGTCCATGTTCACCTTCACGTTGTCGATCCCGCGGCTGCGCAGCGTGTGGATCACGTGGAGGGTCATGCCGATGTTCCGCATCAGGATCTTCATCGCGGGCTCGGAGTTCTTGTGCTCGAGGAACAGCGTGACACCGCGTTCGCGGCAGTGCTCCGCGACGTCCCCGAGTGCGTCGATGAACCGCGCCCACGAGTCGGCGTACGGCGTCTGGAACGGGTAGTTGTAGCCCTCGATCCCGGGCCAGATGATCAGCTGCGCGCCGATGTCGCCGGTCAGGTCGACCGCCTCGTGCGTGATCCGGAGCGCTTCGGCGCGGGTCGCGTCGTCGGGCGACGAGAACCCGCCCTTCGCGAATCGCGAGTCGAGGTGGAGCCCGCCGGCGACGCAGTAGATCCCGTGCCCGTCGAGCGCCGCGCGCACGTCGTCGAGGTTCTCGCGCGAGAGCTCCTGCGGGTAGTGGAACTCGTAGTCGTCGATCAGGTCGCCGAGGCCCTCGACCGCGCGTCGGACCTTGTCGACGGTCGAGGCACCGGCGAGGTCGGGCTTGTACCCACCCGGGTTGAAGCGGGTCGCCATGTTGCCGAAGGCCCAGATCCCGAGACTCGTCTTCATCGTCAGCTCTCCTTTGCTCGCTCGTTCGCTGCGTGGATCATCGCCCGCTCGGCGAGGACGCGCGCACCTACCAGCGGCGCGTCGTCCGAGGCGGCGCGGCCGACGCGCGTCGTCACCTCGGGCCACGCCGTCGCCGCCAGCTCGTCCTCGAGGGGATCCCACAGGAGCGGCCCCGCGTTCGCGACGCCGCCGCCGATCGCGACGAACGCAGGGTTTACGACCGCGACGAGCGCCGCAACCGCGGTCGCCAGCGCGTGCGCGGCGTCCGCGAGCGCGCGGCGCGCTCTCTCGTCGCCGCGCTCGGCGGCCGCGACGGCCGCCTCGGCGCTCGCCGTGCCCGCGCGACGCGCGATCGCCGGACCGGACGCGACGGTCTCGACGCAACCGCGCCGCCCGCACCCGCACGCGGCGCCGCCGGGCTCGACGAGGAGGTGCCCCACCTCGGCCGCCAGCCCGTCTGCGCCGGCGACGAGCTCGCCGTCGACCACGACGCCGCCGCCGACGCCCGTGCTGACGGTGACGTAGCAGACGGGATCGCGCGGCCGGGCCGCGGCGTCCCACTCGCCGAGAGCTCCCGCGTTGCCGTCGTTCGCGATCCGCACGGGCGCTCCGAACCGCTCGCCGAGGAGCGCGGCGAGCGGCACGTCCTCCCACCCGGGGACGTGCACCGACCGCCGCGCGGTGCCGGTTCGCGCGTCGACGTGCCCGCCGAAGCTGACGCCGACGCCGCCGATCTGGTCGCTGCCGAGCGAGTCGGCCAGTGCGAGCAGAGCCGTGAGCGCCTCGGCGCCCGTCGCCGGCGTCGGTGCGCGCGCCGTCGCGCTCCATCCGGCCTCGCCGGGAACGGCGGTCGCGGCCGCGAGCTTCGTTCCGCCGACGTCGAGCGCGACGACCGCGCGCGCAGTCACGTCGCCGCGAGCCGCTGTGCGAGCATCCGCATCACGATGTGCGCGAACACGACGTGCAGGTCCTCGATCTGCTCGATCGCCTGCACCGGAGCGCGCACGACGACGTCGCAGCACGCATCCATCCGCTCCCAGCCGGGCATGCTCCCCGTGAAGCCGATCGTGTATCCGCCCTCGACTTGCGCGTGCTCGAGCGCGTCGACGACGTTCGCCGACGCGCCGCTGCCGGTGATCCCGATCGCGACGTCGCCGGGCCGGAGCAGGATGCGCAGCTGCTCGACGAACACGCACTCGAAGTTCCGGTCGTTGGCGTACGCGGTGAGGAGCGGCGCGTTCTCGACGAGCGACACGATGCGCACGGGCGCGTCCCGCGAAAGGCCTTTCCCGAGGTCGGTCGCCATGTGCGACGCGAGCGCCGCCGACGCGCCGTTCCCGAACGTGTAGATCGCGCGGCCGGCGGCGACCGCGTCGTGGAGGAGACCCGCAGCGTCGTCGAGCTCCGGCGGCGGGCCCTGTGCGAGCGCCGCTGCGAGGTCGGCGTAGTAGTCGCGGGCGACGCTCACGCGACGCGGATCCAGGCAGCCGTGCCGGCCGGCAGCTCCCCCGGGGGATGCTCGTCGCTTGCGAGGAGCACCTCGCCGTCCGGGAGCGGGAGGGGCGGTGCGTCGACGTTGACGGCGCACACGACGCCGCCGCGATCGAAGACGAGCGTCCCCTCGGGGCTCTCGCGCCACGCGAGGTCGCCGGTCAGTCGCCCGCGCAGCTCGAGCGCCGAGCGGTACAGGGCGAGCGGTGAGTGCTCGGCGGCGCGCTGGCGCTCGACCGTCTTCGCGTCCCACGAGTCGGGGATCGGCAGCCACGGCGTCCCCGAGGTGAACCCGAAGCCGGGCGGGCCGTCGTCCCATGGGATCGGCACGCGGCACCCGTCGCGCCCCTTCCGCACGCCCTTCATGCGCCGGAAGATCGGATCCTGGCGCACCTCGTCGGGGAGGTCGACCTCCTCCAGCCCGAGCTCCTGGCCCTGGTAGAGGAACGCCGGGCCCTGCAGCGCGAGCAGCAGGAGCGCGGCGGCGCGGGCGCGGCGCAAGCCCTCGGCGCCGCCGCCGTACCGCGTCGGCAGCCGCGTCACGTCGTGGTTCTCGAGCACCCACGTGGGCGGCGCGCCGACCTCGGCGAGCGCGGCGCGCGAGCGGTCGATGGCCGCGCGGATGCCGTCGGCCTCCCAGCCCTGGAAGAGCAGCGTGAAGTTGAACGCCATGTGCAGCTCGTCCGGGCGGACGTACGGCGCCGTGCGCGCCGGGTCGGAAAAGACGACCTCGCCGACGAGCACGCGCTCGTCCTCGTACCCGCCGACGAGCCGGCGCCAGTCGCGGTAGACGCCGTGCACCTCCGGCTGGTCGACCGCCGCGCGCCAGTCGGACGAGAAGGGCGCTTCGGGGAACGGCTCCTGCTCGTCGCGGAGCGTGGCGTCCTTGTAGAGCGCGTGCGCGACGTCGATCCGGAAGCCGTCGACGCCGCGGTCGAGCCAGAAGCGGAGGATTCCCTCGAAGTCGTCGCGCACCTCCTCCGTGTGCCAGTCGAGGTCCGGCTGCTCGGGCGCGAACAGGTGGAGGTACCACTCGCCGCTGCGCTCGTCGCGCGTCCACGCCGGCCCGCCCCAGTTCGAGGGCCAGTTGTTCGGCGGCCCGCTGTCGCGGCCGGGGCGGAAGACGTAGCGCCTGCGGTCGGGGTGCGACGGGTCGGCGAGCGCGTTCCGGAACCACGCGTGCTCGCTCGAGCTGTGGTTCGGGACGATGTCGACGATCACGCGCAGCCCGAGCTCGCGCGCGCTCGCGACGAGCGCGTCGAAGTCGTCGAGCGTCCCGAACTGCGGATCGACGTCGACGTAGTCGGAGACGTCATACCCGTGGTCGGCGCCGGGGGAGCGGTAGAAGGGCGTCAGCCAGATCCCGTCGACGCCGAGCTCGCGCAGGTACGGCAGCCGCTCGCGGATCCCGCCGAGGTCGCCGACCCCGTCCCCGTCCGAGTCCGCGAAGCTGCGGATGTAGATCTCGTAGAAGACGGCATCCCGCCACCACTCG
>DATHAE010000173.1:0-5169 GCA_035296805.1 Gaiellaceae bacterium | reverse complement strand
CCGGAGTGCGCAAGCAGCCGCCGCGCGCGATCGCCGACGAGCTCGTTGCGAAGGCGCTCGAGCTTCCGGCGGTGGAGCGCGCCGAGGTCGCGGGCCCGGGCTTCGTCAACCTCTGGCTGGGGCCGGCCTGGTACGGCGACGCCCTCGCCGAGATCCTCGCCGCCGGCGACCGCTACGGCGCCGGCTCCGCCACGACCCCGGAGAAGATCCAGGTCGAGCTCGTCTCCGCGAACCCGACCGGGCCGATCCCCGTCTCGGCGGCGAGGAACGGGGCCTATGGCGACGCGGTCGCGCGCCTGCTCGCGTTCGCCGGGCACGACGTCGAGCGCGAGTACTACTACAACGACGCCGGCACGCAGATGGAGCGTTTCAGGGCGTCCGTCGACGCCGTGCGCCGCGGCGAGCCGGTCCCGGAGGAGGGGTACCACGGCGACTACATCGGCGAGCTCGCGTCGATCGACGGAGACCCCGTGCCGGTGATGCTTCGCCGGATCGAGCAGTCGCTCGAGCGCTTCCGCATCCACTTCGAGTCGTGGGCGCTGCAGAGCGAGCTGGAGACGCGGTTCGGCGAGTTCCTCCCGCGGCTGGAAACGTACGAGAAGGACGGCGCCGTCTGGGCGCGCTCCTCGGCCTACGGCGATGACCAGGACTGGGTGCTCGTCCGCTCAGCCGAGAAGGGCGGCAAGCCGACGTACCGTGCCGCCGACGTCGTCTACCTCGTCGACAAGCTCGAGCGCGGATTCGACCGGGCGATGTACGTGCTCGGCGCCGACCACCACGCCACGGCGAAGTGGTACGCCGCGATCGCGCGCATGCTCGGCTACGACCCCGCGCGCGTCGAGGTCCTGCTCTACCAGTTCGTTCACCTCGTTCGTGGCGGCGAGGCGACGAAGATGAGCAAGCGAAGCGGCGACGTCGTCGCGCTCGACGAGCTGATCGAGTGGATAGACGTGGACGCCGCGCGCTGGTACCTCGCCGACCGCGGGCCCGACCGGACAATCGAGCTCGATGTGGATGCGGCGGCCGACAGGTCGGAGAAGAACCCGGTCCACTACGTCAGGTACGCGCACGCGCGGATCGCCGGCATCCTCCGCAACGCCGGCGATGCGACGATCGGCGGGCGGCCGCCCGTGCCCCTGACGCGCGAGGAGCGCGATCTGATCAAGCGCCTGAGCGACTTCCCGGCGGTCGCGCGCGAGGCCGCCGAGCACCGCGCGCCGCAGGGGATCCCCGTGTACGCGATCGGCCTCGCCGACGCCTACCACCGCTTCTACCACGAGTGCCGCGTCCTCGGATCGGAGTCGGAGGCGTTCCGGCTCGGGCTCTGCCGCGCCACCCAGCGGGTGATCGCGCGCTGCCTCGACCTCGTCGGGGTCGAGGCGCCGGAGCGGATGTGAGCCGATGGCGCCGACCCACCAAGTAACAGTCTGTTACGAAGTGGACGGACAGCCGCCGCGTCTCGTACCATCCGCAACATGAAGCCGATCGCAGCAGCGCTGCCGATCGCCGTGGCCGCCGCCGGCCTGCTCGCGCCAGCAGTTTCGAGCGCCGCCGGGACGCCGCCCGCAGCGAACACGCAGACGCCGAAGATGCAGCTCCACGGTCACGACGGGCTCTGCCCGTTTGCCGCCTCCCGCGCGGACGTCTAGCCCCGCGGGCGTCGGTGACTAGGCGGCGTTGCCGTTCGGGCGCAGCTCGGCGGACAGTCGCGCATGCAGCGCGTCGAGGTCGGCCAGCAGGCCGAAGGTCGTCGGGTCGTCGAGCGCGCGCAGCTCGTCGGCCGCACGCAGTGCAGCCTCGGCGACGCGCTCGGACCACTGCCGCTCGGCCGGATCCATCGCCCTCAACCCCACACCGGCGCCGTCACGAACCGGCGCCCTCGGCGGCCTCGGCAACTTCCCCGGCTTTTCCGATCTTTTCCACGACGACGTATGCGTCGGACTCGCGGACGACGATCTCGACGTCGGGATAGACGTGGCCGTCACGAACCGCGAAGTGGCGGGGGTTCGCGCGGATCTCCTCGTACTCCCGGCGCGCGATCTCGAGCGTGTCGATGCACTGCAGGTCAGCGCACTCGCACGCGATCGCGTGGCTGCCCACGACGTCCTCGAACGCGGCGTTGAGGTTTTTCAACTTCTCGTTCACGACGCGGAAGAGCGCCTGGTTCCGAGCGGCGCGCACCTCACGCTCTTCGCCGATCTGACCAATCCCCACCGGAACCTCCTCTGACGGCAACCGAACCTCACCGGGGAAGTCCTCTTGAGCACCCGCCCGGTTGACGGGCGGTATTCGAGAGAGAGGGCGCGGAAGCGGGCGGCCCAGGCCCGGCCACCCTAGCATCGCCAGGCCTCGGAATAGATCCGCCGGACGATCTCCTCGATGTCGGGCTCGGCCACCTGGAGATCGACGAGCCGCGCGCGCGCCGCCACCCGCGCCGTCAGCTCCGCGGCCGAGCCACGGAAGCGCAGCCACTGACGCGGCCCGTCGACGCGCTCGACCCGCGCCCCGTCCACCGCAAGCGGCGGCGCGGGCTCCTCGAGGTCGACGATCAGCGTCCGCTCGCCGCCGTAGCGCGCGCGCAGGTCGTCGATGCCGCCGTCCCAGATCAGGCGCCCGTGGTCGATCACGAGCAGCCGCGAGCAGAGCCGCTCGATGTCGCCGAGGTCGTGGGTCGTCAAGAGGACGGTGACGCCGCGCTCTCTGTTCGCGTCGGCGAGGAACTCGCGCACGCGCTGCTTCGCGACCACGTCGAGCCCGATCGTCGGCTCGTCGAGGAAGAGCAGTTCGGGCTCGTGGAGCATTGCGGCCGTCAGCTCGCCGCGGATCCGCTGGCCGAGCGAGAGCTGACGGACCGGGGTGGAGAGGAACGGGTCGAGCTCGAGCACCTCGCGGAACCGCGCGAGGCTCGCGCGGTACCTCTCGGCGGGGACGCGGTAGATGTGGCGCAGCAGCTCGAACGAGTCGAGCAGCGGCAGGTCCCACCACAGCTGCACGCGCTGGCCGAACATCGCGCCGATGCGCCGCGCCAGCTGGATCCGCTGGCGCGACGGCTCGAGGCCCGCAACGCGCACGTGCCCGCTGGTCGGGACGAGGATCCCCGTCAGCATCTTGACGGTCGTCGACTTGCCCGCGCCGTTCGGCCCGAGGTAGCCGAGCAGCTCGCCGCGCTCGACGCGGAACGAGATCCCCGCGACGGCTTCGACCGTGCGCCGCGTCCGCCGGAAGCGGCCCTCGCGGACGACGAAGCGCTTCGTCAGCGCCTCGACCTCGATCATCCGCCGGCGCTCCGGTACCGCCGGACGGCCGCGCGCCAGATCAGGCCGGCAAGCGCCGCCGCCACGACCGCGACGAGCGGCGAGAGGAACTGGAGCACGCGCGGGAGCCCGAGCGGGTCCGGCTTGTCGAGCACGTACAGCGCCGGGAAGTATGCGACGAACGCCATCGGCACGACATACGCCAGCAGGCGGCGCGCCCAGCGGCCGTAGATGTCGATCGGGTACTGCGTGAGGAAGTTCCCGCCGTAGGTGAACGCGTTCGTGACCTCGCCGCCCTCGGTCGTCCAGAACGCGATGCAGGCGCCGGCGACCCAGACGGAGCCGTAGACGATCGCGCCGGCGGGGATCATGAGTGCGAGCATCGCGACACGGCCGGCGGTCCACGAAACGTCGAGCCCGCCGAGTGCGTACGCGAGCACGACCGCGCCCTGCAACGCCTTCCCGAGGCGCCGCAGCGCGAGGTCGCTCGCGATCACCTGGAACAGCGTCCCCCGCGGGCGGACGAGGAGGACGTCGAACGAGCCCTGGCGGATCAGCTGCGGGAACTCGTCCAGGTGCCCGATCACGAGGTCGGTGAACGCAAAGGCGATGCACGAGGTCGCGTACAGGAAGGCGACCTCGTGCACGCTCCACGAGCCGAGGCTCGGCACGTTGTGGAAGATGACGAGGATCGCCAGGAAGTCGATGAACGTGATCAGCGTCGTCCCGGCGATGTCGAGCGCGAACGAGGCGCGGTACTGGAGCTGCGACCTCACCTGGGCCGCGATCAGCCGGCGGTAGAGCAGGAGCGCGTCAGCCACCCTGGATCACCAGCTTCCGCCGCCCCGCGTTCAGCGCGAGCCGCCCGAGGCCGAGCAGCGCGAGCGCCCACACGGCCTGCAGCGCGAGCACGCCCGGAAGCGCGAAGCCGTCGTGCTTGCCGAGGTAGACGTCGATCGGCACCTGCAGCATCGACGCGAACGGCAGCGCGTGCGCGACCACGCGGAGCCAGTCGGGGAAGAAGGCGATCGGCAGGACCATCCCGGAGAAGAACAGCGAGACGACGATCGCAAGCGTGACGACGCCGCGGTAGTCGACGAGCCAGAACGCGGCCGAGTTGTAGAGGAAGCGGAAGCCGAGGCTGACGACGACGGCGAGCGCCATGCTGACGGGGAACACCGCGAGGTCGAGCGGCGACGGCGTCCGGAGGTCGAAGACGAGCGCGCCGACGATGAACGGCGGCACGCCTCGGTACAGGAAGTGGTACGGCGCGCGCCCGAGGTCGAAGGCGAGCCAGTACCGCTGCGGGTCGAGCGGCCGCGCGAGGTCGACCGCGATCGAACCGTCCTTGATCCGCAGGGCGAGCTCGCGCCAGCCGAACATGTAGACCGTCATGATCATCGCCTGCGCAAGCCAGACGTACGTGACCGCGTCGGCCGCGTCGTAGCCGCCGACGTTCGTCCGGTGCCGGTAGACGGCGAGCAGGATGTACGCCTGCATGAACCCGAAGACGGTGTTGGTGAACGCGCCCGCCCAGGTGGCGGCGGGATACGCGGCGTAGCGGCGGTAGCCGCGCTTGGCGATCTCCCAGTCGAGGCGCGGCGAGGCGAGGCGCAAAGGGTGTCGATTCTACGGACGCCCTTTGCGCCTGCCGATCGCCGTGTAGCTACGGGAGATCGACGAGGTAGCCGCTGAAGCCGACCTCGGTGCGAACGCCCCCGCCGGGCGGCACGGTTGCGCTCGCCCACGCGCGCGCCTCCACGATCGTGCCGGGGTCGCCGAATTGCGCGACCTCGTGGCTGCCCTCCCAGATCTCGCCCTGCCCGTCGTAGAAGCCGCGGCTCACCTGCGGGACGATGTCGTAGAAGATCCCGCCGCCGCCGTTGTTCTGGGTCGAGATGGTGATGCTCGCGCG
>DATHAE010000172.1:0-2973 GCA_035296805.1 Gaiellaceae bacterium | reverse complement strand
CAGCGGACGACCGCGTGATTCCGCTCGATTCCGAGCGCGACGGCGAGGCGGCGTTCGGTGACATCTGGGTGACGCACTTCGCCGGCACCGACGTCTGGCGCATCCACCCTTCGCCCTGAGCCCGTCGGCCACGCGGCCGCGGCGCTTCCGCTACTCGTCCGGGTCGAAGAGCCCCGCCTGGTAGCAGAGCACGACCGCCTGGACGCGGTCGCGGAGGTTGAGCTTCTGGAGGACGTGCGTGACGTGTGTCTTGACCGTCGTCTCGCTGATGAAGAGCTGCTCGCCGATCTCTCCGTTCGAGAGCCCCTGCGCGATCAGGCGCAGGACGTCTTGCTCGCGCGCCGTTAGCTCGTCGAGCTCGATCGGCGGCCCCGGACGCGGCGTGCGCGCATAGCGCTTGATCACGCGCTTCGTGACCCCCGGCGAGAGCAGCGCGTCCCCGTCGGCGACGGTGCGAATCGCGGCGATCAGCTGCTCGGGCGGATCGTCCTTGAGCACGAATCCGCTGGCGCCGGCGCGAAGCGCCTCGTAGATGTACTCGTCGAGGTCGAACGTCGTCAGGATCAGGATCCGTGCGTCGCTGTCGGCGGCGAGGATGCGGCGCGTCGCCTCGAGCCCGTCCATCTCGGGCATACGGATGTCCATCAGGATCACGGTCGGGTCGAAGCGGGCGGCCTTGTCGACTGCCTCGGCGCCGTTCTCCGCCTCGGCGACCACCTCGATGTCGTCCTCGTTTCCGAGGAGCATCCGGAAGCCGGCCCGGACCATCGACTGGTCGTCGGCGACGAGGACCCGGATCGTCATCGCGCGTCCCGGACGAGCGGGAGCCGTGCGCTGAGGACGAAGCCGCCGCCGTCCGCGGCGCCCGCGCTCATGTCGCCGCCGTAGATCTTCACGCGCTCGCGGATGCCGACGAGGCCCTGGCCGAGACCGTCGGCGGTCGAGGGCCCGTCGCCGTCGTCTCGGATCTCGATCCGCACCTCGCGGGGCTCGTACCGAAGAGCGACCTCGGCGTGGCTCGCGTGCGCATGCTTGAGGGCGTTGGTGAGGCCCTCCTGGGCGATGCGGTAGACGGAGAGGTCGATCCCCGCCGGGAGCGTACGGCGCTCGCCCTCGACGTGCAGCTCCACCGGGAGACCCGCTCGCCCGACCTCTTCCACGAGCGCGTCGAGGCCGTCGACGCCCGGCTGAGGCGCGAGCTCGAGATCGTCGTCGTCGCGGCGCATCGCGCTGAGCAGGCGGCGCATCTCCGCGAGAGCCGTGCGCCCCGCCCGCTCGACGTCCTGGAGGGCGTCCCGATCCTGCGCGAGCGTCTGGGGGAGCTTGTGCCTGACGGCGCCCACCTGAAGCACCATCACGCTCACCGCGTGCGCGACCACGTCGTGCAGCTCGCGGGCGATCCGCGCACGCTCCTCCGCGACGGCGATCCGGGCCGCGACCTCGCGCTCCCGCTCGGCCTCGGCCGCGCGTGCCTCTGCCGCTTCGGCCTCCTGCGCGCGCTCGCGGAGGGCGAAGCCCGCGAGCCAGCAGATCCCGAACACGAGCGGGATGAAGAGGAGCTCGCTCGTCGAGTGCGCGGGCTTGTTGAAGACGACGATCGCGGCCCCGCCCAACACAACGGCCACGCCTATCCGCGCCTGGAAGGCGTCGCGGACGTTCCCGAGCAGGTACGAGGCTGCCATCCCGAGCACGAACGCGCTGGTCGTGAACGTGAACAGCCGGCCGTCCACGAACGAGAACACGCAGGCCAGCAGCCAGTACGCGGCCGGGGCCGCAAACCGGAAGCGCCGACGTCCGAAGAGCGCGACCACCGTGATCGCGATCGCGGGAATGCAGAACCACAGCGTCGTGCGCGGCGCGTCCGGCGCGTCGCGTCTCACCGCCACCTCGACGGTGGCCGCCGCCGTCAGGACCACGACGAGGACGTCGAATCCGTACCTCCGCGCGACGTGTCCGATGCGGCTCACGCGCTGAACGTACTCCAGGCCCTGCCTCGCCGCCTCCTACTCGAGTAGGAGGCGAAATCGTCACCAGGTCGCGGCCCGGACAAGGCCTCGCGACGAGGCCGTGGCGGCACTGCCCTCATAGCGTCGGTGCATGCAATCGACACGGCGCTCACACCAAGGAGGAACGGGCATGTTACGCATCAAAAACCGCAATCGGCCCAGCGAACGCTCGGGGGTCTCGACAAGCGGCTCTCAGGATTACTCGCACAATCTTGCGGCTCGTATGGGCCGCTGGAGCGCCTCCCATTGGAAGGCGGCCACCTTCGGCTGGCTCGCCTTCGTCGTCGTCGCGTTCGGGCTCGGCGGCATGGTCGGGATGAAGAACATCGACCCGAACACCGCGGGGCCGGGTGAGTCCGGCCGCGCCGACAGGATCCTCGACGCCGGGTTCAGGCAGCCCGCCGGCGAGAGCGTCCTCGTCCAGAGCCGCTCGTTGCGCACGACCGATCCCGCCTTTCGGGTGGCGGTCGACGACGTCGTCGCCAGAATCTCAACCGTCGCCGCGGTCGAGCATGTTCGCTCGCCGCTCGCTCCGGCCAACGCGGGCCAGATCGCGAACGACGGGCACGCCGCCCTCGTCGAGTTCGAGATCCGCGGCGACTCCGACCAGGCGGCCGAGAAGATCGACCCGGTCGTCAAGCGCGTCGCCGACGCGCAGCGGGCACATCCGCAGCTCTTCATCGGCGAGTTCGGCGACGCGAGCTCGGTCGCCGCGGTCGAAGAGGCGTTCGGAAAGGACCTCGCGAAGGCCGGCCTGCTCTCGATTCCGATCACGCTGATCATCCTGCTGGTCGTCTTCGGAGCGCTCGTCGCAGCCGGCATTCCGCTCCTGCTCGCGTTGACGGCCGTCTTCGCGACGCTCGGCGTGATCGCGCTCCCCAGTCACGTGCTCCCGTTGGGACAGGAGGTCCCGGCGATCGTGCTCCTGATCGGCCTCGCGGTGGGGGTCGACTACGCGATGTTCTAC
>DATHAE010000171.1:0-5832 GCA_035296805.1 Gaiellaceae bacterium | reverse complement strand
AGGACGCGGCCGCCCGAGAGGTACGGGTTCTCGACCGGGTTGACGTCGACCGCCCTCCCGTAGGCGTGCTCCGACCAGCGCCGCGGGCCGGTCGCGACGGCGGCGCGGCAGTTGAACGACGAGGTGTTGTCGGCCGCCATCGAGGCGTCGTCGCTGCCGCCGTACGCGGACACCGGACGGACGCTCCTGATCGGGAACCGGGAGCGGTAGAGGCGCCGGAAGACGGTGACGACGGCGGCCGCTGCGTCGCGGTGGACGACGAGGATGCCGAGGCGGCGGTCCCCGTCGAAGCCCCAGTAGGCGACGCGCACCCGCCGCAGGTCCGATGGGGCGACCGGGCATCCGGGCCGCCAGGAGCGGCCGAGGTCGCCGGCGACGACGCGGGAGACGGAGGCGGCGAACGGCGGCGGCGTAGCCGGGAGAGCGACGGCGATCACCACGCGCGGGAGCGTACTCTGGGGTGCGTGCTGTCGCTCTCTGCGCTCGTCGCCGCCGCGTCGCTCGCGGCGGCTCCGTCGGCGGCGGTGGATTGCACGCGCTTTCCTTCGGCCGGCGCCGCGCGCCAGTTGATCACCGTCGAAGCCGCGACGTACCGGACGACTCGCGCGAGCCTGCAGATCTGGCGGCGGGCGCCGGGCGGCGGCGCCTGCTGGGTGCGGGCGGGCGGGCCATGGGCTGCGCGCGTCGGCCGCAACGGGCTCTCTGCCGGCCGGCGCGAGGGAGACGGGACGACGCCGACGGGCGTCTACGGGATCGGCGCCGTGATGTACGGAACGGCGCCGGACCCGGGCGTCCGCTTCCGCTACCGGCGGCTTCGCTGCGGGGACTTCTGGAACGAGGACGCCGCCTCCCCGACCTACAACTCGTTCCAGCACGTGGCGTGCGGGGCGGAGCCGCCCTTCCGGCACAAGGGCGAGGCGATGTGGCAGCAACCGCTCGCGTACCCGCACCTCGCGGTCGTCGAGTACAACATGCACCCGGTCGTCCGCGGAAAGGGCTCGGGGATCTTCCTCCACGCGCAGACCGGAGGGGCGACGAACGGCTGCATCAGCCTCGAGCGCGCGACGCTCGTCCGCGTCCTGCGCTGGCTCCGACCGGACGCGCAGCCGCGAATCGCGCTCGGCACGCCGGTCGAGATCCACCGCTAGACCGTCCGGCCGGGACACGGCCTGCGCGGCCACGTCCCGGGTCTGACCCGGGACGTGGCCGTTCGGGACGAGTGGCCGGTATCTCGCGCGCTACGCGGTCGCGGACGACGCGGCTGCCGCAGCCGGGGGCGGGCCGTCAGGCCCGCCGTGCCCGCGGTGGGTCGAATTCACCATCTCGGCGATGCGCGCCTGGAGGTCGGCGGTGATCGCGTCGGCCTGCGTCTGGGTCAGGCGGCCGGCCTGGACGTCGGCTGCGATCCGCGTCTTCGCCGAGGAGACGAGCGCGGTGACGAGGCCGTCCACCGTCTTGCCCTGCGCCTTCGCGACGTCGGCGAGGGTGTTGCCGGCCTCGAGCTGCGTGTGCAGCTCGGCCTCGGTCAGGCCGAGGTACGACGCCGCCGCGTCGAGGCCCGGGCCGCCGTGGCCGCCGCGACCGCCGTGATGGCCCATCCCCGGGCCGGGGCCGCCGACGAGCGGGAAGTCGCCCGATTCGATCTTCGCCTTCAGCGCGTCACCCTGCGCCTTCGTAATCGCGCCTGACGCAACGTCCGCGTCGATCTGGTTCTCCTGAGCCTTCTTCAGCGCGTCGGTGAGCGCCGACTCCTTCACGCCGAGCTGCTGCGCCGCGTCCGCGACGACAGCCTCGCTCCGCTCCGTCGGCGTCAGCTGGCCGGCGGCGATCGCACCGCCGGCGGCGACGGCCGCGACTCCCACAACCGTCGCCGCCACGAGCTTCCATCTTCCGAACGACATCTCTTTCTCCCTTCGATCGTTGACGCCCTCATCGAATCGCGCGCGTCTCCGAGCAGACTGGGAGCGACCTGGGAGTATCCTGGGCGTCCTGGGCGCGACCTCCGGGACCCTCCTCAGGCGGTCGGCGCTCGCCGTCGTCCTCGCCCTCGTCGCGACCGCGTCGTCCTCGTCCGCGCCGGCCGCGCCTGCCGCCGCTCCGACGTGCACGCCGCGCGCGAGCCCCGGCTACTCGGCCCGCGTCCTGCGGGCGCTGCGATCGGGACGCGACGTCTGGGGCGAGGAACTGCTCCGCGCGCGTGGCGGTCCGTCGTACGCCGGCGCGCGCCGTTACCTCGCGCCGCTCTTCCTCGCCCGCGCGCGAACCGACCCGCTGACGACGACCGGCGCCCATTACATCCCGTTTGGCACGCCGCTCGGCGCACAGGGCGCGGCCGCGGTCGCGCTCCACGTCGCCGACGGTAGCGAGATCCTCGCCGACCGCGCCGACGGGCCGCGGCTCGTTGTGTGGGCGGGGAGCGAGCCCTTCGGCTCGTGCCTCGCGAGGTTGACGCGCTCACGGCTCGCCGACGGCTGGCTCCCGATCCTCCAGACCGCGTACCGAGACGCCGGGGGAGCCGGTCACGGGCAGGAGTCGTTCTCGCTGCGCGAGCGCAACACGACGACGAGCTACCTCCTGCTCGACGGCCCCGGCCGAGTCGTCGCGGGCGGCCGGACGCTTCGGCTCGCCGCCGGCCCGAATCGCATCGCGTGGCCGAACCGCGGCGCGCCGCGGGTCGTCGATGCAGCGACCTATGACGCGGCGCGTGCGGCGCTCGAGGCGTACTGGCAGAAACGCCTCGCCGAGGGCGCGGTGCTCGAGGTCCCGGAGCCGCTCGTGACGAACGCGGAGCGGGCGCTCCTCGTCCAGAACCTGTCGCTGACGTGGCGCTACTCGACCGGGAACGCGTACGACGAGTTCTCGTTCCCCGAAGGGATCAACAACGCGGAGATCCTGGCTGCCTACGGCCACGAGGAGGTTGCGCGCGCGATCCTGCGCACGTCGCTCACCCGCCGCCCCGTCCCGTACCCGAACTGGAAGATGGGCGAGAAGCTGCTCGGCTTCGCCGTCGAGTGGCGCCTCTCGCGCGACCCGGCGCCGCTGCGCGGCGCGACCCCGACGCTGCGCCGGTACGTCTCGACGCTCGGAGCGCAGATCGACGGCAGCCGCAGCGGCCTCCTCGACCGCGAGCGCTACTCGTCCGACATCCCCGACCAGGTCTACGGGCTGCACTCGCAGGCGGTCGTCTGGCAGGCCCTGCGCGGGATCGGAGATGCGTGGGCGGCGACGGGCCGGCCGGCGCTCGCGAGACGCTGCCGCGCGCTCGCGACGCGGCTCGGAAACGGCCTCCGCACCGCAGTCCGCGCCTCGCAGCGCCGGCTCCCGGATGGATCGCTGTTCGTCCCCGTCAACCTCCTCGACGACGAGGACCCGTACACGGCGCTGACCGCGACGCGCCCTGGGAGCTACTGGAACCTCGTGATGCCGTACGCGCTCGCCTCGGGCCTCTTCGCGCCCGGCAGCGCCGAGGCGCGAGGCATCTGGCGCTACATGCAGACGCACGGCTCGCGCCTGCTCGGGATGGTGCGGGCGTCCGCGTTCGCGCTTTACAAGACGCCGGCCTTCCCCGTCTCCGGGACCGATCAGGTCTACGGGATCAACGTCTCGCGCTTCCTGGCCGACAACGACGAGCCCGACCAGCTCGTCCTCAGCCTCTACGGCCAGCTCGCGCACGGGATGACGCCGGGCACCTTCGTCGCCGGCGAAGGCGCGTCGGTGGCGCCGCTCCGCGGCGCGTGGCACCGGTCGATGTACCTGCCGCCGAACTCGACGTCGAACGGCGCCTTCCTCGAAACGCTCCGGCTGACGCTCCTCCACGAGACGCGCGATCGCACCGGCGGGCCTCGCGGGCTCGAGCTCGCGCCGGCGACGCCGCCCGCGTGGCTGCTGCCGGGGAAACGGATCGCCGTGCGCGCGGCGCCGACGAGCTTCGGTCCCCTGACATACACGCTCGAGGCATCCGCGGGAGCCGTTCGCGCGACCGTCGAGGTACCGTCGCGGAGCAAGCCGCGCGCGCTCAGCCTGCGGCTGTTCCTCCCCGGCGGCGCGCGGATCCGCGCGGTGGCACTGGACGGGCGGCCGTTCTCACGCTTCAATCCGCGCACCGGGACGATCGACCTCTCGGGCCTCCGCGGGACCCTGACCCTCGACGTTCGCCATGCCCCGTCATAGATCCCTGCGAGCGCTGCTCGCATTCGCGCTCGCTGGCGCCGCCTCGGCGACGCTCGCCTCGGGCGCGTCGGATGCCGCCTCGCCTTCGAGCGTGCGCGAGATCAGGATCCACTACCGGTCGCACGCCGGGATCCGGCGCGGCGCCACGGTGCTGCTCCCCGCGACGTACGACGGCGCCACATCGGGGGCGCTGCCGCTCGTCATCTCGCCGCACGGCCGCGGGCTGAGCGGGCGCACGAACGCGGCCGCGTGGGGCGATCTGCCCGCGCTCGGCAACTTCGTCGTCGTGAACCCGGACGGGCAGGGCCGGCGGCTCGGGCCGTACTCGTGGGGCTACGAGGGTCAGATCGAGGATCTCGCGCGGATGCCGGAGATCGTGCGCCTTGCGCTGCCGTGGCTCCAGATCGACCGCACGCGGATCTACGCCTTCGGCGGCAGCATGGGCGGCCAGGAGACGCTGCTGCTCGTCGCGCGCCACCCGCGCCTGCTCGCGGGCGCCGCGGCCTTCGACGCCGTGACCGACTTCGCTCGTCAGTACCGCGCCTTCCCGCAGCTCGCGTGCGGCGGCGCGTGCGGCCAGTTCTGGACGCACGGCGGCTTCGGCCGCGCGCTCCAGGGGCTCGCGCGCGAGGAGATCGGCGGCTCGCCGACGACGGCGCCGGCCGCGTTCGCGCGGCGCAGCCCGATCACGTACGCGAGCAGGATCGCCGGCTCGTGCGTTCCGCTCCAGCTCTGGTGGAGCTCCCACGACCGGATCGTCCGCGACCAGCTGTACCAGTCGGAGCGCTTCTTCCGCGAGCTCCGGAAGCTCAACCCGCTCGCGCCCATCACCGCGTTCTCGGGCTTCTGGATCCACTCCTACGAGATGCAGTCGACGACGCGGCTGCCGCTCGCGCTCCAGACCTTCGACCTGATCCCGCCCGACCCGAACGTCCACAGCGGCGGCATCCTCGTCGGGCACGCGCCGGAGGAGTCGGCGTGGTGCGGCGTCGACCGCCCGTAGCGCGCGGTCAGCGCTCGAGGGCGCGCGACGTGCCGCCCGCGATCGGGTGGCCCGCCCCGTCGAGCGCGCGCACGGCGAGCAGGCGCTCGTCCGTGTCGACAGAGATCTTCGTCTCGAAGCCCGACCGGTCGGCCTTTTTAACGCTCTTCAGGCTCGTGCCGTCCGCGCCCGCGAGCACCTCCCACGACACGACGTCGGTCGCGCCGTTCCAGCTCGCGTAGACGTCTCCGCCGTCGACCGCGATCCGAGGCCGGTCGGTCGGGTGCCCCGACCAGGGGAGGCGGTACGCGCGGTAGGTGTCGCCGATCACGAGCTTCCCGTCCCACACGACCTGCCCGTCGTCCGTGTACTCGGTCACCCACGAGGCGCCGCCCCAGCCGACGAGGACGTGGCCGTCGGGAAGCTCCTGCAGATCGCCCTGGTGCGGCGAGAGGATCTTCTTCGGGTGGATGTAGGCGTGGACGAGCGTCGCCGTCTTCGCCTCGTCGTCGAGCGTCAGGACGAGGCCGCGAGAGAACTTCGCCACGTCGGGGGTCGAGCTGTTGTCGAAGAGCGTGATCGTGCCGTCGTCGTTGCGGCGCGCGTCGTGCTGGTAGCCGAACGTCGTTCCCGGTCCCATCTCGTAGTCGCTCCGCTTGCCGCCGAGCCGCCAGACGATG
>DATHAE010000170.1:0-15930 GCA_035296805.1 Gaiellaceae bacterium | reverse complement strand
ACGGTCAGCTGCTCGACGAGCTTCGAGAGCTGCACGTTCAGCTCCTGCAGCCCGCGCGGGACGCGCACCGACCAGCCGCGGTCGCGGAAGTGGCGCTTGATCTCGCCGATGATGTTCGGCGTCGCGTAGGTCGTCAGCTCGACGCCGCGGTTGAGGTCGAAGCGGTCGATCGCCTTGATGAGGCCGATGGCGCCGATCTGCACCAGATCGTCGAGTTGCTCGCCGCGGTAGCTGTAGCGCCGCGCCAGCGACCGGACGAGCGACATGTACTGCTCGATCAGCTGCTCGCGCGCCTGCAGATCGCCCTGCTCGTGGTAGCGGCGGAGCAGGATCTTGTCGTTCTCAGCCACTCAGCGTCACCCGCTTCTTCAGCAGCACGAACCCGTTGTCGACGTCGACCTCGTCCACGACCGTGTCGAGCACGCGGCGAAGTCCGAGCTCCTCCTCGCCGCGGTCGAGCGCATCGCGGACGTCGACGGGCCCGATCCTCGCCTCGAGCGCGTCGCCGTGGAGCGCCATCGTCATCGTCACTTCGTGGCCGTCGGCGACCTCTTCGAGCACCGCATCGAGCGCGAGCTGGAGATCCTCGAGCGTCTCGAGCGTGAGGTTGAGGCGCGACGCGAGCCCGCCGAGCACGAGGTGGACGACCCGGTGGTAGTCGCGGTCGGCGGGGATCGTGAGCGCGATCTCGTCAGGCATCGATCCGCCTCAGCTCCTCTTCGAGGTCGGCCTCGCGGCGCGCCGAGGCCTCCTTGGCCGCGGCGACCGCCTCGCGCCAGTTCCGGCGCGTGCGCAGCGACGCCCACCCGTGCGCGGCTCCGGCCGAGATCCCGGTGAGCTTCTGCACGGGCCGCTTGACGGCGAAGCTCGCCGCCCGAACTGCCTCGTCGACGGCGTCGACGGCGTCGACCGCGCTGTCGGTCGCCTGGTCGAGCTTGTCCAGTTGCGTGTTCACTCGGTCCACCGTTCCGCCCGCCTTCGTGATCACCGGCAGGAGATCGCGCTCGGTCCCCCGGATGAACGACGACAGCCGGTCGAACGTTACGGCCAGCCGAAAGAACATCCAGCCGAGGCCGAGGCCGATCGCGAGCAGGAAGACCGACAGCGCGAGGTACGCGGCGTCGCCGGGCGAGAAAGCAAGGAGCACCGAGCCGAGGTTACCCGGCGGCGGCGGACGTGACCAATCCGCACCCCACCACAACGTCGTCGTCGTAGAGAACGGCCGCCTGTCCGCGGGCGACGCCGTATGCCGGCTCGTCGAGCGCGAGGCGAAATCCGCGCGCCGTCGGCTCGACCGTCGCGCCGACCGCCGGCGACCGGTAGCGGAGCTTCGCCTCGACCCGCGACGCCGTTGCGAACAGCCGCCCGCGCGCGGCCACGCGCGTGCGGGCGAGCGAGGTGCGAGGCCCGACCACGACCGCGTTCGTCCGCCGATCCGTCGCCAGCGCGTACAGCGGCTCGGCCGCCGCGACGCCGATGCCGCGGCGCTGCCCCGGCGTGAAGCGCCAGTAGCCGTCGTGCGCCCCGACGGTGGCCCCGTCCTCGTCGACGATCGGCCCGCGCTGCGCCTCGAGCCCGTGGCGCTCGAGGAACGACCGGTAGTCGTCGCCCGCGAGGAAGCAGGCCTCCTGGCTCTCCGCGCGTCCGGCGGCCGGCAGGCCGGCGCCCGCCGCCTCGTCGCGCGTCTGCTCCTTCGTCTGCGCGCCGAGCGGGAACCGCAGGCGGTCGAGGAAACGCGGGTCGAGCCGTGCGAGCATGTAGCTCTGGTCCTTCTGTGCGTCCGCGGCGCGCGCGAGCAGGAGCCGGCCGTCCCGCTCGACGATCCGCGCGTAATGGCCGGTCGCGAGCCGCGCGGCGCCGACGCGGCGCGCGAACGCGAGCAGCTCGCCGAAGCGGAAGCCGCCGTTGCAGCGGATGCACGGGTTCGGCGTCTCGCCGCGCTCGTAGGCGCGCACGAACGGGCCGACGACGGCGCGCCGGAACTCCTCGCGCAGGTCGAGCGTCACGTGCGGGACGCCGAGGCGGTGGCAGGTCTCGCGCGCGGCGACAACGGCGGAGGGCGAGCAACACGCGCGCTCGGCGTCGGGGCCGCGCGGGTCGAGCCAGAGGCGGAGCGTGACGCCGACGCGCGCGCCGTCGTCCGCCTTCAGCAGCGCGACGGCGCTGTCGACGCCGCCGCTCATCGCGACCGCGACCCGCCGCGGGTCACGCGGCGACCGCACGTGCGGTCCGATCGCGTTCGCCAGCGCGTCGACGGGGAGCATCTCGCCGCCGACCGCGGCCGCCTCGAGCAGTGTCAGCCCGCGGAGGTCCGCGTCCAGGCCGGGCGCGTCGGCATCGACGATCCGCGGACCGTCGACGCGGAGGCGAACGGCAGCCCAGTCCGCACCGCGAGAGGAGTCGCCGAAGAGCTCGAGCACGCGGCCAGCGTAGCCTCGGTGGACCCTGGACCACGGTGAGGGTTCACCCACCCACCACCCCCCACCCTCCCTAAAGGGGTGCGACCGAATCGTCGCACGCGAGGTGTCACGCCTGTGTGACAAATCCGCAAAAAGTGGTGCCGCCGGCGGGTGAGATGGTGCCCCGACCCCGCCGACTCTGCCGCGCCCCTGTGAACCTGGCCGAGCCAGGTGGGTGCCGTGCGAAGCATCGACGCAAGGCGCCTAGCCCCGACGCGGGCTCCCTCTCACGTAGCGTTGGTTCTACATGGATGCGCGGCTGCGCGAACGGGGTCGGGCACCCGCCGCAAATGTAGCGCGGGTTTACGTCGCCCGCGCGTAGCTCCAGCGGATGTTCTGCACGCCGCGCAGGCCGAGCCGCCGGGCGAGCGCGTCTGTGAGATCGAACTCGCGCCCGGGGACGTAAGGCCCGCGGTCGACGATCTGCGTGAGCACATCCGTCCCGCCGTAGCTGATGTAGATCCGCGCGCCGCACGGAAGCACGGGGTGGGCGACGCCTTCGGTGTCGGCGCGCAGGACGCCGCCGCACGCCGTCCGCTTGCCGAAGGCCCCCGGGCCCCTGGAGCCGGCGCGCGCGCTGTAGTCGCCGGAACGGGCCGGAAGATCCGGGTCGTCATCCCGCCCGGCCGAGGTGGCGGCGAGCGCGACGACGCCCGCGAGGAGCGCGACCGCCGCGAGCGCGATCAGCCGCTGGAGGAGCTTCGGGCCCACGACTACGCGCCTCCCATACGGTCAGGCGTCACGGCGCCTCGAGCCGCCGGGAAGCTCGCGGACGCCCGTCGGCCGCGCCGGGACGTCCGCGACCGAGTGGCCGTCGACCGGCTGCCGTCGCCATGGCCAGCGCCGCGCCGCGGGCTCCGCCAGCGGGTCGAGCCGGTGGCGCGCGCTCTGTGGAGGCGCCGGGACGACCGCGAGCACGGGCTCCGGCTCCGGCTCGGGTTCCGGCTCCGGTTCGCGCTCGTCCTCGCGCGCCTGCTCGCCGGCCGGTTCTGGCTCCGGCTCCGGCTCCGGCTCCGGCTCGGCCTCGAGCGCCGGCGCCGGTTTTGGTTCTGGCTGTGGCTCCGCCTCGAGCGCCGGATCGGGCTTCCCTTCGAGCTCCGCCTCCTCCTCGACCTCGCCGCTGGGCATCTCGACCTGAGCGGGTTCGACCTCCGACACCTCCTCGAGCGCGTAGGAGGGGTCCGTCTCCTCGTCGGGCTTGACGCCAGGGTCGCCGCGGCGCTGCCAGAACCAGCGGCGGCGAGGCGCGGTCGCGGCTGCCTCAGGTTCGAGCTCGACCGCGCCGGCCGCGCCGACCGCTCCGACCCCGGCCACGGCGCCGGCGAGCGCGGCCGCCACGACCGGCTCGGGCTCGCCCCCCGACTCGGGCTCGGGCTCGAGCGCCGGCTCGGGCTCCTGCCGCGCCTCGGCGTCGTCGGCGTCGTCGGCGACGCCGACTGCGTCGACGGCACCGACGTTATCGTCGAGCGCCGCCGCCACGACCGGCTCGGGCTCAGCCTCCAACTCCGGTTCCGGCTCGGGCTCCGCCGCGACCTCCCGCTCCGGCTCGGGCTCCCGCTCCGGCTCGCGTTCCACCGCGGCTACCTCCGGCTCCGGCTCTGCGGCAACCTCGGCCATCGCCTCCGCCGCGCGCTCCGGCGGCTCCTCCTCCTGCGTGTCCTCACCTGCAGTCCCCGGCGCAACCGGCCAGGCGCCGAGCACCTCGGCGCGCAGCGCCGCCGACGCGATCCAGGTCGGCGCCTCGTCGCGCTGCTCCGCGCTCGGGTACCGCGCGACCTGCTCCAGCGGCTGGCGCGGCGGGAGCGACACCTGCGGCACGTAATAGCGAGGCGGCAACCCGCTCGCGTAGTGCGGCTCGTCGCGCCACGCAGCCCATTCGAGCAGCGCGACGATCACCCACCCGGCCAGCATCACCGCCGCGATGAGCAGCGGACGCAGGTCGGCGAGAACGACCGCGACGGCGAGCGCGACGAGGAACAGCACCTCGAACGCGAACCGCGAGGCGCGAGAGTCAGGCATGCGCGGTCTCTTCGATCGCGACGGCCGTCACTCCTGCGGGCGCGGCGGCCGAGGCGAAACGCGTTGGCATGTTCACGACTGGCGGCAGAGGTCTCGGCGGGTCGGCTTTCAGTATGACCGGACCGTCCGCCGGATCACGCGTGCTCGTCGGTCGCCGTGACCGCGATCCCGAGCTCGTCGAGTTGCGGCTGGTCGACTGCGGTGGGCGCACCCGACATCGGGTCGACGCCGGCCTGGTTCTTCGGGAACGCGAGCGTGTCGCGGATGTACGGCTCGTCGAGGAGGGCCATCGAGAGCCGGTCGATCCCGGACGCGATGCCGCCGTGTGGCGGCGCGCCCATCGCGAGCGCGTCGAGCAGGAAGCCGAACTTCTCCCGCTGGTCGGCCGGGGAGATCTTGAGCAGGTCGAACACCTTCGCCTGGAGCTTCGGCTCGTGGATCCGGAACGACCCGCCCGCGAGCTCGAGGCCGTTGCCGACGAGGTCGTAGGCGATCGCCCTCGCCTTCCCCGGGTCGGTGTCGAGCAGCGGGAGCGACTCCTCGTTCGGGCGCGTGAAGGGGTGGTGCTCCGCGTCCCAGCGCTCCAGATCGGCATCCCACTTGAGCATCGGGAAGTCGGTGATCCACGCGAACCTCCACGCCGTCTGGTCGACGAGCCCGAGCTCGCGCCCCAGGTGGAGGCGGAGGAAGCCGAGGATCCGAGACACCTCTGCGGCGTCGCCGGCCGCGAACAGCGCCGTCGTGCCGGGTGAGCCGACGGCATCGAGGAACTCCGGCGACAGGAACTTCGCGATCGGCGACGAGACGTCACCGCCGGCGCGGAACACGATGTACGCGAGCCCTTTCGCGCCCCACCCCTTCGCGAGGTCCTCGAGCTTCGCCACGTCGCCGCGTGACAGCTCACGCGGCACCGAGAGATACCGCACCGCCTCCGCCTGCGCGAAGACGCCGAACTCCGAGCCGCGCGAAGCCGCCGTTGCGTCCTGGATCTCCAGCTCGAAGCGGAGGTCCGGCTTGTCGGAGCCGTAGTGGAGGTCGGCCTCGTCCCATGCGATGCGCGGGAACGGCGTCTCGAGCTCGATCCCGAGGCACTCGCGCCAGACCGCGAGGACGATGCGCTCGACGAGCGCGAACAGGTATTCGACGTCCGGGAACGCCATCTCGACGTCGAGCTGCGTCAGCTCCTGCAGCCGGTCCGCGCGCAGATCCTCGTCGCGGAAGCAGCGGGCGATCTGGTAATAGCGCTCGAAGCCGGAGATCACGAGCAGCTGCTTGTAGATCTGTGGGCTCTGCGGCAGCGCGAAGAAGCGACCCGGCTGGAGGCGCGTCGGGACGAGGAAGTCGCGCGCACCCTCGGGCGTCGGCTTGCCCATGATCGGCGTCTCGACGTCCACGAAGCCGTCACGCTCCATCTCGCGGCGGATGATCGACGTCAGCTTCGCGCGCGTCCGGATGTTCCTTTGCAGGCGCTCGCGGCGCAGGTCGAGCCAGCGGTAGCGGATCCGCAGCGTCTCGTCGACGCCCTCCTCGTCGAGCTGGAATGGGAGAGCCGTCGACCGGCTGAGGATCGTCAACTCCTCCACCTGCACCTCGACGTCGCCGGTCGGCATGTTCGGGTTGACCGTGTCGGACGTCCGGCGGGCGACTGCGCCGCGGGCCTGGATCACGAACTCGTTGCGCAGCTCGTGCGCCGTCTCGGCGGCCCGCGGGGCACGCTCGGGGTTCACGACGAGCTGCATGACGCCGCCCTCGTCGCGCAGGTCGATGAAGACGAGGCCGCCGTGGTCGCGGCGACGCGCCACCCAGCCGGCGAGCGTCACCGCACGGCCGTCGTCCTCGCTGCGAAGCGCGCTGCCGTGGATGTCGCGCCAGGCCGTCACCGGCCCGTGAGCGTAGCGACGAGGTCGTCGAGCCCGACGACCTCCTCGTCGGCACCCGCGCGACGAACGCGCGCGCGGTGCGCCTCGTCGACGATCACGACCATCGGCGCCCTGCTGCGGCTCGCCTGGGTCAGCTGGCCCTTGAGACTGCGACCCGCGTAGTCGGCGTCGGCCGAGACGCCACGGCGGCGGAGGTCGGCCATCGTCCGCAGCACGAGGTCGCGCTTCGCGCCGCCTTCGACGACGATGAACACGTCGACCCGAGCCGCCTCCGGCGTCACGTTCTCGTTCTCCAGCGCGAGCACGAGCCGCTCCAGCCCCGCGCCGAACCCGATGCCCGGCGTCGGCGGCCCGCCGATCTGCTCGATCAGCCCGTCGTACCGTCCGCCGCCGGCGATCGTCGAGTTGACGTTCTCCTCGGGGCCGATGAACTCGAACGTCGTGCGCGAGTAGTAGTCCAGGCCGCGGACGAGCGTGGCATCGAGGACGTACGGAACCTCGTACACGTCGAGGTAACGCTGCACCGCCGCGAAGTGCTCGCGACACGCCTCGCAGAGCGACTCGCCGACCTTGGGCGCCTCCTCGAGTGCGGCGCGGACCGCCGCGCTCTTGACGTCGAACACCTGCAACGGGCTCGTCGCGCGCTTGTGGCGCGCGTCGTCGTCGAGGACGTCCGCGTGCGCGTCGAGCCACGAGTTGAGTCGCGCGACGTACCGGGGCCGGCAGCTCGAGTCGCCGATCGAGTTCAGGTGCAGCTCCCACTGCGTCACGCCGAGCCGGCGCAGGAGCTCGGCATAGAGCTGGATCACCTCCGCGTCGATCGCCGGGTCGTCGGAGCCGATTGCCTCGACCGACCACTGCCAGTGCTCGCGGTGCCTTCCGCGCCCCGGGCGGCCGTAGCGGTACATCGGCGCGATCGTGAACAGCTTCACCGGCTTCGGGAGGCGCTCCATGCCCTGCTCCAGGTAGGCGCGGCAGATCGGCGCCGTCCCCTCCGGACGCAGCGTCAGCGAGCGGTCGCCACGGTCCGTGAACGTGTACATCTCCTTGTGGACGACGTCGGAGGCGTCACCGGATGTCCGCGCGAACAGCGCCGTGTCCTCGAAGCCCGGCGTCTGGATCCGCCCCCAGCCGTAGTTCGCCGCGACCTGCTCCATCGTCCGCACGAGGTGCCACCAGCGCGCGTCCGACGGCAGCACGTCGTGCGTGCCGCGCGGCGCTTGGAACCGCTGCGTCATTCGCCCGCGGCGGCGCGCAGGTCGCGCAGGAACGGGTTCGTGTCGAGCTCGCGGCCGAGCGTCGTCGCACCGCCGTGGCCGGGGTAGACGACCGTGTCGGGGCCGAAGCGGTCGAGGAGCGTGCGGATCGAGTCGAGCAGCGTCTCCCAGTCGCCGCCGGGAAGGTCGACGCGGCCGACGGAACCCGCGAAGAGGACGTCGCCCGAGAAGAGCGTGCCGTCGGAATGGAACGCGACGTGACCAGAACTATGGCCCGGGGCGTCGACGACGTCGAACGGGATCCCCGCGACCTCGATCGCGTCGCCGCCCGAAACGACGTGCGCCGGGTCGTGCGGCGGCACGCGGAACGTCCCGCGGGTCTCGCCGCTCCGCAGCGCCTCGACCTCCCCCGCCGGCGCCCACACCTCGGCGCCGGTCCCGTCCGCGAGGTCGCCGACGCCGGCGATGTGGTCGACGTCCGTGTGCGTCACGAGGATGCCGGCAGCGCGCGCTCCCATCCGCGCGAGCTCGAGACGGAGCGGCGTCGGGTCGTCGCCGGGGTCGACGACGACGGCGTCGGTCGATCCGCGCCTGCTGCGGATCACGTAGCAGTTCGACTGAAACGCGCCCAGCACGAAGCGGTCGACGACGAGCGGCATTCTGCGCGAGTCTAGCCGCGCGTTTCGATCCGCTCCGGCCGCGGAAAACGACCGCTGTGGAGCGGTGGGACCTGTTGACGATCGCGGCACCCCAGGGGACGCGCGATCCCGTCGTCCTTCATCAGGACGACGGCGCGCGGGCGGTCCTGATCGTCCTTCAGCCGGGGCAGGAGCTCGGCGACCACCAGGTGAAGGAGAACGCGTGGCTGACCGTGCTCGACGGCACCGTCCGGGTCAGCGCCGACGGTCGGTCGTACGAGGCTTCGCGCGGGGCGCTGTTCCGGTTCGCTCCCGACGAGCGGCACGCGGTCGCGAGCGAGGAGGGGGCCCGTGTGCTGCTGATGCTCGCGCCGTGGCCCGGCGACGGCCACTACCGCGGCGAGCGCGGCGCCGCCTGACGCTTCCCACTCGGACGCTTTGCGTCCGGCGTCGCCGCCGCGGCTCCTGTCCGCTTGATGTACATGCGGTACTGGACGACGTCCATCACGTAATTGAAGGGCAGGAAGAACGCGAGCAGCACGAGCGTCTGCACGGCGTAGAACGCGAGCGGCTGGTCGTGGTCGAGAAGCGAGATCGCGACGAACATCAGCGGCGCGAAGATCAGCCCGCGGCGGCCGACGCGGCGCCAGGACGGCGGCTGGATGACTCGGCCGGCGCGCGTCGTCGCACGGTTTTTCGTGCGGGACTCCTTGGTCGTCGCGTTCGTCGCGTCCTTGTTCGCGACCTTGGCGGCGCCTTTCACCGGCGCGGGCTCTTCCTCGTCGGCCTCGACCTCGTTGCCGTCCTCGTCGACGAGGACGTACTCGTACTCGTGCCGGAACGACTTCCGGCGACGGCGACGCTGCTTCCTCGTCGGCACGCCTTCAGCCTAGACGGACGAGGCGGCCCGCTGCGACGACCGTTCGCACGATGTCGCCGCCGAGGTGGTAGGCGAGATAGCGCCAGTCGGACGCGTCGAGCAGCACGACGTCCGCCGGCGCTCCAGGCGCGAGCGTTCCCGCAGCGTTGCGGCCGAGGACGTGCGCGGCGTTGACCGTCATAGCCGTCAAAGCCTCGGCCGGCGAGAGCTTCAGTTGCGTGCACGCGAGCGACGCGACGAGCGGGAGACTCGTCGTGAACGCGCTGCCCGGGTTGAAATCCGTCGCGAGCGCGATCGCGGCACCGGCCTCGACGAGCGCGCGCGCAGGGGGCATCGGCCGGTCGAGGAAGAGCGCGCTGGCGGGAAGCAGCACGCCTACGACGTCGCTCGCGGCAAGCGCGCGGATGCCTGGATCGCTCGTTGCCTCGAGATGGTCGACCGAACGCGCACGGAGCTCGACGGCGAGCGGAATCGCACCCGACTCCGTGAACTGGTCGCCGTGCAGGCGCAACGCGAGGCCGACGTCGGCGCACGCGCGGAGGTAGCGGCGTGCCTGCGTGGCGTCGAATGCGCCGCGCTCGAGGAAGACGTCGGCCGCGTCGGCGACCTTCGCCGCCTCCGGCAGCACTCCGGAAAGGACGAACTCGAGGTACGCGTCCGCGTCGGCGAACTCGGGCGGGACGGCGTGCGCGCCGAGCCACGTCGGCGATCCGCCCGCGTCTCGGATCGCGCGCAGCGACGCGAGCTCCGTGTCGCGGTCGAGGCCGTAGCCCGACTTGCCTTCCCAGGCCGTCGTGCCGTGACGCAGCATCCACCGCGCGTGGCGCTCGACGCGCACCCGTAGCGCCGCGTCGTCGAGGGCGCGCGTCGCGTCGACCGTTCGCGCGATCCCTCCGCCGCGGGCGTGCAACTCTTCGTACGTCGCGCCCTGGGCGCGCAGCGTGAACTCCTCGACCCGATCGCCGCCCCACACGGGGTGCGTGTGACAGTCGACGAGACCCGGGACCGCGCAGAGCCCGCGCCCGTCGACCTCCTCGACGTCGCCGCCGAGCGGCCCGAGGTCGCGCATGCGCCCCGCGGCCTCGATCCGCTCGCCGTCGCAGAGGACGTACGCATCCTCGAGGACGAGCACGTCGCGGAGGGCGCGCCCGCGCCGCGGTCCCGGCACGCGGGCCGGAGTCGGCGTTGCGGCCTGGGCGAGGTCGCGGACGAGCAGGCGCGCCAGCGAGCGCCCTACTCCGCCGACGGCGGGAGCGGCAGGTCGAGGCCGTGCTCACCCGCGGCGGCGATAGCCTCCACGTACCCCGCGTCGACGTGACGCATCACGCCCGTCCCCGGATCGGTCGCGAGCACCCGCTCCAGGCGCTCGGCGGCGTCGTCCGTGCCGTCGGCGACGACGACCATCCCCGCGTGGATCGAGTTGCCGATCCCGACGCCGCCGCCGTGGTGCACGCTGACCCATGTCGCACCGGCAGCCGTGTTGAGGAGTGCGTTCAGGATCGGCCAGTCCGCGATCGCGTCAGAGCCGTCGCGCATCGCCTCCGTCTCGCGGTAGGGCGAAGCGACGGAGCCGGCATCGAGGTGATCGCGGCCGATCACCACCGGCGCGCGCACGCGCCCGGAGGCGACGAGGTCGTTGATCGCGAGCCCGGCGCGCGCGCGATCCCCGTACCCCAGCCAGCAGATCCGAGCGGGTAGCCCCTGGAATGACACGCGGGACGGCGCGAGGTCGAGCCACCGCTGCAGGAGCTCGTCGCCCGGGAAGAGCTCGCGCAGCGCAGCGTCGATCACCGCGATGTCGCCCGCGTCACCCGACAGCGCGACCCAACGAAACGGGCCGATGCCGCGGCAGAAGAGCGGCCGGATATAGGCCGGGACAAAGCCCGGGTATGTGAACGCGTCGACTACGCCAGCTTCACGGGCCTCACCTCGCAAGTTGTTGCCATAGTCGAAGACGTAGCTGCCGAGGCGGACGTACGCAAGCAGCGCCTCGACGTGGCGGACGATCGACGCGCGGGCGCGGCGAACGTACTCAGCGGGGTCGGAACCACGTAATGATGCGGCTTCGCCCACAGTCAGGCCGGATGGGACATATCCCGTCAACGGATCGTGCGCCGCCGTCTGGTCGGTGACGAGGTCGAAGAATTCACGCTTTTGTGACAATTCCGGCACGATCTCGGCGGCGTTGCCGAGCAGTCCGACGCTCAGCGGCCGTCCCTCCGACGCCGCCGACCGGACGCGGGCCAGTGCGTCGTCGAGTGAGTCGGTCGCCTCGTCGAGATAGCGCGTCTCGAGTCGCCGCTCGATCCGAGCGGGATCGACCTCGACGCACAAGATCACGCCACCCGCGAGCGTCGCGGCCAGGGGCTGAGCGCCGCCCATCCCTCCGAGACCGGCGGTGAGAATCGTGCGGCCGCTCAGATCGGCGGTGCCGAAGTGCTTCTGCGCCGCCGCCGCGAACGTCTGGTAGGTGCCCTGGAGGATCCCCTGCGTCCCGATGTAGATCCACGAGCCGGCGGTCATCTGGCCGAACATCGTCAGCCCCTCGGCCTCGAGCCGCCGGAACTCGTCCCACGTCGCCCACCTCGGCACGAGCAACGAGTTCGCGATCAGTACGCGCGGTGCCCCCGGATGCGTCCGGAAGACGCCGACGGGCTTGCCGCTTTGGACGAGCAGCGTCTCGTCGCCTCCCAGGCGCAGCAGCGTCCGCACGATCGCCCTGAGCGCCTCGTGCGACCGCGCGGCGCGGCCCGAGCCACCGTAGACGACGAGCTCCTCCGGCCGTTCCGCGACGTCTGGATCGAGGTTGTTGAGCAGCATCCGGAGCGGCGCCTCGGTCGACCACGAGCGCGCGTTCAGCTCGCGTCCGCGCGGCGCGCGGACCGAGGCGAGGTCGCCGCACAGCGCTTCGACAACGGAATCGAGCGACGCAGCCGTCGTCACGGCGCGCGCTCTTCGACGCGATCGCGTCGAGCGTCCGCGTCGAGCTTGGCGCGTCGGAGGCGCCCCCGCCATTGCCAGAAGCTCCACGCCGTCGCGACCAGGAAGAAAACGGCGGCGATCGCGACGGCTTTGCCGAGTCCACCGCCGGTGAGCCAGGCGACGAGGACGATGACGACGGCGAGCACGCCGTACAGGGCTGCCGTGTCGCGGTACGGACGCGGGGGCGGCGGCGATTCCGGTAGCGACCAGCGGAGGCGCTTCGGGTCCTGCTCCGTCATCCCAGTTCCCCGACGTCAGCCTCGACGGCGGCGACGAGCGTCCCGTCGCGGACCGACGCAGCCACGGCCTCGATGTCGCGCGCGAGCGGCCGGTCGTCGCGCAGCCGGGGTGACAGCGACCGGACGAATCGGTGGGTCGCACGCGCGCCCACGCCGGGCTCGAGCGGCGCGAGGAACTCGACCGCCTGCGCCGCCGCGAGCAGCTCGATCGCGAGCGCGCGCTCCGAATTCGCGAGCACCTGCCACGCCTTGAGTCCGGACGCGTTCCCCATCGAGACGTGATCCTCCTGACCCGCGCTCGTGGGGATCGAGTCGACGGACGCGGGGTGGCACAACGACTTGTTCTCGGAGACGAGCGACGCGGCGACGTACTGCGGGATCATGAAGCCGCTGTTCAGCCCGCCGTCGGTGGTCAGGAACGCCGGCAGGCCGTCACTCAGGTTCGGGTTGACGAGTCGCTCCACGCGGCGCTCGGAGATGCTTGCGAGCTCTGACACCGCCATCGCCAGCGCGTCGAGCGCGAAAGCGAGCGGCTGGCCGTGGAAGTTTCCGGCCGACACGAGCATGCCGTCGTCGACGAGCACGAGCGGGTTGTCGGTCGCGGCGTTCAACTCGGTCGAGACCGTGTACTCGACGTAGTCGAGCAGATCGCGCGCGGCGCCGTGCACCTGCGGCGCACACCGCAGCGAGTACGCGTCCTGAACCTTGTCGCACCATCGGTGGGCCTCGTTGATCGCCGATCCCTCCAGCAGGCGCAGCACGTTCGCGGCTGCGACGCCCTGGCCGCGGAGCGGCCGCAGCGCGTGCACCTGCGGGATGAACGAGTTCCGCGATCCCTGGAGGGCTTCGAGCGAGAGCGCGCACGCGCAGTCCGCGGCCTTCGCGAGTCGCCGCGCCCGCGCGACCCCGAGTGCGCCCTGCGCCGCCATGAACTGCGTCCCGTTGATCAGCGACAGCCCCTCCTTCGCCCGCAGCCGGACGGGCGCTAGTCCAACCTGCGCGAGCGCCGCTGCTCCGTCGAGAAGCTCGCCGTCGACCCAGGCGTCGCCCTCGCCCACCAGTGGCAGCGCGAGGTGCGCGAGCGGCGCGAGGTCCCCTGACGCGCCGACGGAGCCGCGCGCGGGAACGCGCGGAAGGACGGCGCGGTTCAGGCACTCGACGAGGAGCTCCACCGTCTCGATGCGCGCGCCCGAGCTTCCCTTCGCGAGCGCGTTCGCGCGGAGAAGCATCGCGGCCCGCACGACCTCCGTCGGGTAGGGCTCGCCGACGCCACACGCGTGCGACCGGAGGAGCCGCAGCTGCAGCTCCTCCGTCAGCTCCTCGGGAATCGAACGCGCGACGAAGCGTCCGAACCCGGTGTTGACGCCGTAGGTGTGCTCGCGCGACCCGTGCGCGGCACGTTCGACGACCTCGCACGCGGCGTCCATCCGTCCGCGAACGCCGTCATCGAGGGACGCCTGCGCCCCCTCGACGGCCACCGCCCAGACGTCGTCGACGGTGAGGTCGTCGCCGGTGAGGGCGAGGGCCCCGATCACACCGCCGAGTCTAGCTTCGCGCGGGGAGCGCGCTTTTCCGCTGGACGCCCCACCCTGGGTGGGGAATCGTCCACCCGCCACCCGCCATCATCGTCGCCGTCGGACAGGGTTCGGCGCAAGGTGTCCTTCGCAACAATTGTGTACTTCCTCTTCCGCCGCGTGCGCGGTTGCGTCTCGGCGGTCGCTGCACGGCGCTTCAACGGGCGGCGCCTGCGTCGCCCGCCTTTCGGGAACGCAGCAAGAGTGTTTCGGCGTCGTGCCGCACCCGGGCTCCGGCGGGCGCCGCCTCCCCTCGTTCGTGCCGGACCGCCGCCAAGGCTCGCTCCCGACGACCGGCGCCCGAAGATTCCGCCTCGCCCGTGCTCGCGGAATCGCCTGGTCGGCGAGGACCAGCGCGCGGTCGCTCGGTCGCCGGTCCGACGACAGCGCGCTCCGCGGTCACTCGAGGAGTCGCAACTCGAGCACGCGCGAGGCGTCGAACCCATCGATCCGGAGCATCGCGCCCGCCGCGGCCGCGGCGGCGCCCGCCGGCATCAGACCCACGATCTCCGACCCCAGCACCTCCGCGCCCCGCGCCGCCGCCTCGTCCGCGATCCGCTCGACGATCTCGTGCAACGCCGCCGCCTCCCAGTCCTCCACGTTCATCGACACCTGAACGACGCCTGCGCGCGGAAGGTCGAGCCCGAGCGCGCGCACGCCGGGGAACCCGCCTCCGCGCTCGCGAACGAGCGCCGCGAGCTCGCGCGCGACCTCGAGCGACCCGCGCAGGTTGACGTTGAACGCGACGAGCGGCCGCCGCGCGCCGACGATCACGCCTCCGGCCGCCGGGTCGAGCCTCCGCGGCCCGAAATCCGGCTCGAGCTCGCCCGCGTCGATCCGTCGTTGCAACTCAGCGACGTCGCCGCGACGGTAGAACGCAGGCCCTCGCTCGGGGGGCGCGTACACGAAGACCGGCAGCCCGACCTCGCCGACGCGCCGTCCCACCTCGAGCGCGGCGGCGCGGGCGCGCCCGAAATCGTCCGGGCGGATCGGGACGAACGGCACCACGTCGGCGGCGCCGATTCGCGGATGGGCGCCGTCGTGCCGGCGAAGGTCGATCCGTTCGCGCGCGACCGCAACAGCCGCGACGAGCGCCTCGACGAGCGCCGCGTCGTCACCGACGACCGTAAAGACGCAGCGGTTGTGGTCGTCGTCGACGTGCAGGTCGAGGATGCGCGCGTGCTCGCCGAGCGCGTCCCCGATCGCGTCGATCGTCCCTCGGTCGCGGCCCTCCGAGAAGTTCGGCACCGACTCGAGCGGAAGCACCGCCGTACTCTAGGAGCGTGGACGACGCGCGTCGCGAGTACGAGATCGGATCGGAGCACGACAGCGCCGGCCGTGAGGTCGAAGCGATTCCGCACTACGAGCGCGCGCTCGAGCTCGGCCTACCCGACGAGCTCGTCCCGGCGGCGCTGCTCCAGCTCGGCAGCTCGCTACGGAACGCCGCCCGAGTCGCCGACGCGCTCGCAGTCCTCGGCGACGGCGTCTCCCGCTTCCCCGACCACGCCGCCCTGCGCCTGTTCCGCGCCTTCGCGCTCGCAACCGCCGGACGCGACCGCGAGGCGCTCGTCGACGTCCTGCACCTCGCCCGAACGCGGATCGACGCCCCGGACGTCCACCGGTACGCACGCTCGCTCGAGGCGTACACGCGCGACCTCGACCGCGGGCGCGCCACGGCGACGCCGTTCCTCGGCGTCGCCGACGCCCGCGCCTCGACCGAGTGGTACGCGCGGCTCGGGTTCACCTTCGAGTTCGACCACCGCTTCGAGCCGGGACTGCCGCTCTTCGTATCGGTCCGCCGCGGCGAGGCACGGCTCTTCCTCTCGGAGCACAAAGGCGACGCGCGGCCGAACACGCTCGTCTACCTCGAGGTCGACGACGTCGACGCGGTCGGTGCCGAATTCGGCGTCGTGCCCGAGACCGCACCGTGGAACATGCGCGAGCTCGAGCTCGTCGATCCCGACGGGAACCGCATCCGCGTCGGCACGCCCGCTTGATGAAGCAGTACTACGACCTCCGCGCGCCCTACTACGACGACTGGT
>DATHAE010000169.1:0-13707 GCA_035296805.1 Gaiellaceae bacterium | reverse complement strand
GGGTTCCACTCGCTGAACGCCGGCATGTTCGAGCTCGCGCGCGGCTACCGCGGTCGTGGTATGCCTGCGTACGTGGAGCTCCAGCAGGCCGAGTTCGCGATGGAGGACGACGGCTACACCGCCACCAAGCACCAGCGCGAGGTCGGCGCCGGCTACTTCGATCGCGTCGTGCAGGCCCTGTCGAAGGACGCTTCGACGCTCGCGCTCGCGGGCTCGACCGAGGAGGCGCAGTTCTGACCGTCGCACGCGAGGTCGACGTCCTGTCGCGGGAGGCGCTCGCGTTCGTCGAGCGCCTCCACCGCGAGTTGCGGGTCGAGCGGCGGCGCGTCCTCGACCTGCGCCGCGAGCGGACGCCCGGCACCTTCGTCCGCGCGCCGGAGGAGTTCGCGGTCGCGCCGCCGCCGCCCGACCTCGTCGACCGGCGCGTCGAGATCACCGGCCCGGTCGAGCGGAAGATGATGATCAACGCGCTGAACTCGGGCGCGAAGGTCTTCATGGCCGACTTCGAGGACGCGTGCTCGCCGACCTGGGAGAACGTCGTCGACGGCCAGCGCAACGTCCACGACGCGGTCCGCCGGACGATCTCGCTCGAGACGGCGGCCAAGAGCTACCGCCTGAACGAGGAGATCGCGACGCTCCTGATCCGCCCGCGCGGCTGGCACCTCGTCGAGCGCCACCACGAGGTCGACGGCGAGCCGATCAGCGCGAGCCTCTTCGACTTCGGGCTCACCGTCTTCCACAACGCGCGCGAGCAACTCGAGCGCGGGACGGGTCCGTACTTCTACTTCCCGAAGCTCGAGAGCCACGTCGAGGCACGGCTCTGGAACGACGCGTGCCGCCTCGCCGAGGAGTGGCTCGATCTGCCGCGCGGCTCGATCCGCGCGACGGTGCTGATCGAGACGATCCCCGCCGCGTTCGAGATGGACGCGATCCTGTACGAGCTGCGCGAGCGCTCGATCGGTCTCAACGCCGGGCGCTGGGACTACATCTTCTCGTGCATCAAGAAGACGGGCGCGGTGCTTCCCGATCGCTCGCAGGTGACGATGACGGTGCCGTTCATGCGTGCGTACACGGAGCTCCTCGTGAAGACGTGCCACGCGCGCGGCGCGCACGCGCTCGGCGGCATGGCGGCGTTCATCCCCTCGCGCCGCGATCCGGAGGTGAACGAGGTCGCGCTTGCGAAGGTGACCGAGGACAAGCGGCGGGAGGCCGGGGACGGCTTCGACGGCACCTGGGTGGCGCATCCCGACCTCGTTCCGGTCGCGCTCGCCCAGTTCGAGCGTGAGCACCAGCTCGACCGGCCGCGCGAGGACGTGGAGGTGACCGAGCAGCAGCTGCTCGACTTCGACGTCCCCGGCGGCGACGTCACCGAGGAAGGCCTGCGCACGAACGTCTCCGTCGGCGTGCGCTACCTCGACGCCTGGCTCGACGGGACCGGCGCCGCTGCGATCGACAACCTGATGGAGGACATGGCGACCGCGGAAATCTCGCGCGCGCAGGTCTGGTCGTGGCTGCGTAACGGCCGCTTCGACGAGCCGCGCGTCCGCGAGGCAATCGACCGCGTGGAGGCTGGGGCGGAGGCGAAGGATGTCTTCGCGCGGGTCGCGCTCGGAGAGGAGCTGGTCGAGTTCACGACGCTGGTCGCGTACGACCGCCTGCCGTGACGCTCGAGTCCACCAAGGCCGACGACATCGCGGGCCTGATCGAGGAGGCGATCGTCTCCGGTGAGCTGGCGCCGGGGTCGGTGTTGCGGCAGGAGCAGCTCTCGGAGCGGTTCGGCGTCTCGCGAACTCCCGTTCGCGAGGCACTGCGGCGGCTGGCGGCGCTGGGTCTCGTCTCGTTCGTGCCGAACCGCGGCGTCCGCGTGCGGACGCTGTCGCGCAACGAGCTGTACGAGGCGTTTCTCGTACGCGCGGAGCTCGAGGCGCTCGCCACGGAGCTCGCCGCGACGAAGATGACGGACGAGGCGCTCGCCGAGCTCGGCACCGCCGAGCGGCGGTTCGAGCGGCTGGTGCGGGAGTTGCGCGCGCGAGAGCCGGGCGGCGACCGGCGGCGGCTGACGAGCGACTGGGTGCGGGCGAACCACGCCTTCCACGACGTCATCTACCGCGTCGCCGATGCGCCGTTCGTCGCCCGCGCGGCGAAGTCGGCGCGGCGCACATTCTCGGGCCCCGCCGTTTGGGCGCCCGGCGACGAGTCCGTCGACCGGCTGTACGAGCGCAACGTCGAGGAGCACCGGGCGATCCGGCAGGCGCTCGCCGCGGGCTCGCCCGCGGGCGCGCGCACGCTCGCGCGCGAGCACGTGCTCTCGAGCTTCGAGTTGCTCACGACGATCCTCAGTCATGTCGGCGCCGACTTCGCCCCGGCCCGCTGATCGGGCTCCTGCATCCCGGCGAGATGGGCGCGACGATCGCGGCGGCGCTGCGCTCGCAGGGGCACGAGGTGGCGTGGGCGTCCGACGGCCGGAGCGACGCGACGCGCGGGCGCGCCGAGGAGGCGGGGCTGCGCGACGTGGGATCCGTCGCCGCGCTCGCGGCCGAGTGCGAGACGATCGTCTCGGTCTGCCCGCCGCACGCGGCGCTCGACGTTGCTCGCTCCGTCGGCGAGATCGGCGGCGTGTACGTCGACGCGAACGCGGTCTCGCCGGCGACCGCGCGCGGCGTCGCCGCGGCCGTCGGGCGCTGCGTCGACGGCGGCATCGTCGGCGGGCCGCCCGACCCGCGGCTCTACCTCTCAGGCGACGACGCGCCCCGGGTAGCCGCGCTCTTCGACGGCTCGCCCGTCCAGCCGCGCGTCCTCGAGGGGGGCGTCGGCGCAGCCTCGGCGCTGAAGATGACGTATGCCGCCTGGACAAAGGGGACGGCCGCGATGCTGCTCGCGATCCGTGACGTCGCGCGGGCCGAGGGCGTCGAGGAGCCGCTCCTCGCGGAGTGGGCCGAGTCGGTGCCGCTCCTCGACGAGCGGTGGGAGCGCGCGCGCAGGTCCGCCGACGCGAAGGGCTGGCGCTGGGTCGGCGAGATGGAGGAGATCGCCGCCACGTTCGAGGCCGCGGGCGCGCCGCGCGGCTTCCACGAGGCCGCCGCCCAGGTCTATCGCGGCACGACGAACCGCGGCGCGGGTTGACCCCGTTCAAGGTCCGCCGCGCGCGGGCGGAGGACGCGCGGGCGATCGCGGCGTTGTTTGCCGCCGTTGCCGAGGAGCGCGACGGGATCGCGACCGAGCCGCCGGTCGACGTCGACGCCCGCACGGCCGAGTTCGCCGCCTCGATCGGCGGCCACCTCGTCGCGGTCGCCGACCGTGCGATCGTCGGCACGCTCCACCTCGAGGCGCGGCGCGGCGTCGGGGAGATCGGGATGCTCGTCGAGCGGGAGTGGCGCGGGCGCGGCGTCGGGTCGGCGCTCCTGAACGCGGCGATCCAGCGCTCGCGCCGCGACGGGCTGCACAAGCTCAGCCTCGAGGTCTTCCCGCACAACGCCGCCGGCCTCGCCCTCTACCGGAAGTGCGGCTTCGTCGAAGAAGGGCGCCGCGTCAAGCACTACCGTCGCGCGAACGGCGAGCTCTGGGACTCGGTCGTGATGGGCCTGCTCCTCTGACCCCACGTTGACTTCGTCCCACGCGGATGGTTGGCTCCGCCCTGGCGCCGCGGCACGCCTCGTATTCGTTCGCTACAGGAGGGATGTGCCCGGTGGAAGAACGTCACGGTTCGGAGAGCTACTACGTCATCGGCGAGGGGCTCCTCGGCGAGGCGCTCGGCGGTCGCCAGCTGTCGGCGGCGACGACGGCCGCGGCGGCGCCGCCTTTCCGGTTCTCGCGGCTGGGGCCGAAAGGGGTCGGGAAGCAACTCGGCGAGCCGAACCGTAGGAAGATCGCGGAGGCGATGACGGTCGTCAACGTCTCGCCCGGGGCCGTCCCGGCCGGGTACACCTACCTCGGCCAGTTCATCGACCACGACCTGACGTTCGACAAGAGCGGGCTGATGGAGGGCGCCGACATCTCGCCCGCCGACCTCGTCCAGTCGCGCTCGCCGAGCCTCGATCTCGACTCGCTGTACGGCGCCGGGCCACAGGACGCCGGGTCGGCGAAGTTCTATGCCGCAGACGGGCTGCACCTGAAGATGGGTGCGGCCGTGGGTGGTGGCCCGAACGCGACCACGGGCTTCGACCTGCCGCGCGAGGGCGCGTCGGGGACGCCCGGCAAGGCGATCATCCCCGACAAGCGCAACGACGAGAACCTGGCCGTCGCGCAGACGCACCTGGCGATGATCAGGTTCCACAACCGCGTCGTCGACACGCTTCCCGCCTCGGTCCCGGCCGCGCAGCGCTTCACCGAGGCGAGGAAGATCGTCACGAAGCACTACCAGTGGATGATCCGGAACGACTACCTGCCGCGGATCTGCGCGCCGGCCGTGGTGACGAACGTGTTCAACCAGGGTCGGAAGGCGTTCGAGGTCGGCGCGTCGCCCACAGCCGTGCCGACGATGCCGATCGAGTTCTCGGTCGCCGCGTTCAGGCTCGGTCACAGCATGGTCGCCGGGACCTACAGCTGGAACAAGCACTTCCCGAACGCGAGCCTGCAGGACCTGTTCGACTTCTCCCAGCTCAGCGGCGGGGTCAGCGGCGGGATCCCGAGCATCTGGATCGCCGACTTCCGCCGGCTCTACAACTTCGGGCAGCTCTCGCCGGCGCCGCCCGCGCTCGTCGTCCCCACGGGGATCTTCAACCGAGCGATGAAGCTCGACACGAGGCTCGTCAACCCGCTGCGCAACCTGCCCGTCACCGACCCCAACCCGCGGAAGAACCTGGCCTTCCGCAACCTGCTGCGCGCGAACATGGTCAAGCTGGCGACGGGCCAGCAGATGGCGACGTTCCTGAAGAGCAAGGGCGTCACCCTCACGAAGCTGACCAACGCGCAGATCCGGAACGGCAACGGCGGCGCCAGCCTCGCGGCGCTCGACACGACACAGCGGAACGCGCTGCTAGCGAACACGCCGCTGTGGTTCTACACCCTGCGCGAGGCGGAGCTCAACGGGGGCAAGCTCGGCGGCGTCGGGGCACGGATCGTCGCGGAGACGTTCCACCGCGCGATGCAGGGCAGCAAGTTCTCGATCGTGCGCGATCCGGCATTCCGTCCCACGCTCGGCCCGAACAACACCACGTTCCGGATGGTGGACCTGCTGTTCTTCGCCTTCGAGGGAAAGGCGGCGCTGCTGAATCCGAACGGCAACTAGCGACGCGGGCTACGCCGTGCGCTGCTCGAAGCGGCGCACGACGAGCTCGCCCGCGCGCAGGACGTGCTCCTTCATCAGCCGCCGCGCCTGCGGCGCGTCGTGTCGCTCGATCGCGTCGAGGATCGCGTTGTGCTGCGCGACGTTCTCCTCCAGCAGCCGGGAGCTCTCGCCGAGCACGATCCAGCTGAGGTCGCGCGGGAAGCTGACGTGGAGGTCGGAGAGCGTCGACTGGAGCCGCTCGTTGCCCGCGGCCTCGTGGATCGCGAGGTGGAAGACGTCGTTGCCGCGGATCCACTCCTCGTGCACCTCGGCCGGCGGCGCATCTCCGTCGCGCCGCCGGCTCTTCCACGTCAGAAGCGCCTTCACCGAGCGACGGAACATTCCCTGCGCGTCGTGCAGCCGCCGGACCTCGTCGTCGCGGATCCGCGTCGCGGCGAGCGCCGCCGCGAGCCCCTCGAGTTCGGCGCGCACCTCGTACGCCTCGCGCACCTCGCGCCCGCTCGGCCCGCGGACGACGGCGCCGCGGTTCGGCTCCAGCTCGACCACGCCGTCCGCCTGGAGCTTGCGGAGCGCCTCGCGGACGGGGGTGCGCGACACGCCGAACTCGGTCGCGAGCGTCTCCTGGCGCAGGCGCGAGCCGGTCGGGATGTCCCCGGCGAGGACGCGCGCATGGATAGCCGCCGCCAGCCGGTCGACCAGTGCCTCCCCCGCGGTCACGGCTCGCGACGATAGCATGGTTGTATCCATTTGACGAAACAATGGATCCAATCTAGAGTCTGCCGCCGTCACGTACTCATCTCGATGCGTCACCACGGAGGAAACGGAACGCAGCCATCACGTCAGGGGGATCCGGATGAAACGTTTTCGCGCCCATAGCGCGCTCCTCGTCGTCGCTGCGCTCGCCGTGGCAGCGACTGCCGCGACCGCCGCCACCTCGGCCGCGCCGCCGCTGAAGAACGGCGGCACCCTCACGATCGGGCTCGAGTCAGACCCCGACGCGCTCGACCCGACGCTCGCGCGGACGTTCGTCGGCCGCATCGTCTTCATTCACATGTGCGAGAAGCTCTACGACCTGAACCGGAAGCTCGAGATCGTCCCGCAGCTCGCGGCGTCGTTGCCGAAGCTGTCCGCGGACAAGCAGACCGTGACGATCGCGCTCCGGCGCGGAATCAAGTTCAACGACGGGACCGCCTTCGACGCCGCGGCCGTGAAGAAGTCGCTCGACCGGCACAAGACGCTGCCGCGGTCGACGCGCGCGAGCGAGATCTCGCCCGTCACGTCGGTCGACGCGCGCGGCAAGTACACCGTCGTCCTGCACCTCAGCGAGCGCTACTCGCCGCTGACGGCGCAGCTCGCCGACCGGGCGGGGATGGTGATGTCGCCGAAGGCGCTCGACGACCTCGGCGACCGCTTCGCGACGAACCCCGTGTGCGTCGGAGCGTTCATGTACAAGGAGCGGCAGGCAGGCGACCACATCACGCTCGGGAAGTCGCCGTACTACTACGGCCGCAAGAACGTGCACCTCGACTCGATCGTCTTCAAGATCATCACCGACCCGTCCGCGCGGTCGCAGAACCTGCGCTCGCACGACATCGAGGTCGAGAACGCGATTCCGTCGACCGAGCTCCGCGCGATCACGGCCGACAGGTCGCTCCGCGTCCTCAAGTCGACGTCGATCGGGTACCAGGGGATCACGTTGAACATCGGGAACAAGAACGGCGTGACGAAGGCGTACGAGAACGTCGGCACCGCGATCGCGCGCTCGTCCGACCTGCGCCGGGCGTTCGAGCTCGCGCTCGACCGCAAGGTGATCAACCGGGTCATCTTCGGTGGGACGACGCAGCCCGACTGCTTCCCGTGGGCGCCCGGCAGTCCGTGGTACGCAGCCGTTCGCGGCCTCCCGTGCCACCTGACCGCGAACGTGAATGCGGCGAAGGCGGCCTTTGCCCGTTCCGGCGCGAAGGCGCCGGTGACCGTGAAGCTGATGCTCGGGACCGACCCGATCGCCGCACGGCTCGGCCAGGTGATCCAGTCGATGGTGAAGCCGATCGGGTTCGACGTCGAGCTCCAGCCGACGGAGTTCACCACCTCGCTCAACCGTCAGGACGCCGGCAACTACGAGACCTTCCAGATCGGCTGGTCCGGCCGCGTCGACCCCGACGGCAACTTCTACCAATTCGTCAACTCGAAGGGCTCGCAGAACACGAGCGGCTACGCCAACGGCATCGTCGACCGCGCGACGAACAACGCCCGCAAGGCGGCGACGACGAAGGCGCGGGTCGCGAGCTACCGGGCAGCGGTCAAGCAGGTGCTGAAGGACCTGCCGCTGATCTACCTCTGGCACCCGGTGAACCGCGTCGGCGCGTCGCGAACCGTCAGCGGCGTGCAGGTCTACGGCGACGGACTGATCCGCTCACAGTTCGCCGGCTTCAAGAAGTAGGCGCGCGGTAACAAGGACGAGACGTGGGCGGCTTCCTGCTCTCCAAGCTCGGAGCCGCCCTCGTCGTCCTGGTCATCTCGAGCATGCTCGTCTTCCTGGGGGTGCGCGCGCTCCCGGGAGACCCCGCGACGGCACTCGGCGCGGAGAACCGCGATCCCGCCGTGATGGCGGCCGTGCGCTCCAAGTACGGCCTCGACGACCCGCTGCCGATCCAGTACCTGCACTGGGCCGGGCTGGCCGTCCGCGGCGACCTCGGCACCGACCAACGCGAGCTCTCGGTGGCCGAGACGATCGTCGACCGCATCCCGATCACGCTCGAGCTGGCGGGGCTCTCGATCCTGATCGGCGCCTTGATCGGGCTGCCGGCCGGGATCATCGCGGCCTACCGACGGGGGAAACCCGAGGATTATGCGGCGACGACCGGAGCGCTCGTCGGCCTGAGCGTCCCGCACTTCTGGCTCGGGCTGATGATGATCAGCCTCTTCGCCGTCCACCTCGACTGGCTGCCCGCAGGCGGGTACGTCCCGTTCTCGGAGGATCCGGCCGCGAACCTGCAGCACATGCTGATGCCGGCGATCGTCCTCGGGACGGGGCTCTCGGCGGTGCTGATGCGGCAGATGCGCTCGTCGATGCTCGGTTCGCTCAGCGCAGACTATGTGCGGACCGCACGCGCGAAGGGGCTCCCCGAGCGGACGGTCGTCCTGAAGCACGCGCTCCGGAACAGCCTGATCACCGTCACGACCGTCCTCGGGCTCCAGCTCGGCGCGCTCATCTCCGGCGCGGTCATCACGGAGCAGATCTTCGTCATCCCGGGGTTCGGACGGCTGACGATCGACGCGATCAACCAGCGCGACTACACGCTCCTGCAGGGCGTCGTCCTCGTCGCCGCCGCCGGCTACGTCGTCGTCAACCTGACCGTGGACGTCATGTACTCCGTCCTCAACCCGCGCATCCGCGTCTCGAGCAAGCCCGCATGAGCGTCCAACGGCAGATTGGCCAATGAGCGCCATCGACCCCTCCGTCTCGATCGAGCTCACCGGGCGCGCGCGGCGGCGCCGGCTGGTCCGCAAGCGCTTCCTGCGCCGGCCGTTCGCGGTCGCCGGGCTGGTCGTCGCGCTCGCGTTCATCGTCGTCGCGATCTTCGCGCCGGTTGTCGCGCCGTACGCGCCGGACGCCTCCGACTTCAGCCAGATCCTCGCGAAGCCGTCCCCAGAGCACCTGCTCGGCACCGACGAGCTCGGCCGCGACGTCTTCTCCCGCATCGTCTGGGGCTCGCGCGCGTCGATCCAGGCGGGCGTCTTCGCGACGCTGCTCGCGATGGCGATCGCCGTCCCGATCGGCCTTGCCGCGGGCTACTACCGCGGGTGGATCGACCCGGTGATCGCGCGCCTGACCGACGTGATGCTCGCGTTCCCGTTCCTGATCATCGCGGTAGCGCTCGCGGCGATCCTCGGCCCCTCGCTGCGGAACGCGACGATCGCGCTTGCAATCGGAGCCGCTCCCGCGCTGATCCGCATCTCGCGCGGCGAGGCGCTCTCGCTGCGCGAGGAGGATTACGTGCGCGCGGCGATCGCGAACGGCGCGAGCGACGTCCGGATCCTCCGGCGGCATGTGCTGCCGAACATGCTTTCGACGCTGATCGTCCAGGCGACGGTGACGATCCCGGCCGCGATCATCGGCGAGGCCGTCCTCTCGTTCCTCGGCCTCGGCGTCCAGTCGCCCGCGACATCGTGGGGCGTGATGCTCTCCGACGCGAAGGACTACCTCGGCGAGGCGCCGCGGCTCGCGTTCTACCCGGGCATGGCGATCTTCCTCTGCTCGCTGTCGTTCAACCTGCTCGGCGACGGCCTGCGCGACGTCCTCGACCCTCGCACGACTCGTTGACCCGCGTCCTCGACGTCGAGGACCTTTCGGTGCGGTTCGAGACCGACGACGGGACCGTTCAGGCGGTCGACGCGCTCTCGTTCACGCTCGACGAGCACGAGGTGCTCGCGGTCGTCGGCGAGTCGGGGTGCGGCAAGAGCGTCAGCCTGATGAGCCTCCTGCGGCTCTTGCCGCCGAGCGCGCACGTCAGCGGCCGCGCGCAGTTCGACGGCCACGATCTCTTGACCGCGCCGGCTTCGCGCGTCCGCCGCGTGCGCGGGCGCGAGATCGCGTTCGTGTTCCAGGAGCCGATGACGTCGCTCAACCCGTCGTTCCGCGTCGGCCGTCAGATCGCCGAGGTGCTCCGCCGGCACCTCGGGCTGACGCGGCGCGCGGCCGAGAGGCGGGCGGTCGAGCTGCTCGAGCTGGTGCGGATCCCGGCTCCCGACCGGCGCGTGAACGAGTACCCGCACCAGCTCTCCGGCGGGATGCGCCAGCGGGTGATGATCGCGATGGCCCTCGCGTGCGACCCGAAGGTGCTCGTCGCCGACGAGCCGACGACGGCTCTCGACGTCACGATCCAGGCCGGGATCCTCGACCTGATGCGCGACATCCGCGAGCGGCTGGGGACGTCGATCGTCCTGATCACGCACAACCTCGGGGTCGTCGCCGACATCGCCGACCGAGTGCTCGTCATGTACGCCGGCCGCAAGGTCGAGGAAGCGCCCGTGAAGGACCTCTTCAGGGGCCCGCAGCATCCGTACACCGTCGGGCTGATGGGCGCGATCCCGCGGCCAGGCGGCGCCGACCACCAGGGCCGGCTGCGCGAGATTCCGGGCCGCGTCCCGTCGCTCGTCGGGCCGTGGGAGGCGTGCGCGTTCGCGGAGCGCTGCCCGCGCGCCGACGAGAAGACGAGGTCGGAGGTGCCGCCGCTGCGCGAGGTGGAGCGCGGGCACACCGTCGCGTGCTTCCATCCGGGGCCGGAGTGAACGGGACGCCGACACTCGAGGTCGAGAACCTCGTCAAGCACTTCCGCGTCGGTTCGCAGCTACTCGGCAGCGGCGCGGTCGTGCACGCCGTCGACGGCGTTTCCTTCTCGATCGCGGAGGGCGAGATGCTCGGCCTCGTCGGCGAATCGGGGAGCGGCAAGTCGACCGTCGGCAACTGCGTCGTGCGACTGCTCGAGCCGACGTCGGGGACGGTTCGCCTGAAGGGCCGCGACATCACCCACCTCGCGCGGCGCGAGCTGCGTCCGTTGCGGCGCGACATGCACATCGTCTTCCAGGACCCGTACTCGTCGCTCAACCCGCGGATGACCTGCGGCGATATCGTCGGCGAGCCGCTCCGGATCCAGGGCCTTGCGCGCGGGCGGGAGCTCGAGGCGACCGTGCACGAGCTGTTCGACCGCGTCGGGCTCCGGCCGGAGCTGCGCCACCGGTACCCGCACGAGCTGTCGGGCGGGCAGCGCCAGCGCGTCGGCCTCGCGCGCGCCCTGAGCGTGTCGCCGTCGCTCCTCGTCGCGGACGAGCCGGTGTCCGCACTCGACGTCTCGGTGCAGGCGGCGATCCTGAACCTGATGCGCGACCTCCAGGCGCGGATGGGCTTCTCGTGCCTCTTCATCACGCACGACCTGGCGACCGTCGAGTACCTCTGCGACCGCGTCGCCGTGATGTACCTCGGCCAGATCGTGGAGCTCGCCGCGACGGCCGAGCTGTTCACGTCGCCGAAGCACCCGTACACGCAGGCGCTGCTGTCGGCCGCGGTCGTCCCCGACCCGGAGGTGCAGCGGACGCGGACGCGGATCGTGCTCGAAGGTGACATCCCGTCGCCGCTCGCACCGCCTTCGGGCTGCCGGTTCCGGACGAGGTGTCCGCTCGAGCACGAGTCGGCGCCGCGGTCGCACGAGGAGGAGCCGCCGCTGATCGACGTCGGCCGCGGTCACTTCGTCGCGTGCCACCTCGTGCACCCCGGTCGCGACGACGCCCACTTGCTCGACGCGGCGGAGCTTGCTTGACGTTCACGACGCGGCCCGAGCTGCGTGGGACGTTCGGCGCCGTCGCCTCGACGCACTGGCTCGCGTCCGCTGCGGGAATGGCGGTGCTGGAGCACGGCGGCAACGCCTTCGACGCGGCGGTTGCGACAGGGTTCACGCTCCAGGTCGTCGAGCCGCACCTGAACGGGCCGGGCGGCGACCTGCCGGCCGTGTTCTGGGCCGTCGACGAGGGGAAGCCGCTCGTCCTCTGCGCGCAGGGCGTCTCGCCGGCGGCAGCGACGATCGATTGGTTCGGGGAGCAGGGTCACTCGCTCGTGCCTGGTACGGGAGTGCTCGCCGCGTGCGTTCCCGGCGCGGTCGGCGGTTGGCTGCTCCTGTTGGAGCGCTTCGGAACCTGGCGCCTCGAGGACGTGCTCGAGTTCGCGATCGGGTACGCCGACGGCGGGTACCCGATCGTCGCCGGGATCACCGCGACGATCGAGCGGGTCGAGCCGCTCCTGCGCGAGTGGCCCGCGTCGGCGGCGCTTTACCTGCCGGCGCCGCGGCCCGGGACGACGTTCCGGAATCCGGCGCTCGCTGCGACCTGGCTGCGCCTGCTCGAGGAGGCGCGCGGCGGGTCGCGCGAGCAGGAGATCGAGCGCGCGCGGCGCGTCTACTACGACGGGTTCGTGGCCGAGGAGATCGACCGCTTCTCGCGCGCGCAGGGCGGGCTCCTGACCCGCGCGGACATGGCCGAATGGGAGCCGACGCTCGAGCCTCCCGTGTCCTTTTCATACGGTGACGTAACGGTGTGTAAGACCGGCCCCTGGGGACAGGGACCGGTGGCCCTCCAGCAGCTCGCGCTCCTGTCCGGTTTCGACGTGGCCGGTCTGTCGGAGAGCGACTTCGTCCACGTCGTCACCGAGTCGGCGAAGCTCGCTTTTGCCGATCGGGACGCCAATTATGGTGATGTAGCTGTACAGCTACATCACCTTCTTTCCGCCGAGTACAACGACGAGCGGCGCCGGCTGATCGGCGAGGAGGCATCCGCCGAGCTCCGGCCGGGCGTGGGCCGGCTGCCCACCGGCGCCGGGGCACGCGACAGTTCGTTGCTTGGGGTGGGCGAGCCGACCCAGGCGGACACGTGCCACCTCGACGTCGCCGACCGCTGGGGCAACGTGATCTCGGCGACGCCGAGCGGCGGTTGGCTCCAGAGCTCCCCCGTCATTCCTGCGCTCGGCTGGCCGCTCGGGACGCGTGCGCAGATGTTCTGGCTCGAGGACGGCCACCCGTCGTCGCTCGCTCCGCGGAAGCGGCCGCGCACGACGCTCTCGCCCGGGCTCGCGTTGCGCGGCGGCGACCCGTGGCTCGCCTGGGGCACCCCCGGCGGCGACCAGCAGGAGCAGTGGGCGCTCCACGTCTTCCTCCGCCACGTCGACCGCGGCCTGAACCTGCAGGAGGCGATCGACGCGCCCGACTTCCACACCGACCACCTGATCTCGTCGTTCTATCCGCGAGGGTTCGCGCCGCGGTCGCTCTTCGTCGAGGAGCGGCTGGGCGGGGACGCGATCGCCGACCTGCGCCGGCGCGGCCATGACGTGACCGTCACGCCGCCGTGGTCGCTCGGCCGCGTCACGGCGGTCCAGCGCGAGGACGGCCAGGTCCGCGCCGCCGCGAACGCCCGCGGAATGCAGGGCTATGCGATCGCGCGGTAGCCGGCATACTCGCGCCATAGTCGCTGCCTGACCTGATCCGGCCCGCGAACTCCGGCCCCTCGGCCGACTGCCGACGCCTGCTCACTAGGATGGCCCTCCGATGAGCGAGCCCCGGAAGATGGAGCCGCGGTACAGCCCGCACGGCGTCGAGGAGCGCTGGCAGCAGACGTGGGAGGCCGAGGGCCACTACAACGCCGACCCCGACCCTTCACGCGAGAGCTTCGCGATCGCGCACCCGCCGCCGAACGTCACCGGCGACCTGCACCTCGGGCACGCGCTCCAGCTCTCGCTCGCGGACGCGATCGTGCGTACGCGGCGGATGCAGGGCTACAACGTCCTCTTCCAGCCGGGCTACGACCACGCCGGTATCTCGACGCAGAACGCCGTCGAGAAGCACCTCGCGACCGAGGGCAAGACCCGCCACGACCTCGGCCGCGAGGCGTTCGAGGCGCGGGTCTGGGAGTGGCTGCGCGAGTACGGCGGCAAGATC
>DATHAE010000168.1:0-12112 GCA_035296805.1 Gaiellaceae bacterium | reverse complement strand
ACGAAGCCGACTGCCTCGGGCACGCGCGCCCGTAACGGGCCGTCGCCGACGATTACGCGCGGCAGCCCCTCCGTCGCCTCCAGGAACTCGAGGATTCCCTTCTCCTCGGAGAGGCGGCCGACGTACAGCACGTGCGGCGGCTCGTCTGGCTCGGCGACGTTCTCCGGGATCTCGACGCCGGGAGGAACGACGCGCACCTCGCGCCCGCCGAGGTCGCGCGCCGCGTCCGCGAGGAACGTCGACGCCGCGACGACGACCGCCGCTCGCCGCAGGATCGGGCGCGCGAGCCACGGCGCGCGGCGCGCCAGCTCCACGTCGGTCCCCCACACCTGCAGCACGTAGGGCTTCCCCGTCGCGAGCGCGGCGAGGCCGGAAGGGATCCAGTGCGCGTGCACGACGTCCACACCGCGCGCCGCGCGCCGCGCCGCCCGCGCGTACGCGGCGAGGAACGCGGGCACGAGCGGCGCGAGCCACGGGCGCGCCCGCAGGTTCTGCACGATCCCGTGCCCGAGGGCGATCCCGAAGTGCGGAAAATCCGCGGGCGACACAACCGTCACCTCGATCCCCGCGCGCCGCACGTGCTCGACCTGGCCGGCGACGAAGTGCCCCGCGACGTCGCCCTCGCCGCGAGGGTACGACGTCGACAGCACGAGCACTCTCACGTGCGCCGTGCGAACACGATCGGCACCGCGAGCGCGAGGGCCGCGAAGACGTAGAAGTAATAGAACTGCATCGTCAGGTAGAAGGCGTTGGAGGCCATCGTCCCGACGAGCGCCGCAGTGCAGCCCCACGCGAGCGGGCGCACGCGTGCAGCGAGGGGGTCACGGGCACGCGAGAGCGCGCGCCCCAGCGCACGCGCGTCGCGGAGCCGGCGGAAGATCCACCAGATGAACGCGACGAAGACGGCGGTGCCGACGAGCCCCGTCTCCACGATCAGGGCGACGTAGAACGAGTGCGGGCCCCAGTTCGTCTTCCCGGTGACGAACTCGTAGTAGATCGAGAAGTTGTTCAGCCCGAGCCCGAACAGCGGGTGCAGGTGCAGCACGTCCGGGATGAACCCGTACACGTTGAAGTGCGCCGACTCCGACCCGCCGCTCGTCTCGACCCGCGAGCGCAGCACCGTCATGAAGAAGTCGCGTCGCGAGAGCACGACGGCGAGGAGCAGCGCGAGCGCGCCGCCGACCGGGACGAGCAGCGCACGCGACGCGAGGTAGCGCCGGTACGGCACCGCGAGCACGAGCGCGCCCACGATCAGCCCGAGGATCCCGCTGCGCGACAGCGTCGCCGCCTCGACGATCAGCAGGAAGGCGATCGTCGCCATCAGCGCCCACCGCACGCGCCGCCCCGCCTCGAGCCGCAGGTAGAGCGGCGAGAGCACGAGCAGCGGCACGATCAGCATCACGCCGAGATGGTTCGGGTCGCCCGTGAGCGCGTTCGGCCGGTAGACCGATTCGCCCTCGATCGCACCGTAGACATTGATCTGGCTCGCGCCGCCGGTCAGCGGCGAGAGCACGCTCGCGTCGAGGTTGCCGCCCGCGCGCGCGTCGAGCAGCTGCAGGATCCCGTAGACGGCGTTGACGACGAGCCCGCCGCAGAAGCACGCGAGCGTCTTCCAGTAGTACGCGCGGCCGCGGCGGGAGAGCAGCGTGACCCCGGCAGCGAGGAAGCCGAAGTGGAGGACGAACTTCACGAGCCCCTTGGCGAACTGCGCCAGCGCCTCCGAGGTGTCGAGGTTGAAGAACCCGATGAGGTACACGACCGCGAGCGCCGCGAAGAAGGCGAGCACGACGACGGCCGTCCGGGGCACGCGCGGGCGCGTCGTGACGAGGAACGAGCCGAGAAACAGGGCCGCGAGCACGTCGGCCAACGACACATCGCCGCCGAGATTCCAGTGCACCTTCTCGAAGGTGACGCAGAACACGGTCGCCAGGAAGAAGAAGCTCATCACCCGGGTCACCGCGCGACCTCCTCGAGCACGCGCGCGAACTCCTCCACGCGCGTCCGCCGCGACAGCTTGCGCTTCCATTCGGCGGAGAGCGGCGTCCCCTCGAGCGCGCCCGCGCGCCACGCCTCCTGCAGCGCCGTGAGCTCCCGCGCGATCCCGTCGACGTCGTCCGGCGCGACCACGATCCCGGCGCCGGTCTCGCGCAGGAGCGCCGCCGCGGCGCCGTCGGGCGGCACCACGGCGAGGAGCGGCCGCTCGGCGGCGAGGTACTCGAACACCTTCCCCGAGAGGACCCCCTTGCCACGACCTGCCGCCTCGGGGATCAGCAGCAGGAGCGCCTCGGAGTCGCGCTGCAGCTCGAGTGCGCGGCGCCGCGGTGCATACGGGATCAGCTCGAGCCGGTCGCCGAGCTCGAGCTTCTCGGCCCAGTCGCGGTCGGCCGAGCGGAAGTCGCCGACGAACCGCGCGACGACGCCGTCCACGCGTGAGAGCGCCGTCAGGAACGGGCGCGGGTCGCGCTTGCCGAAGAACGAGCCGGTGTGTGTGATCCGGAAGCGCGACCCCCGCGTGTACTCGAGCCCGGCGAAGTCGTCGAAGTCGGCTCCGTTCGCGATGTGGTGCACGGCGCCCGCCGGGTTGCGCTCGCGCACCTCGTCGACGATCGCCTCCGAGACGCCGACGAGTGCGTCGGCCGACCGCGCGACGAGGCGCGCGACGACGTGCTCGCCCTGCTCCTTCGCCCGCACGAGCATGCTCTCCGCGCGCCGGTGCGGGTGCGCGATCAGCGAGTCCCGCAGGTCGGCGACCCACGGGATCCCGGTCGCGCGCTTGACCGCCGCGCCGATCAGGTGCACCGACGAAGGCGGCGACGTCGTGACCACGACGTCGATGCCCTCCGCGCGCGCGATCCTGATCGCGGCCGGGATCGCGGTCAGGTTCCAGCTCACGTTCTCGTCGGGAACGAGCAGGCGCCGCCCGGCCAAGCGCGCGTGCCCGGTCACGCGCTCGATGCCGCGCTTCCCGTACAGCTCCTCCGCCGGCTTACGCCCCTTCGGCCCGACGTAGCGCGCGCGGTGCACCCACGCGAGCGTCGGCGCCGCCAGTTCCTCGTCGCGGTGGATCCACTTCGGGTCGTCGGGGGCGAGCACGTGCGTTTCGATCCCGAGCTCCGGCAGGTGCGTCGCGAGCTTCAGCGGCCGCTGCACGCCGCCTCCACCGGCGGGCGGGAAGTACATCGTGACGAGGAGAACCTTCATCGCGGGAGACGATAAAGGCGCCCGTCGCGGAGAGCCCACGTTGCACCGTACCGCCGCGCGATCTCCGGGTCCTGGGTGCGGAACCACTCGCGCACGTCCTTGCGGCGTGCGTAGGGGCGATTCTCGGTGGTGTTCGCGACGTGCGCAGGCGGGGCCGCCACCACGTAGACGGGCGCGTCGGCGACGAGCCGGTAGCTCGTCTCGGGAGCGGCGATGATCACCGAGCGTGGCGGCACCCGCTCGAGCTCCCGCATGAGGTACGGCGGGAGCGCGTGCGGGTCGTTCGGCGTCCGCGGCTGCCAGTTCGTGAAGCCGTGGATCGCGACCGGAACGACGAACAGGGCGGTCGCGAATGCCGCGAGGACGTGCCGCTCGAGCGGCGGCCCGGGTCGGAAGACGAGGCCGAGCACGAGCGCGGCAGCGCCGCCGGCCGCGGCGATCCACGTCGCCGCCGCCGGCCCGCCGTCGCGGAGGCCGTAGGCGAAGTCGCCGGGCCAGAGCCTCTGCAGCGCGAACCCCGCGGGAAGCGCGAGGGGCACGAGGACGACCCACCGCATCATGATCGCGAAGCCGCCCGCGAGCGCGAACGCGAACGGCACGAATCCCGCCGCGCGCCGCGACTGCGACAGCGACACCGCGTCCGAGAAGTGCGTGAACAGGGGCGGGACGAGCATCAGCGCGAGGATCGGGACGAAGCCGCCGAGCACGAACGCGCCCCAGCGGCGGCGGATCGCGAACCCGGCGAGCGGCACCAGCAGGAGCGCACCGACGGCGATCGCGCCCGAGCGGCCGACGACCTCCGGCGCGAGGTGGTAGCTCGACGGCGAGGCGACGTCGAGCTGCTCCGCGTAGTGGCGAAGCGCCCGCGCACGCTCCGCGGGCCCCGGCTCGTGCGAGAGCGTCTCGTCCACGATCGGCTTCAGCCACACGAAGACGGCGGCGACCGGCAACGTCGCTGCGGCGAGGGCGAGCGCCGACCTGCGCCACTCGGCCCAGCGGATGACCGCGTAGCCGCCGAGCGGCAGAAGCAGGAAGGCCGCGTAGGTCGGGTGGACGAGCGCGAGCGCGCCGAACGTCGCCGCGAGACCGACCGAGTGCACGATCCTCCGAGACTCGGCGTGCAGGAAGAAGAGCGCGATCGCCGCCGGGACGAGCAGCTGGCGCGACGCCGTCCCCGGCAGGGCCATCGTCGTCCACGAGCCGCCGCCGCCCGCGGCGAGGCAGTAGAGGCCGACGGACGCGATCGCGACCGAGACCCCGGCGGCCGACGAGCGGAAGACGGCCCGGCCGGCCTCCCACGCCACCACGCAGGCGAGCGGCGCGAGCACCGAGCCCTCGTGGTTGACGACGACGGCCGGATCGAGGCCGCTGATCTCCGAGATCAGCGCGAGAAACCCGTGCCAGAGCGGGAACGCATAGCCCGGGTGGAGGCCGCCGTCCGCGAACTCGTTCACCGTCGCCAGATGGAGGTCGTCGAGCTCGACGAGCTTGCGGACGCGCCCGAGGTGGAACAGCGCGTCGCCCGTCACGGCGCCGGCAACGTGCCAGAGCAGGATCCCGAGGGCGATCGCGCCGGCGGCGACTCCGACGGGCACGAGCGAGGGTCGCCCGGGGAGGCCGCCCCGGACCGCGAACGGCGCGGCGACTGCACCCACGACCGCGAGCGCGCCGACGGCGACCCAGATGCCGCCGTGCACGACGAAGACGACAAGCCACGCCGCGAAGACGATCGCCATCGTCCAGGCGACCGCGGCGGCGGCGCTGCGCTGGCCGACGGCGCGCGCGACGAGAGTGCCGGGGAGCAACACGACCGCGGTCGCGGCGGCGAGGCGCAGGTACTCGAGCGTCACCGCAGGAGCGTGCGGACGGAGCCGGACGACAGGAAGCGGACACCGTCGCGGTACTGCGCGCCACGCTCACCGTGGAACGCGAGCGCCCGGAGCCGGAGCGACCAGAGGAGCAGGCGCCGCAGCCGCTCGGCCTCCTTCAGCCCGCGGTGCTTCGCGGCGAAGCGCAGGTGCCCACGCAGGTTCTCGACGTACATCCGCCCGCCGTGCGACGCGCCGCCGACGTGCACGACCTCCGCGGCCGGGTCGAAGTACACCTTCCAACCGGCGCGGGCGAAGCGGTACATCCAGTCCGTCTCCTCGCTGAACATGAAGAACGTCTCGTCGAAGAGCCCGACGGCGTCGGCGGCCTCGCGCCGCACGAGCAGCGCCGGCGCGGACAGCCAGTCGACCGCGCGCGGCTCGTCATGGTCGAAGCCGCCGACGTAGAGCGGGTTGAGGAGCGTCGTGCGCGGTGCGAGCTTGCGCACGAACAGGTACTCGGTCGCGACCCGCCACGTCGTCGGGAACCCGCGCACGGACCGTTGCAGCGACCCGTCGGGGTTCACGAGCCGCGGCCCGACGACGGCCGCGTCCGGGTGCGCGTCGGCGAACCGCGCCAGCTCGTCGATAGCGTCGTCCACCACCCACGCGTCCGAGTTCAGGAGGAAGAAGTACCGCCCGCGGGCAACACGCATCCCCGCGTTGTTGCCGCCGCCCATCCCCGCGTTGTCCTGCTCGATCAGGCGGACGGCGGCGAACCGCTCGCGCACGAGCTCGACGCTTCCGTCGGTCGACCCGTTGTCGACGACGATCGCCTCGTACCCGTCCACCGACTCGAGGCAGCGCTCGAGCCACGGGAGCGCGTCGTACGTGACGACGACGACGGTGACGTCGTCACGCATCGCGCTGCACCGCCGCCGGCGGCGCGCGCCGCACGCCCTCCCACAGGATCACGGCGAGCCCCGGCAACGCGATCGCGACCGTCAGCAGGAAGAACAGGAAGCCGACGGCGAACGCCGCGTCCGCGTCGACGCCGATCCGCTCGAGGAAGCTGACGAAGAACGCCTCGCGCACCGCGAGCCCGTTGATCGTGAAGGGCACGAGCATCACGAGGAAGAGCAACGGACCGAGCACGAAGTACGGCCGCACGGAGATGTCGATCCCGACCGCCTTGCCCGACGCCCAGATCGCGACGATCCGTCCGACCTGGACGACCAGGGTCGCGGCGCAGACGACGACGAGCGTCGAGACGTGGTCGCGGTAGCCGTGGATCCCGTCGTAGACCGCGCGCGCGGGCGTCTCCAGGCGCAGCCTGCGCGCGAGCGGAACGCCGAACCGCAGCCACCTGCGCACCCGGCGCGAGAAGAAGACGAAGCCGGCGCCGATCGTCAGCACGACGAACAGCGCCTCGATCCAGAGGTACGGGCCGATGTCGTACTGGCCGATCGCGAGCAGGAGCCCGACGCCCGCGAGCAGAAGCGTGATCGCGCCGCCGAGCGCGCGTTCCAGCAAGACGGAGCCTGCGATCGGTGAGACCTGCCCGGGGTGGCGGCGGGCAGTCTCGAAGATCCGCGACGCGTCGCCGCCGACGGACGTCGGCAGGATCTGGCCGACGGCGTACGAGACGAAGTACGCGCGGAGCAGCCAGCCGAGGCCCTCCTGGATCCCACGCGCGCGGAGCAGGATCTGCCAGCGCCAGGCCATCGGGATCATCGTCACGAACATCAGGACGACAGCCAGCGCGAGCCACCAGGGGTCGGTCGAGCCGAGGATCTCGCCGGTCCGGCGGATGTCGACCTGCGAGACGATGTACGCCGTCGCGAGGCCGGTGACGAGGAACGTCCCGGCGACGCGCAGCCAGCGGTTGCGCGTCATCGGGTGAAGCGCGCGTGCACCCGCCGCAGCGCCTCGACCGCGTCGTGGACGTCGTCGTCGGCGTGCGCGGGGGAGAGCGGCAGCGACAGGACCTCGGCGCCGGCGCGCTCGGTCACCGGCAACGGCGGCTGGTGCGGCGCGAGCCGGTCGCGGTAGGCGGCGAGGCGGTGCACGGGGAGAAAGTGGATCGACGTGCCGATGTTCTCCCCGGCGAGCGCGCGCTGGTACTCGTCGCGCGTCGCGCCCGCGCGCTCGGCGTCGACACGGACGACGTAGAGGTGGCGCGCGTGCGTGTCGCGCGGATCGCGCGCGACGGGGTCGATCCCGTCGAGGCCTCCGACGCCGGCGTCGTAGAGCGCGAAGTGGCGGCGGCGGATCTCCGCGTGGCCGTCGAGCTTGCCGAGTTGCACGAGCGCGATCGCCGCCAACACGTCCGAGAGGTTCGCCTTGTAGCCCGGGACGGCGATGTCGTAGGCGGAGCCGTGCCCGCGGCGCATCACGCGGAGGTCGTCGACGGCCTGCGCGACCCCGTCGTCGTCGGTGGCGATCAGCCCGCCCTCGCCGGCGGCCACGTTCTTCGTCGCGTAGAGCGAGAAGCACGTCGCGCGCGCGATCGCACCGACCTTGCGCCCGCGGTAGCGGGACTCGAACGAGTGCGCGGCGTCCTCGACCAGCGGGAGCCCGAGCTCGAGCAGCGGGTCGAGGTCGGCGGGCTGACCGTAGAGGTCGACTGGGAGGATCGCGCGCGTCCGCTCGCTCACGAGCTCCGCGACACGGTCGGGATCGATGTTGAGGTCTCCGTCGCGGACGTCGGCGAAGAGGGGCGTCGCGCCGCAGTGGACGATCACGTTCGCGGTCGCGGGCCAGGTCAGGGAGCTCGTGATCACCTCGTCACCCGGCCGAACGCCGACCGTCAGCAGCGCGAGCTGGAGCGCAGCCGTTCCGGACGCGACCGCGAGCACGTGCCTCGCCTCGAGGTACTCGGCCGCCCGCCGCTCGAGCTCGGCCGCCCGCGGCCCGGTCGTCAGCCAGCCCGAGCGGATCGTCTCGGCGACGGCGTCGATCTCCTCCTCGCCGACCGCCGGAGGCTGGAAGGACAGGAAGGTCGCGCGCCTCGTAGCGCTAGACGAGAGCTCCGGCATCGGCGGTGACGAAGCGTATGCGCTCCGCCGCGGCGTCGGCCCGTGCGAGCGCCTGCTCGCGCGAGTCGCCGACCGCGAGCACCGCACCGACGCGGTCGGCGCCGCGGCGCAGCGGCCCGACGACGAATCCCGGCTCGCGGTAGATCCGCACGCGCAGCACGCCGTCGGGCCCGTCCGGCACCTCGACGCGCTCGAGCACCCCCGGCGGCGCGACGAGAAAGCGCGTGACCGCCCCGCCGAGGCGAGGCTTGTGACACTGTGTCAGAAGCGCGGTTCGGCCCAGCGCGGCGTCGATCGTCCAGTCGTTCAGCGGGATGCCGAGCGCGGCCTCGGCAAGCTCCGCATCGTGGCCGCCGCCGAGTCGGGCCGCCACCTCGACGACCTGCGGGCCGTCGGCGCCGACGCGGAGCTGCGTGTACGTCGGCCCGCGCTCGATGCCCAAAGCGGCCACGGCCCTTTCGGCCGCGGCGAGGGTCTGACCCTCGGACGCGTCCCGTCGGGCCATGTCCAGGGTCTGACCCTCGAGACGGCTCGGCCAGACGTGGGCGAGCGCGACCCCGAACGCCGGCGGCTCCGCGGTGACGCGATCGGTCACGAGCAGCGACCGGCCGCCGAAGCCGATCACCGTCACCTCCGGGCCGTCCACGAGCGCCTCCACGAGCACCGCGCCGGTACGCGACGCTGCGCGCGCCGTCGCGACGGCGGGCGCGAGCTCGTCCCGCGTCCGCACCAGCGTCAGCCCCTTCTGCCCCTGGCGGTCCGGAGCCTTCACGACGCACGGCGGCTCGATCTCGACGGTGCCGTCGGTCACCACCTGCCAGCGCGGCTGCGGCACGCCCTCGGCCGCGAGCCGCTCGCGCTGACGAAGCTTGTTCGTCGCGAGCACCGCCGTCTGCGGAGAGATCGGATGCGGAAGCCCGAGCTTCTCGGCGATCCGGGCGGCGACCGCGACCGGCCAGTCGGTTCCCGGCGAGACGATCCCGTCGAGGTCGAGCGCGGCGGCGAGCCGTTCGAGTGCGGGCTCGTCCTCGGTCGAGACGATGCAGCGCCGGTCGGCGAAGCGGAAGCCGGGCGCGGCGGGATCGCGGTCCGCGACCGCCGTCCACACGCCTCTCGCCCGCGCCGCCTCCAGCAGCCCGAGTTGTGCGGGGCCGGCTCCTAGGACGAGTAGGCGTGCGCTTCTCGCACCAGGATCCCTCGCCACCACGCCTCATTGTCGCGGTACCACGAGACGGTGCGGTCGAGCCCCTCCTCGAACGAGGTCCGGGCGCGCCACCCGAGCAGCCGCTCCGCCTTCTCCGTCGACCCGATGTGCCGGTCGACCTGGCCGGGCCGCTCCTCGACGAACCGCTTGAGGTCGCGCGGCTTCCCGAGCGCGTCGAGCACCGCGTCGGCGATGTCGCCAACGGAGATGTCGACGCCCGTTGCGACATTCACGACCTCCCCCGCGACATGCTCGATCGGCGCGGCGATCGTCGCCGCAATCGCCTCCGCGTCGTCGAAGACGTAGAGCCAGTCGCGCGAGGCATGCCCGTCGCCGTGCACCGTCAGCGACTCGTCGCGCAGCGCCTGCGTGATGAACCTCGGCACGACCTTCTCGGGGTGCTGCCGCGGCCCGTAGTTGTTGAACGGCCGCACGATCGCGATCGGGAGCCCATAGGTGACCCAGTACGAGTACGCGAGCCGATCGGCGCCCGCCTTCGTAGCGGCGTACGGCGACCGTGGCTCGAGCGGGTGGCGCTCGTCCATCGGCGCGCGCTCGGCCGTCCCGTAGACCTCCGAGGACGAGATCAGGACGAACCGCTCGACGGGCCGCTCACGGATCGCGTCGAGGAGGATCTGCGTCCCCTCGACGTTCGTCGTCACGAACTCGGATGCACCGCGCTCGATCGACTTCTCGACGTGCGACTCGGCCGCCGCGTTCACGATCACGTCGACGCCCCCGACGATCTCGGCCACGAGCCCTGCGTCGCGTACGTCGCCGTGGACGAACGAGAGCCGCGGGTGTGACAGCACCTCCGTCAGGTTCTCGAGGCTGCCGGCGTAGGTGAGCGCGTCGAGCGACACGACCTCGTGCTCGGTCTCCGCGAGCAGGTAGCGGATCAGGTTCGACGGGATGAACCCGGCCCCGCCGGTGATCAGCACTCTCATCCCAGCTCCCTGTCGACGGTGTACAGCGGCCTTCCCTCCACGTCGCGCTGGATCCTGCCCAGATACTCGCCGATCAGCGCGAGGACGAACCCCTGCACGCCGAGGACGAAGATGATGCCGACGCCGCCGAAGAGCGGCCCCGGGAAGTTCGCGTTCGCGATCCAGTAGACGACGCCGTAGACGCCGAGCGCGGTCGCCGCCAGTGTGCAGACGACGCCGAGCGTGACGCCGATCCACTGCACGGGCTGCGGCCAGAACCCGGCGACGACGTGCAGCGCGAGCCGGACGAGCCGGAGCGGCGAGTAGCGCGACCCTCCCGCCGCGGCCGCGTGCGAGACGTCGACCTCCTCGACGGTCGCGCCGGTCGAGAGGACGAGCGCCTTCGTGAATTTCTGCTTGCCGATCGCCCCCAGGAGCGGCTCGATCGCGCCGCGCCGGTAGGCGTTGAACGCGCAGCCGAAGTCCGAGACGGGGACCCCGGTGAACCGGCGCAGCATCCCGTTGATCGCGCGCGAGGGCAGCGTCCGCGTCACCGAGTCGCGCCGCCCCACGCGCCGCCCGGACGCGACGTCCGCGCGCTCGACCGCCGCGACGAGCTTCGGAATGTCCTCCGGCTCGTTCTGGAGGTCGCCGTCCATCGTCACGATCACGCCGCCGCGCGCGCGGACGAGGCCGGCGTGCATCGCCGGGTGCTGGCCGAAGTTGCGCTTCAGCCGGACGGCGCGAACGCGCGGGTCGCGCTCGTGCAGCCGCTCGAGCGCGGCGAAGGTGCCGTCCGTCGACCCGTCGTCGACGAAGACGATCTCGAACGGCCGCCCGTCGAGCGCGGCGACGGTGCGGCGGTGTAGCTCCTCGACCGCACGCTCCTCGTTCAGCACGGTGACGACGACGGACAACTCGGGCTGCGGCTGCGCCATTTACAGGACAGTAACTTCGCGCCCCGTAGAGTCGCGGGCCGTGGATCCCGGCGACCCGGTCCTCCTGCGCTCGATCTACGGCGGCCGCGTCCGCTGGACGTTCCCGCACCGGTTCGTCGCCGAGGAGGGCGGACGGCTGGCGCTTTACTGCGGGCCGGGCAACCGCGGGAGGCTGATGAAGCAAAGCTCCGCGGACGGCCGCTACCTCGAGGCCTGGGCGCGCGGCGACCCGCCCTCCGAGTGGACGTGGGCGCGCACCCACGTACTGCGGTTCATGCGCGAGGGCGACGCACACACGGTCGAGGTGATGTGGGACGAGGCGTGGTCGCTCCTCGGCTGGTACGTGAACCTGCAGGCGCCCCTCCGCGTGCACGGCACCTTCTTCGACACGACGGACTGGGCGCTCGACGTCGTGGTCGAGCCCGACGGAACGTGGCGCTGGAAGGACGAGGACGACCTCGAGGAGGCGATCGAGCTCCGCGTCCTCGACGAGGCAGGCGCAGCTGCGGTGCGCGCCGAGGGCGAGCGGGTGATCGCCGAGCGGCCGTGGCCGACGGGCTGGGAGGACTGGCGCCCGCCGCGCGAATGGACTCCCCTGCCGCTGCCCGAGGGCTGGGACCGCGTCTGAGGATCACTCGCCGGCCCGGGGTCCACCGTCTGCGGGACGACGCCAGAGGCTGAACATCAGGTGTCTGCGTCCGCGACTGCGAAAAGCTGCCAGCTCCCGGGTATGCCTTTGAGACCGTGGATGCCTCGTTCTTCGAAGCTGATTCCTGATCCGGCGACGAGGTCTCGGACGGTTTGCGAGACGAGCACCTCGCCGGCGCCGGCGTAGGACGCGACGCGGGAGCCGATATTGACGGCGAGCCCGGCGATCTTGCCCTCGTGGAGCTCGCACTCGCCGACGTGGATCCCGATCCGCGCCTCCAGGCCGAGCGTTCGGACACCGTCAATGATCGCCTGCGCCGCCCGGATCGCGCGTGCCGGGCCGTCGAAC
>DATHAE010000167.1:0-3767 GCA_035296805.1 Gaiellaceae bacterium | reverse complement strand
GGCCGTGCCGCCTCTTCGACGTCGTGGGCGCGCGCGAGCGCGTTCGACATCGCAGCGACCGCCTCCAGCTCGCGGTCGCGCAGCGACATGCGCGCCTCGGCGTCGCGCACACGCTGGCTCCCGCCGACGAGGAGCACACGCTCTCCCCAGGGCGCGAGGAAGAGCAGCGCCGGCAGGATGGCGATCAGGATCGCAGCGAAGGAGAGCCAGACGTGGCCGCCGATCGGCTCCCGATCGACGATCACGAGCAAGCCGAGGATCGCTGCAGCGGCGCCGATCGCCGGGAACACGGCAACGATCACGTACTCCCGGACGTGCGAGCGCGAGCGCTCGCGCGCGACCGCCGGTGCAAGCGCCACCGTGACGGCGAAGTACACCCCCGCGAGCAGGAGCAGCGGGAGTGCGTTGAAGAGGACGGACTCGGTACCGGTGCTCACTGTGGTCGGTGCAGATGGTACGCCCGCGGAGTTCCCGCGGTTCCGCGCTACCTCTTTTAAAAAGATGGGCCGTCTGGCCCATTGTCGCCGCGAGCGCTACGGGGTACGGTCATCGCACTGGGCGATGCGAACCGCGGCCGACGGTACCTCGCGATCAGGCCGCGGCGCGCAGCGAAGAGAGGTCCCGCCGCACCGATCCCCCCGAGCGGCGGGCTCTCTCTTTTCCTCTGGGCGCCTTTCGTTTCCCGTTGGCCCCCGTTCGACCGCGGCTAGCATGGCCGCGATGGCCGTCCGGAAGGTTCTCCTCGCGTCCCCGCGCGGCTACTGCGCCGGCGTCGAGCGCGCGGTCGAGACGGTCGAGAAGGCGCTCGACCTCTACGGGCCGCCCGTGTACGTGCGCAAGCAGATCGTGCACAACCTCCACGTCGTGCGCGACCTCGAGGAGCGCGGTGCGGTGTTCGTCGACGACGAGACGGAGGTGCCCGAGGGGCACACGGTCGTCTTCTCCGCGCACGGTGTGGCACCCTCGGTCCACGCGAACGCCGAGGCGCGCGGCCTGAGCACGATCGACGCCACATGCCCGCTCGTCACGAAGGTGCACGTCCAGGCGCGCCGCTACGCCGCCGCGGGGTACACGATCGTCCTCGTCGGCCACGCCGGCCACGAGGAGGTCGTCGGGACGATGGGCGAGGCGCCGGAGTCGATGGTCCTGGTCGAGTCGGTCGACGACGTCGAGCAGCTCGCGTTCCCGCCCGGGACGCGCCTCGCGTACGTGACGCAGACGACGCTGTCGGTCGACGAGACCGGCGAGATCATCACCGCACTGCGACGCCGCTTCCCCGACATCTACGCGCCGAAGAAGGAAGACATCTGCTACGCGACCTCGAACCGTCAGTGGGCCGTGAAGGAGATGCTGACGGAGATCGACCTGCTGCTCGTGATCGGCTCGCGCAACTCGTCGAACTCGAACCGCCTCGTCGAGGTCGCGCGCGTCGGCGGCGTGGGCGCGTATCTGATCGACGACGAGACCGAGATCGACGAGTCGTGGCTCGACGGCGTCGACGTGGCCGGCGTGACGTCGGGCGCTTCGGCGCCGGAGAAGCTGGTCGAGCGCGTGTGCGACTGGTTCCGCGCCCGCGGGGTGACCGAGATCGAGCCGTACCGGCTGGTCGACGAGGCGGTCGAGTTCCGGCTGCCGATCGAGCTCCGCCGCGAGCTCGTGCTCGCCGCCGAGCAGGCTTAGCTCGCTACCAACAGCCTCGCTGCAGCGGAAGCGCGCGCTGGTCGCGCAAACGGATCCGCTCACCCGATCTAGGCCGAGACGCGCCGCGCCGTCCAGGGCCGAGAGGCAGGTTCGCCGAGAGAAGGAGGTCGCTGCCGTCGCCATGCACCGCGACAGAAGCGTCACGAGCTGTGACGCAAACGTGACGAGCGGGCGCGCGGCGAAGGCGCCGCGGGGAGCTAGGCCTTCTCGAGCCGGAGCTCGTCGCCGGGCTCGACGGTGGTCGCGAGCGTCTCCTCGGCGAGGCGGTCCGAGAACTCGAGCAGGCGCTCGTCCGGGATCGTCAGCCGGATGCGGTCCGTGATCTCGAGGCCCGACTCCTTGCGCAGGACCTGCACGGCGCGGATCAGGTCGAGCAGCTCCGCCTCCAGCCGGAGGTCGTCGTCGAGCGACGTGTCGAGCGCGACCGTGACGCCGTCCTCCGCCGCCACCGCCCAGCCCTCCAGGCCGACGCGCTCGACCAGCACCTCGTCCGGCCCGAGCTCGTGGCCGTCGACGCGGAATCGGCCTTCGCCGAGCTCCTCGAAGTCGCCGCGGGCGAGGCGCTCGCGGACGTCGCGCAACGAGGCGCCGAGCTTCGGGCCGAGCACGGGCAGGTTCGGCCGCACGCGCAGCTCACCGGCCGCCACCTCGCCGAACTCGACCTCCTTCACGCGCAGCTCGTCCGCGATCTCGTCGGCGTGCGGCCGAGCGCCCTCGGCGCCGGCGACGACGAGCCGGCGCAGCGGCTGGCGGAGCTTGAGCCCGGAGACCGCGCGCGCCTGCCGCCCGAGCTCGACCACGCGCCTGACCTCCGCGATCTCCTCGAGCAACGCCGCGTCGGGCTCGCCCGGCTCGGGCCACCCCGCGAGGTGCACCGACCCCGCGCCGCCCGGGACGAGGTTCCGCCACAGTGAGTCGGTGAGGAAGGGAATCACCGGCGCGATCACGCGCAGCGACTGAACGAGCGCGTACCAGAGCGTCCGGAACGCCGCGTCGTCGGTCGAGTAGAAGCGCCGCCGCGACCGGCGGATGTACCAGTTCGAGAGGTCGTCGACGAACGCGTCGAACGCCCGGATCACGTTCGACGTCAGCGTCGCCTCGTACGCCTCGGTCGCCTCCGCCACCAGCGCCTCCGTCCGCGCGACGAGCCAGCGGTCGAGCGGCCGTTCGGCCGGCGGCCCCGTCTCGAGATCCGCGACCGTCGGTGAGAAGCCCTCGATGTTCGCGTAGTCGACGAGGAACTTGGTGGAGTTCCAGAACGTGAGCAGGCGGCGCCTGATCTCGTGGGCGGGGCCGAACCCGAAGTTGAGGTTCTGATTCGGGGGCTGCGCGCAGAACTGCCAGCGCATGACGTCCGCGCCCATGCGCGTGAACGCCTCCTCGGCCTCGATCATGTTCCCCCACGAGCCGTGCATCTCGCGGCCGGTCTCGTCGAACATCTTTTCGTAGCCGAGCACGCGCTTGAACGGCGCGCGGCCGACCAGCGCGACCGACATGAAGAGCTGCGAGTAGAACCAGAGCCGGATCTGCTCGCGCATCTCGGTGACCCAGTCCGCCGGGAACCACTGCTCCCAATAGGCGTGATCCGGCAGATCGGCCTCGGACAGCCCGCGCGAGGCGCCGGTCGCGTAGCCGCCCTCGACCCACTCCGGGCTCTCCCACCCGAGCGTCGAGAACGGGACGATTCCGGCGTCGAGCCAGACGTCGCCGACCTCGGGGATCCGCGTCACGGCCTCACCGCACGCGTCGCACCGGATCGGCACGTGGTCGATCCACGGCCGCCGCAGCTCCACGAGCTGCTCCATCCCCTCGACCGCGCGCTCAGCGAGATCGGCCTTCGACCCGATCACGTTCAGGTGGCCGCACGAGCACGGGTAGAGCGGCAGCGGGAGCCCGTAGTAGCGGCGCCGCGAGATGTTCCAGTCGCTCATGTTCGCCAGCCAGTCGTCCATGCGCTTGCCGAAGTAGTCCGGCACCCACTCGACCTCGGCGTTCGCGCGCCGCATCGGCTCGCGGATCTCGTCCACGGAGATGAACCAGTCGTCGGCGATCCGGAAGATGAGCGG
>DATHAE010000166.1:0-6324 GCA_035296805.1 Gaiellaceae bacterium | reverse complement strand
AACGGCCCCGATCCCGTCGCGGAGATCGCCCCAATGACCGCGCCCGATCGCGCGCTCGCTCTGGAGCAGCCGACCCGGAATCAGCACGACGAGCGCGGCAGAGAGCGCGAACGTGACCGCGTTGACGGCGTACGCCAGGTCCGGGCCCGAGGCCGCGACGATCGCGCCGCCCGCGATTGGCCCCGCCGCGGTCGTCCCCCAGTCCACGAGCTGGAGCAGCGCGTTCGCCTGCGGCAACTGCGCGTCCTCGACCAGGTTCGGCAGGCCGGCGAGCACGGCCGGGCGGAAGAACGCGTTGCCGATGCCCGCGACCACCGCCAGCGCGACGATCGCCGTCGCACTCGACGTGAACGGGAGTACGGCAAAGACGCCCAGCCGGCCGAGGTCCGACGCGATCATCAGCCGCTTCCGCGAGAGCCGGTCGACGAGCGGCCCGAAGAGGATGCCGAGGAAGACTGCCGGCAGGATCGTCCCGACGAGGAGGGCGGCGACCCACCAGCCCGAGTGCGTGCGATCGTAGACGTCGACCTGGAGGGCGATCAACGCGAGCCAGTTGCCAACCCCGGAGCAGAGCGTCGCGAGGAAGAGCAGTCGGTAGCGCGCATTTGCGAGCGGGGCGAGGCGGGAACGGACGACGCCTGCGGCCACGATGCGGGGAATCTAGGGGAACCAGCCGCCGCGGGCGATCACGCACGCGCGAGGACGCGGCCGAGCGCAGCCGCGAAGAATGCGTTCTCCTCCGGCGTCCCGACCGACACGCGGACGGCCGTCGGCGCGCCGAAGCCGCCGAGCGGGCGGACGATCACGCCCTCGTGCAGGAGGGCGTCGAACAGCGCGGTCGCGTCGCCGCCGGTCTCCGCGTAAAGGAAGTTGCCGAGCGACGGAACCGGGTCGAGGCCGTGCTCGCGGAGCGTCGCGTCGAGGTCGGCGAGGCCGCTCCTGTTCAGGTCCCGGCGACGCGCGATCTCGCGCTCGTCGCCGAGGCTCGCGAGGGCGGCGACCTGTGCCGTCGTCGTGACGTCGAACGGTCGCCGCACCTTCGCCATCGCCGCCACGCACCGCCGCGGCCCGACGGCGTACCCGACGCGGAGTCCGGCGAGGCCGTAGATCTTCGAGAACGTCCGCAGCACGATCGCGCGCCGCCCGCGCTTCACGTACTCCTCGACCGCGTCGGGGTAATCGGGGTCGTCGATGTACTCGAAGTACGCCTGGTCGACGACGACGAGCACGTGGTCCGGGACGCGCTCGAAGAGCGAGTCGAGCTCGGCGCGCGTGTTCGTCGTCCCGGTCGGGTTGTTCGGGTGGCAGACGTAGAGGAGCTTCGTGCGCGCCGTGACCGCATCGAGCAGCGCGTCGAGGTCGTAGCGGTGCTCGCGCAACGGAACCGTCACCGTCTTCGCGCCCTGCTTCGACGCGTAGATGACGTAGCTCGGGAACGACGGCCACCCGCAGACGACCTCGTCGCCCGGGTCGAGCACGGCCTGGCTCAGCATGTCGATGCACCCATCCGCGCCAGCGCCGACGCAGACGTCCTCGAAGGCGACATCGTGACGGTCGGCGAGCGCCGCGTGCAGGCGGTACGCGCCGCCGTCGGGATAGCGGTTGAGGTCGCGCGCCGTCCGCTCCATCGCCTCGAGCGCTGCCGGGAGCGGCGGGAACGGGCCTTCGTTCGACGCCAGCTTCACCACGCGGGCGAGGCCCAGCTCGCGCTGCACGTCCTCGACGGGCTTCCCGGGCTGGTACGGCGTGAGCCCGCTCACCGCCGGGCGGAAGAACGACTCGTCGAAGTCGGCGAAGCCGGTGCTCACGTCATGGACTCTACGCCGCGCCGCAATCCGGCCGCGACGGTAAACGGGCCGATCTCGGCCGCCCCACCGCGATTCCCGCGCGGTCACGCGTACGCTTGACGCGTGCCGGAGCTCGGCCTGTTCCCGCTGCCGCTCGTCCTCGTTCCGACGGAGCGGATCCCCCTGCACATCTTCGAGCCGCGCTACCGCGAGCTGATCGCGGAGTGCCTCGAGCGCGACGAGGAGTTCGGGCTCGTGCTCGCGACAGGGGACGGCGCGGTGCACGAGGTCGGCACGCGCGCGGCCGTTGCCCAGGTCGTGGAGGAGCTGGACGACGGGCGCTTGAACATCGTCGTCGAGGGCCGCGAGCGCTTCCGTCTCCTGGAGCTGACGAAGGGTCGGTCGTTCACGACGGGCGAGGTCGAGGAGGTCGTCGACGACGCCGACGACGTCCCGGACGACGACGACCGCGAGCGGGCGCTGGACGTCTTCCGCGAGCTCGCGGAGACGGCCGGCGCCGAGGTCGACGTGCCGGACGCCGCGTCGCCGCTCCTCGACTTCGAGCTGGCAGCGCGGGTCGACTTCGGTGTCGAGTCGAAGCAGGAGCTGCTCGCGTCGACCTCGCCGCGCGAGCGGATGACGAAGCTCCTCGCCCTGCTCGAGACGGCACTCGAGGCTCTGCGCCTCGAGCAGCAGCTCCAGCACCGAGCATCGGGCAACGGCAAGGTCTCCCCGCTCGCGCCCGACTCGTAGGTGAGGGTCCGCCGCGCAGCGGCGCGCGACGTCGAGGCGGCGGTCGCGCTCGCCGTCGAGGCCGCACCCGAGCGCGGACCCGAGGCGTGGCGAGCGGTCCTGGAGGAGGAACGTCAGCACCTGGAGCGGCTGCTGCTGGTTGCCGAGGCGGACGGAGCGGTCGTCGGGTACGGGCGGGCGAGCCTGCTCGACGACTTGGCCGGCGCGCCGCGCGGCTACTACCTCACCGGCGTCTTCGTCCGCCCTGGCTCGCGGCGCGGAGGCGTCGGAGCGGCGCTGACCGAAGCGCGCCTCCGCTGGATCGCCCAGCGCGCTGACGAGGCGTGGTTCTTCGCGAACGCACGCAACGTCGCGTCGATCGAGTTGCACCGCCGCTTCGGCTTCGAAGAGGTCACGCGCGACTTCGCCTTTCCGGGCGTCACGTTCGACGGCGGTGAGGGCGTCCTCTTCCGGTTGCGCCTAGAGCGGTTTCGCGCGCAGGGGACACGCTGATTCCCTGCTGCTCGCGTGACTCGGGTCTCGCGCGCAGTACCGCTCACTCCGTAGCACCTTGACTCTCAGAGGTGCCACCGATCACGAGGGACGCAGGCGATCCCGACGGGGGCGACAGCAACTTCGCCATCAGGATCACGTCGGCGACGCCGCCGTTCGAGCGGCGGTAGTGGGCGCGGCGGTAGCCCTCGCGTTCGTAGCCGGCGCGCTCGTACAGCGTGATCGCCGCCGCGTTGTGCGGGAAGACATGCAGCTCGATCTTGCCGATCCCCGACCGGCGCGCCCACTCTTCGGCCGCCGCGAGCAACGCCCGGCCGACGCCTCGGCGGCGGTGCCCGGCGGCGACGATCAGGCCGACGTCGGCGACGTGGGCGCTCGCCGGGTGCGGGTCGCGCGCGAGCGACAGCCGTCCTACCAGCGTTCCGTCCGGCTCCTCCGCGACCAGGACCGCGCCGATGGCGCTGCGGCGGACGGCGCGAAGGTACCGACGCTCGTCGGCGACGCTCCGCGGCCAGGCGTCGGACAGCAGCCACCCCTCCGGCTCGGCGCCGACCGCACGCGCCAGCTCGACGAGCTGCGCGGCATCCGAGGGCTCTGCCGGGCGAATCCGGAAGCTCACGCGGCGACGACGACGCCGGCGCCGCCGCGGCGCGGATCGCCGGCGGCCGCGAGCGCGCCGTCCGGTTGCACCTCGACCGCCGACGACCCGCCGAAGAAGAGGTTGCGGCGCCGCCAGCGGATCACCTCGTAGCCGAGCAGCGCCAGGCGCTCCACCTCTGCGGGCTCGAGCCCGCCCTCGCAGTGCACGTGCGGCTCGTCCAGGTGGACGCGCGGGGCGGCGACGGCCTCGTCCACGCTCATCCGATGCGCGAGCACGTTGACGACGATCTGCATGATCGCGCCCCGCAGCCGGACCGACCCGGCGCTCCCGACGACGAGGCGGGGCAGGCCGACGGGGTCGAGCACGATCGACGGGGCCATCATGCTCGTCAGCCTCCGCCCCGGCGGCGCCGGCGTCCTGCCGACGAGGTCGTACTCGCCGAGCATGTTGTTGAGGTGGATCCCGGTGCCCGGGACGATCACGCCCGAGCCGGAGCCGGTCGACGACGAGAGCGAAGCCGCGTTGCCGCGCGCGTCGAGAACCGAGATGTGCGTGGTGCCACCGGGAGCCGCCCGCTCCACCGCGCCGGGTCGCCGCGCCTCGATCCTCGCGACTGCGGCGGCGATCGCGTCGGGCGCGAGCAGCCGCCGCGTGAGCCCACCGCGGTGGAGCCGTGACGAGAAGCCGTCCTCGCGCGCCCGCGTCTGTTCGCGCATCACCTCGACGAGCGCTGCGAGCGCCTCAGCCGTGGCCGGCGCGCCGGTCGGCCCGATCCGGTCGAGGAGCGAGAGGCCGTAGGCGATCAGGATCCCACCCGAGGAGGGCGGCGGATTCGAGACGAACTCGCAGCCGGCAAAAGGGGTGCGAACCGGCCGCCGCCAAACGGGTCGGTACGACGTGAGGTCCTGGAGAGTCAGCTCGCCGCCGCCGTCCCTCACGGCGGCGACAGTCGCGCGCGCGAGGTCACCGCGGTGCAGCGCGCGGGCGCCGTTGCTCGCGATCAGGTCGAGTGTGTCGGCGAGATCGCCCATCTCGAGGACGTCGCCGGCGGCGAGCCTTGCGCCGCCCCGTCCGTACAGGCGGCGTCCCTCGTCGGTGTGGCGCAGGATCAGGTCGAGGATCGCGTGCAGGTGCGCCTGCGGCTTGGTCAGCTCGACGCCCTCGCGCGCGAGCTCAGCGGCGGGCGCTGCAAGCTCGCTCCACGGGAGGGATCCGAAGGCGCGATGCGCCGCCTCGAGTCCAGCGACAGCGCCGGGGACAGCGCACGCCGCCGGGCCGATCCGGAAGATCTGCTTCGTCTCGCTGTCGAAGGCGATGTCGATCGCGTGCATCTCGCCGCCGCGGGCGCGCTTGAGGCCGAGACCGGGCGTCGCGACGAAGAAGTCGAGGAGGCGCGTTGTCCGGTCGCGCGCGCGGTGGACGAGCATGAACCCGCCGGCGCCGGGGCCGGTCAGCGGGCTCTCGACGACCCACGAGGCGAACGCCGCCGCGACACACGCATCGACCGCGTTCCCGCCCGCGGCCAGCACGCGCGCCCCCGCCTCTGCCGTCAGCGGGTGGCCCGCGGCAACCGCGCCTCTCATGTTCGGGAGCGTAACGGCCGATGACACGGGGTACAGGCCGTCTCCTGCGGCACAACTTTCACCCTTTCCTCACTAACAGGCGCGCGCCGCAGGCGTCACGGTATCCCGGAAGGCACATGAAGCTCTCGACCAAGATCGCTCTCTCGCTTGTCGCACTGACCGCTCTCGTGGCGGTCGCGACGATGCCCCAGCTGCTCGGGTCGAAGGTGTCGGCCGCGTTGGCGGCGCTCGCGGGGGCGGATCCGCGCTGGCTCGCGATCGGGGCGGGCGCCTTCGGTGTCTCCTTCCTCGCCTCGGTCGCGGCGTGGCGCGCCGCGCTTGCCGCCTCGGGCGGCGAGATCTGCGCGCGGCAGGCCGCAGCGCGGATCGGCGTCGGCTGCCTGATCAATGCCGTTGCGCCGGCCAAGCTCGGCGACGCCGCAAAGGTTGCGCTGCTCGCGAAGGTGATCGACGGCCGCGACCGGCTCTGGACCGTCGGCGGGGTTTACGCCGGCCTCGGCGCCGCGCACGGACTCGTCCTCGCGGGGCTCGTCGTCGCAGCGTCGGCGACGGGTGCCGTTCCCCTCTGGCCCGTGTTCGTGCTGTGCGCCGCGGTCGCGGTCATCGCCGGCGTCGCACTCTCGTCGACCCGATGGCGGGGACACCACCGCCTCGAGCATCTCTTCGGCGCGGTCGCTGCACTCGCGCGGTCGCCGCGCGCCGGCGCCGCTGTCCTCGGGTGGACGGCGGTCGCGTCGCTCGCGCGACTCGCCGCGGCAGCCGCCGTCGGCGCGGCACTCGGCCTGCCGAGCCCGCTCCTCGCTGCGCTCGTGATCCTGCCCGCGATGGATCTTGCGAGCACGATCCCGCTCACGCCGGGGAACATCGGCGTCGCGAGCGGCGCCGTCGCGCTCGCCCTCCAGAGCCGCGGCATCGGCGTCACCGATGCGATCGGCGTCGGGATCGCGATCCAGGCGCTCCAGACTGTGGTCTCCGCGGCCGCGGGAACCGCAGGCGCGCTCTACCTCGCCCGGCCGAACGGCGCGGCTCGTCGCTGGGCGGCGCGCGCCGCCGCGGTGGGTGTCTCGGTCGGTTTCGCCGCGATCGTCGGCGTCTTCGTGCTCGACCT
>DATHAE010000165.1:0-11325 GCA_035296805.1 Gaiellaceae bacterium | reverse complement strand
GCGTCGAACCGCCTCGCCGACGTGTTCGCAGTGACGGCGCGCGCGTGGAACGCCGAGCTGGAACCGACCGACGAGGACCTCGCGGCCGACGGGCGGGTGATGGAAGTTCTGTCAGAGCACCAGTGCCAGGGCTGGCTCGAGGGCTACCTCCTGACCGGCCGCCACGGCCTCTTCAACTGTTACGAGGCGTTCATCCACATCGTCGACTCGATGTTCAATCAGCACGCGAAGTGGCTGAAGGTGACGCGTGGGATCCCGTGGCGCCGCCCGATCCCGTCGCTCAACTACCTGCTCTCCTCGCACGTCTGGCGCCAGGATCACAACGGCTTCTCGCACCAGGACCCGGGCTTCATCGACCACGTCGTGAACAAGAAGGCCGAGGTGATCCGCGTCTACCTGCCGCCGGACGAGAACACGCTGCTGTCGGTCGCCGACCACTGCCTGCGCTCGCGCAACTACGTCAACGTGATCGTCGCGGGCAAGCAGCCGGCGCTGAACTACCTCTCGATCGACGACGCGATCGTCCATTGCACGCGCGGCGTCGGGATCTGGGACTGGGCCTCGAACGACGAGGGCGGCGAGCCGGACGTGGTCCTCGGCTGCTGCGGCGATGTCCCCACGCTCGAGACGCTCGCCGCGGCGGCGCTGCTGCGCGAGCACCTTCCCGAGCTCAAGGTCCGGGTCGTGAACGTGGTCGACCTGATGCGGCTCCAGCCGCACACGGAGCACCCGCACGGGATGTCGGACGCCGAGTTCGACTCGCTCTTCACGCACGCGAAGCCGGTCGTGTTCGCCTACCACGGCTACCCGTGGCTGATCCACCGCCTGACCTACCGGCGGACGAACCACGACAACCTGCACGTGCGCGGCTACAAGGAGGAGGGGACGACGACGACGCCGTTCGACATGGTGATGCTGAACGACGTCGACCGCTTCCACCTCGTGATCGACGTGATCGACCGCGTCCCGGGGCTCGCCGACCGAGCGGCGCACCTGCGCCAGCAGATGCAGGAACGGCGGCTCCTCGCCCGCGCCTACACCCGCGAGCACGGAGACGACGACCCGGAGATCCGCGACTGGACGTGGCCCTACTGAGCCGATCCTTGTGACACAGTGTCACAAAGGCTCGAGCGACGTCCTCGTCGTCAACGCCGGCTCGACCAGCCTCAAGCTCAGCATCATCGACGACGACGAGAGCGCGCGGACGATCGCGTCGCTCGGGGACGCGCGCGGGATCACGGCGGTGGGCCACCGCATCGTCCACGGCGGCGAGCAGTCGGAGCCGAGGGTCGTCGACGACGCGCTCGCCGGGGAGCTCGAGTCGCTCGTCGAGCTCGCGCCGCTCCACAACGCACCGGCAGTGGCGGCGATCGTCGAGGCGCGCCGCGTGCTCCCGGACGCGACGCACGTCGCGGTGTTCGACACCGCGTTCCACCGCACGCTGCCCGACGTCGCGTCGACATACGCACTGCCGGAGCGCTTTCGCGCGCGCGGCATCCGCCGCTATGGCTTCCACGGCCTCTCGGTCGCGTGGTCGGCGTTGCAGGTGCCGGTCCCGCGCCTCGTCGTCTGCCACCTCGGTGGCGGCGCTTCGGTGACGGCGGTCAGGGACGGGGAGTCGGTCGACACGACGATGGGCTTCACGCCGCTCGAAGGCGTGCCGATGGCGACGCGCGCCGGCTCGGTCGACCCGGGCGCGCTCCTCCACCTCCTCCGGCACGACGTGAGCCTCGACGAGCTCGACCACGCGCTCGAGCACGAGTCGGGGCTCACCGCGCTCGGCGGCACGGGCGACTTGAAGACGCTCGAGCACGACTCGACGCGGGGCGCGCAGCTCGCGCTCGCCGTCTACTGCTACCGGATCGCCCAGGCCGTCGCGACGATGGCGGTCGCGCTCGGCGGGATCGACGCGCTCGTGTTCACCGCCGGGGTCGGCGAGCACTCGGCGAGGGTTCGCGCCGACGTGTGCGGCCGGCTCGCGTTCCTCGGCGTCGGGCTCGACCCGGACGCGAACGCCCGGGTCGACGGCGACGCCGAGATCTCCGCGGGCCCGGTCGCCGTACGCGTCGTCCGCGCCCGCGAGGACGTGGTGATCGCGCGCGCGGTGCGCTCGAGGCTCGACGGAGGCTAGAAGCCGAGCCCGGCCGCGCGCGGCTCGACCGGGCGCTCCCACGCGTAGACGACCTCGGCCAGCCGCGGCGGGCCGGCGACGACGTCGCCCCAGGCCGCTGCCGCGGCCGAGAAGTCCAGCCGGCCGAGCAACGCGTCCAGAGCGAGCTCCGACTCGGCCTCGAAGACGAAGATCGCCTCCTGCTCGGTCACCAGCACCTGGTGCCGCGTGAGCAGCAGGTCGGCGGGATCGAACGGCGGGCCGGCGGCCGCGAGCCGCCGCACGCGCTCGACCGAGCCTTGCTTGAACGGGACGACGACGGTCGCCCGGCGAGGCGCGAGGAGGCGGAGCTCCGACAGGCGGTCGGCGAGCTCCTGCAGCACTCCGGCGTGGACGACGGAGCTCGTGACGAAGACGTCTCCGCCCGGCCGCTCCACGACGAGCGTCGGCTGGCCGTCGAGCCGCTCGTCGGCGCTCTGCCCGAGCCGAAAGCTGCGCAGCTCCGCCAAGTCGATCGTGCGGCGAACGGTGCCCTCGCCGCCGTTCCGCCCCTCAAGGACGAGCGCCTGCCGCTCGAACTGGAGCTTGCCGAGGAAGACGTGGCCGTCGGGTTCGCGCCATTTGACCGCGTACGAAGGCGTCATGGACCCAGGATCGCGCCTTGTTCCCGCCACGGCGTGCGGGCGGGCGCTGATCCGCGTGCGGGAAATCCGCAGATGCCGCCGATGCAACATTCATGTTTCATCTATGCTCCACCACCGGTGCAAGCCTCGACCCCCGCCGTCGACGCAGAGTTGCGCGAAGCGACGATCGCGGTCCTGCGTGAGCGGGGCTGGGACGGGCTGACGCTCGCGCGCGTCGCGCAAGTGGCCGGGCGCGCGCGATCGACGCTCTGGCGCCAGGGCCTGACCCGGGACGTCCTCGTCGAGTCGCTCGTCGGAGCGCTGGCCGCGGACTTCCAGGCCGCGATGTACCCGGTTCTCACGGCGGGAGGGACGGGGCGGGAACGACTCAGGAGCGGCCTCGAGGCGCTCTGCGACCTCGTCGACCGGCACCTGCCGCTGATGCTCGCGAACGACGAGTCGTTCCACCAGGACACCGCACCGGGCGAGCCGCCGAACTACCTCAACCCGTTCATCCGCTTCCTGCGCGAGGGCGCCGCCGACGGCTCGCTCACGCCGCGGGCGGATGTGGTCGCGGCCGCGGACGTCGCGTTCAACGCCGTCGCGTGGACGTACGTCCACCTGCGCGGCCGCCATGGGTGGCCGGCGGAGCGTGCGCGTGCCCTCGTCGTCGCCGTCGTGCTGGACGGGATCGACGCGATCGAGCCCGAGGTCGGCGCGGCGGGTCAGACCCCAACGACAGAAAAGGAGCGCGCATGAAACTCCCGTACCTCGATCTCCTCGTGCCGCGCGAGCCGGGCGAGCGCGTGATCCCGGAGCCGGCGCGCCGGGGAGAGCCCGGCGGCCCGCCGTGCGCGATCTGCGCCGGCGAGACGACGACGGCGCTCTGGTCGGACGAGAACTGGACCCTGCACGCTCCGGTCGGCGGCAGCCTGCCGGGCTCGGTCTGGCTCGCCAGCCGCGTGCACGCCGACTCGTTCTCCGATCTGCCGGACGACGTCGCCTCGGACTTCGGCCGCGTCGTCGCGCGCGCGGAGCGGGCGATTCTCTCGCTCGGCGACGTCGCCCGCGTCCACCTGTACCGCTGGGGCGACGGCGGCGCGCACTTCCACGTCTGGATGATCCCGCGCCCGCTCGGGATGCTCGAGGCGAGTGGGATGATGCTCCCGCTCTGGGAGGACGTGCTGCCGAACGTGAGCGACGAGGAGCTCGCCGCGGCCGCCGCGCGCGTCGCCGCCGCGATGTGACGTGAGCGGCACGCTCGCGCGCAAGCTCGACACGCGCGACGCCGTCGTCATCGGCCTCGGGTCGATGATCGGCGCGGGCGTGTTCTCGGCGTTCGGGCCCGCTGCGGGAGCCGCCGGGGCCGGGCTGCTGATCGGGCTCGCGCTCGCCGCGGCCGTCGCCTACTGCAACGCCGTCTCCTCGGCGCAGCTCGCGGCGCAGTATCCGACCTCGGGCGGCACCTACGTCTACGGCCGCGAGCGCCTCGGCGAGTGGTGGGGCTTCCTCGCCGGCTGGGGCTTCGTCGTCGGCAAGACCGCATCGTGCGCCGCGATGGCGCTCACCTTCGGCGCCTATGCCGTCGACGGCCCGCGCTGGCTGCAGCGCGTCGTCGCGCTCGCCGCGGTGCTCGCGCTCGCGGCCGTCAACTACCACGGGATCACGCGCACGGCGCGGCTCGCACGAGTCCTGGTCGCCGGCTCGTTGCTGGCGCTGTTCGTCTTTCTCCTCGCCGTGCTGACCGGCGGCGGCGCCGCTACCTCGAATCTCGGCGGCCTCGGTTCGCTCGGCGACGGCGGCCTCCACGGCGCCTTGCAGGCAGCCGGCCTCCTCTTCTTCGCGTTCGCCGGCTATGCGCGGATCGCGACGCTCGGAGAAGAGGTCGTTGATCCCGAGCGGACCATCCCGCGCGCGATCCCGATCGCGCTCGGGATCACGATCGCCGTCTACGCCGCAGTCGGCCTCGCCGCGCTGGCGGCGGCCGGCCCCGACGCCCTGGCCGCGAGCACGCATCCGCTCACGACCGCGGTCGAGGCCGCCGGCGCCGCGTGGGCCGCTCCGCTCGTCCGCGTCGGCGCCGCCGTCGCGAGCCTCGGCGCGCTGCTCGCCCTGATCGCGGGACTCGGGCGAACGGGCCTCGCGATGGCGCGGAACGGCGACCTCCCGCGCTGGCTCGACTCGGTGCACCGCCGCCACGGCGTACCCGATCACGCGGAGCTCGCGGTCGCGGCGGCGGCCGGCGTCCTCGTCCTGACGACCGACCTGCGCAACGCGATCGGCTTCTCGTCCTTCGGCGTCCTCACCTACTACGCGGTCGCGAACGCCGCCGCCTACACCCAGTCGAAGGAGCACCGCCGCTGGCCGCGGATCCTCAACGTCGCCGGCCTCGTCGGGTGCGTCGCGCTCGTCGCCTCGCTGCCGCTCTCGAGCGTGGCCGCCGGCGTCGCCGTGATCGCCGTCGGGCTCGCGGGCCGCCGCCTGATCGCGCGGATTCGCGATCACCGCGGCGGCCGGCCGCCGACCGATGAGATCCTCCCGAAGGCGGGGTCTACCAGGTGACGCGGCGGAGCGACCCGCTTCGCACGGACGACGAGACAGGAGGACGCATGGCCGGTCAGATCGTGCACTTCGAGATCCCTGCGGACGACACGGCGAACAGTCGTGAGTTCTGGGGCTCGCTCTTCGGGTGGCAGTTCCAGGAATACCCCGGGCCGTCCGAGTACCACATGACGCAGATCGGAGGCGGGTCGGGCGCAGCGATCACCAACATGGAGCCGAGCAAGCGCGGGACGCGCGCCTACTTCGACGTCGACGAGATCAATGCGGGCGCCGCGCGCGTGAAGGAGCTCGGCGGCGAGGCCGACGACCCGATGCCGGTGCCCGGAATGGGCTGGTTCTCGACGTGCAAGGACCCGCACGGGAACGAGTTCGGCCTGTGGCAGAGCGACGAGTCGGCCCCGCCGCCGACCGGGTGATCCGCGCGAGCGGCCCGGCGGCGCCCCTCACGGCGGCGCCGCCGGGCCGTCTCGCGGTGTCGCCTACGCCGCCGCGGCGGCGCGCTCGAGCCCGTCGATCTCGATCTTCCGCATCCCGAGCATCGCCCGCATGACCCGCTGCGACTTCTCGCGGTCGGGGTCGCCGAGCAGCTCGGGCAACCTGGTCGGGACGATCTGCCACGAGAGGCCGAACTTGTCCTTCAGCCAGCCGCACGGCCCTTCCTCGCCGCCGTCGGAGAGCGCGCTCCAGTAGCGGTCGACCTCCTCCTGGCTCTCGCAGCCCACCTGGAACGAGACCGCCTCGTTGAACTTGAAGTCGGGCCCGCCGTTCAGCGCGACGTACTCCTGCCCGTTCAGCTCGAAGCTGACGGTCATGACCGTTCCCTCGGCACGAGGGCCGGCCGAGCCGTAACGGGCGATCTCCCGGATCTTCGAGCTCGGGAACAGCGACGTGTAGAAGTTCGCTGCCTCCTCGCCCTCGGTGTCGAACCACAGGCACGGAGTGATGGTCTGCATTTTCGTCCTCCTTCTCGTCGTTGGTTCAACCCGTAGACCGCCGCCCCCGCCGAAACTCATCGCGCGAGCGGGAGGTCGACGACGACCGTCGTTCCCGGGCCGTCGCGCGGCGCGATCTCGATCCGCCCGTTCATGCGCTCGACGAGCTCGCGGGCGATGTAGAGGCCGAGCCCGGCCCCGCCCACGCCGCCGAGCTGGTCCGGGTCGAGCCGGTAGAACTTCTCGAAGACGCGGTCGCGCTCCGGGAGCGGGATCCCCGGGCCCTCGTCCTCGACGACGAACCGCGCGCGGTTCCGATGGGCGTGCACCATGACGCGGACCGTCGACGCGGGTGGCGAGTAGGCGACGGCGTTGTCGATCACGCTCACGAGCACCTGCTCGGTGTGCGCGGGGTCGGCGTTCGCGGTCACGCCCGGCTCGAGGTCGAGTCGCAACCGCGGCGCGACACCCCGCGCGCCGGCGACGACGGCGGCTGCCCGCTCGGCGACGGCGGCCGCGTCGAACGCCGCCTCCGCGCCCTGGAAGAGCCCGGCGTCGAGGCTGCTCGTCAGGAGGAGCTCGTCGACGATCCTCGTCAGGCGCTCCGACTGCTCCACGACCATCACGAGCAGCTGTCCCTTCATCTCGGCGCCAAGCTGCTTTTCGCGTTCAAGCAGCGTCTTCGCCGCGCCCACGACGCCCGCGAGCGGCGTTCGCAGCTCATGAGACGCGATCGCCACGATGTCGTCGCGGATCTCGTCGAGGCGCCGCTCCGCGGTGATGTCGCGGATCGTGTAGACGATCCCGTCGCCGGAGTCGACCCCGGCGACCGCGACCCAGAGCTCCGGTTCGCCGCGTCCGAGCGGCAGCGCAGCGGGTGCCGGCCACCGCCCGGGCTCGCCCACCGGAACGCGGCCGGCGATCGCGTTCCAACCGGGGATCGCGCTGCCGACGTCGCCGCCGTACACCGAGGCGTCAACGCGGAGGAGCGCGAGCCCGGCGGCGTTCAGCAACTCGACCTTCCCGTTCGCGTCCACCAGCAGGACGCCCTCCATGACGTGCTCGAGCGCGAGTGCCGAGCGCGACCGCGACTCGGCCCGCTCGCGCTCGCGCACGAGCTCGCGCTCGTACTCGCGCCGCTCGGCGGCGTTGAAGACGGTCGTACGGATGACCCGCGGCACGCCGTCCTCGTTGCGGCGCAAGGTCGCGTTGACGAGCACCGGCAACCGCGTCGCGTCCGCGCACACGAGCTCGACGGCGATCTCGCGCACCGCGCCCTGCATCTCGAGCAGGGGGGCGTAGTGCGTCTCGTGGAAGATCCGGTCGCCCGGCGCGAGCAGGTCCGCGAACCGGCGAGCCTCGACGAGCTCGTCGCGCCGGTAGCCGGTCCAGTCGAGGAAGGTCTGGTTCACCTTCACGATCCGCCCGTCGGGCGTCGTCGAGAAGTAGCCGCACGGGGCGTTCTCGTAGAGATCCTCCGCGCTCTCCTCGAGGAATCCGGCGGAGGCGAGCTCGGCCGTCAGAGCAGCGACGTCGTGCGGGTCAGACACGGCTCCCGAAGCGCGCGAGGAACTCCTTCATCGCCGCGACCGTCTCGTCGGGCGCGCTCAGGTTCGGGCAGTGGCCGGTCGCGTTCAGCACCACCAGCTCACTCTGCGACAGCGAGCCGTGCACGTACTCGCCGACCGCGAGCGGCGCGATCGGGTCGTCGGAGCACTGGAGGACGAGCGCCGGGATCTCGACGCCGGCGAGGTCGGAACGGTTGTCGGAGAGGAACGTGACGCGCGCGAAGTGCTGCGCGATCTTCGGGTCGGTCCGGCAGAAGCTGTTCGTCAGCTCCTCGCCCAGCTCGGGACGGTCGGCGTTCCCCATGATCACGGGCGCCATCGCCGCCGACCAGCCGAGGTAGTTGCTCTCGAGCGACTCCAGCAGCCCTTCGATGTCCTCGCGCGTGAACCCGCCGACGTAGTCGCCGTCGTCGATGTAGCGCGGCGACGGCCCGATCAGGATCAGGCTCGCCAACCGCTCCGGCTCCCTCTTCGCGGCGAGAACGCCGACCATCGCGCTCACCGAGTGGCCGACGAAGATCGTGTCGCGGAGCTCGAGCTCGTGCAGGATCTCGAGCGCGTCCTCGGCGTAGCCGTCGAGCGACCCGTAGCGGGCGCGGCTGTATGCGGAGGTATCCGACTTCCCGGCGCCGACGCTGTCGAAGAGGACGACGCGGTACTCGTCCTCGAAGGCGGGCGCGACGTAGCGCCACATGTTCTGGTCGCAGCCGAAGCCGTGCGCGAAGACCATCGGCTGCCCGCCGCGGACGCCGGAGACCGTGACGTTGTTGCGCTCGAGGACGCTCACGGCGCGATCGTAACTGCGTCGCCCGCCCCCTCCGCAAGCGCCGCGCGGGCCGCCGCGTCGAAAGGCGTGAGCTCGAACGGCAGCAGCTCCCGGATGCGATCGTCGTGCACGACGGTGTCGTTCCGCAGGCCCTCGATCAGCGGCCGCGCGACTCCGGCGTTCACCGGCGTGACGAGGTGGAGCCACAGCGACGAGAGGTGCGGCGTGAGCACCGGCACCTCGAAGATGAACGGGTTCCTCCCGCGCAGGCGGGCGATGCGCTCGATCATCTCGCGGTAGGTCATGACCTCGGGCCCACCGACGTCGTAGGCGCGGCCGAACGCGGGCTCGAGCCCGCAGGCGCCGGCGAGGTAGCCGACGACGTCCGCCAGCGCGATGGGCTGCGTCCGACTCGACACCCAGCGCGGCGTGACCATCGCCGGCAGCCGGTCGACGAGCGCGAGGATCGTCTCGAAGGCGGCACTGCCACGGCCCACGACCATCGCCGCGCGGAACATCGTCACCGGGACGGACGTGGAGGCGAGCCGCAGGCCCGTCTCGCGGCGGCTCCGAAGGTGCGGCGACAGGTCCGCCGAGTCGTCTCCGAGCCCGCCGAGGTAGACGAGCTGGCGGACGCCGGCGCGTTCGGTCTCGCGCGCCGTCGTCTCCGCGGCTCGGATGTCCTGCGCCTCGAAATCGGGGTTGCCGAGCGAGTGCACGAGGTAGTACGCGACGTCGGCACCGTCGAGCACGCGCGCGACCGAGTCGCCGTCGGTCGCGTCGGCGACGCGCCACGTCACGCCACCCGCGTCGGGATGGTCGCGCCGCGACACGGCGACGACGTCGTGCTCGCGCGCGAGCTCGGCGACCAGTGGCCGCCCGATCGTCCCGGAGGCGCCGAAGACGACGACCCTCATGCGCGCGCGTCCGCGATCAGCCGCGCGAAGTAACGCCGGCTCACGGCGACGTGGATCCGGCTCTGCACCTGGTTGTAGAGCGCGCCGGTCCAGTCGGGCTCGCCCGTCCGCGCGGCGAGCCTCGGGAAGAAGCCGCGGATCGTCGAGCGGACTGCCGGCTCCGAGCCGCCGACCTGCGCGAACGAGATCTCGCCCGCGGAAAACTGTGCAAGCAGCCCGCCCTCGATCGAGTAGCTGCAGCGTGCGAGCGCGGACGTCGCCTCGACGGTCGGGCCACCGAAGCGAAGGAGCGCCGGGCCGCGGCCGAGGACCCGGAGCTCGAGCGCTCCCATGCGCCGGCGCGCGCGGACGAGGCGCCGCGTCACCCGCTCGACCTCGCGCCAGTACGCGCGTCCCAGCTGCTCCGCGCCGGCGGCAGAGAACTCGACGACGGGCGCACCGAGCGCCACGCGCTGCTCCGACTCGACCGCGCCGTCCGCCGTCTGGCGCTGCCACGACTCCCAGCCGTCCATCGCAGAGGCTTACCCGCGGACTGCGGCCGCGAACGCGGCCACGGTGCGGTCGACGTCGTCGTCCGTCGTCGCCCAGTTGCTGACCGAGACGCGGATCGCGCGCCGCCCCTGCCAGATCGTCCCGCTCATCCAGGCCTCGCCCGAAGCCTGCACCGCGGCCAGGACCGCCTCCGTCTCGGCGTCGTCGGCGAAGCGGAGGAGCACCTGGTTGAGAACGACGTCGTTCAGCAGCTCCGATCCCGGCAGCCGCGCCAGCTCGTCGGCGAAGCGGAGCGCGTGGGCGCACGAGCGCTCGACGAGCTCGGCGACGCCGCTCCTTCCGAGCGACCGCAGCGCGGCGTGGATCGCGAATCCGCGCGCGCGGCGGGAGAACTCCGGGTTCCAGTCGAGCTGGTCGCGCGGCCCACCCTCGTCCGCCTGGACGAGATATGACGCCCGCGCCCCCATCGCAGCGCGATGGGACTCGGGGTGGCGGCAGAACGCGACGCCGGAGTCGTACGGGACGTTCAGCCACTTGTGCGCGTCGGTCGCCCAGGAGTCGGCTCGCTCGACGCCGGCGACGAGCGGCCGCAACGCGGGCGACGCGGCCGCCCAGAGGCCGAACGCGCCGTCGACGTGCAGCCATGCGCCGTGCTCCTCGGCGGCGTCTGCCGCATCTGCGATCGCGTCGAACGAACCCGTGTTGACGTCCCCGGCCTGGACGCAGACGATCGTCGGACCCTCGCCCGCCGCGAGCACCTCGCGCAGCGCGTCGGGGACGATTCGCCCCTGGTCGTCGGCCGCGACGATCTCGACCGCCGCGGTCCCGAAGCCGAGGAAGCGCACCGCGCGGTCGACGGTCACGTGACGCTGCTCGCCCGCGACGACGCGCACGCGCGGCGCGCCGAAGAGCCCTTCGCGCTCGACGTCCCAGCCGTGCGCCGCGAGCACGCGGTGACGGGCCGCGGCGAGACACGTCACGTGCGCCATCTGGCAGCCCGTGACGAACCCGAACGAGACGCCCTCGGGCAGGCCGAAGAGCTCGCGCAGCCACTCGCCCGCGACCTCCTCGACGACGGCGGCCGCGGGCGCCATCGCGAACAGCCCCGCGTTCTGGTCCCACGTCGAGGTGAGCCAGTCCGCGGCGAGGGCGGCGGGGACGCTGCCGCCGATCACGAAGCCGAACCAGCGGCCGGCCGCCATGCCCGAGATCCCGGGCTCGGCGTCGCGCGCGAGCTCGGCGATCACCTCCCGCGGTGCGGTCGGCCCGTCCGGGAGCGGCCCGCCGAGCGCGGCGCGCAGCGCCTCCACGTCGACCGCGGGAAGCACCGGCCGCTCCTCGAGCGACTCGAGGAA
>DATHAE010000164.1:0-12950 GCA_035296805.1 Gaiellaceae bacterium | reverse complement strand
GGGATGTATGACCTCGTCGGCGGCGGGTTCCACCGCTACTCGGTCGACGAGCGCTGGCTCGTGCCGCACTTCGAGAAGATGCTCTACGACAACGCGCTGCTCGCGCCCGCGTACCTCCACGGCTGGCTCGCGCTCGGCGAGGAGCGGTACCGCACGATCGTCGAGCACACGCTGGACTACATGTTGCGAGAGCTGGCGCTCGACGGCGGCGGCCTCGCCTCGGCACAGGACGCGGACACAGAGGGCGTGGAGGGACTGACGTTCACGTGGGTGGCCGGCGAGGGCGCTCCGGAGGAGCTGCTGCAGCCGTTCGAGCACGGGCGCTTCGTCCTCCGCGGCACGCTCGACGAAGCGACCCGCGCGCGCCTCTTCGAGCTACGCGAGCGGCGGCCGAAGCCGCTCCGCGACGACAAGGCGATCGCCTCCTGGAACGGCCTCGCGCTCGCGGCGCTCGCGGAGTGCGGGCGCTTCCTGGGGCGCAGCGACTGGGTCGACGCGGCACGGCGGCTCGGTGAGTTCCTGCTCGGGCCGCTCTCGAGTGACGGGCGCCTGCATCGCACGTGGCGCGACGGCGTCGCGAAGGGAACGGGCTACCTCGAGGACTACGCCGACGTCGCCCACGGCCTCCTCGAGCTGCACGTCGCGACCGGCGAGCTGCGCTGGCTCGAGGAGTCGCACCGGCTCGCTCGCCTCGCGGTCGAGCTGTTCGCGGACGACGAGAACGGCGGCTTCTTCCACACTCCGCGCGATGCGGAGGAGCTCGTCGCGCGCAAGAAGGACTTCGACGACCATCCGACCCCGAGCGGGAACTCGATGCTCGCCCACGTGCTCCTCCGGCTCGCGCGGATCTACGGCGACGACGAGCTCGAGCGGCGCGCGACGTCGGTGTTCCGGCTCGTACGCGACGCGATCGTCCGCGCGCCGTCGGCGTTCGGGTGGATGCTCGTCGCGCTCGACCTCCACTTCTCGCCGCGGCGCGAGGTCGCGATTGTCGGGCCGCCCGCCTCCGCAATCGCGCGCGCGGCGCTTGCACACTGGGAGCCGACCGCAGTCGTCGCGTTCGGCCCGGCGGACGGCGTGCCGCTGCTCGAGGGCAAGACGCTCGTCGCCGGCCGGCCCGCCGTCTACGTCTGCGAGCGTTTCGCCTGCCGCGCACCCATCACGGATCCAGCAGAGCTGCGCGCGGGCCGGCCACTCGGCGTCTGAAAAGACGGAGGGGCAGCTCGCGCTGCCCCTCCGAGCGTGAACGTGTGGTCGGGTGTACTACAGACCCAGAAGCTTGTTCAGGATGTTCGCAAGTCCGCCGCCGTTGCCGTTCAGCGCGTTCGTGAGGCCGCAGAGCAGGTTGCCGAGCAGGTTGCCCGGCCCCTGCTGGGCCGTGATGTTCAGGTGCACGGTGTCGAGGTGGACCACCAGGCCGAGCAGGTTCAGATCCAGCGGCCCGAGAACGAGGTCGAGAATCTGGCACGAGCCGGTCGGCGCAGCGCCCGCGATCGGGAGCGTTACCGGAAGGTTCGTGACGGTGCCGAGGACGGCGCCGGCGGCGCTCGTGAGCGTTCCGGTCAGCGTCCCGACGGCGGCGAGGCCGCCGTTCTGGTTCACGATCTTCGTGATGTTGAACGTTCCTGCGAACGTGGCTCCGTTCGCGGCGGTGCCGGTGACGGGCGCCGTCGCCGCCGTCGCAGCGGGCGGGGCAGCGGGGGCGATCGGCGCCACCACGAGCACGGTGACCATGGCTGCGACGACCGCAAGCAAGCTCAGCTTGAGCTTCATGGAGTTCCTCCTTCAATCGATGTAGGCCTGCTAGGGCTATTGACTCGGGTACCCCCGACTCAACAGGCAAAACGTTCAACCCCCGAAAAAAGAAACGGGGGCGCTGGCGCGGCGTCGGGCCCTAGCAAGCCAACACCGCGGAGGGGCACCCCCGTCCGGAGTATTACGGACCCGTGGGCACGAGCCCTCCTCGCGGTCTACTCCCGCGCGTAACCTGCGGCGCGTGACGACGCTCGCGTGGGACGGCTGCCTGAACGTGCGCGACCTCGGCGGATTGCCGACGGAGGACGGCGGTCGGACACGCGTCGGCACAGTCGTCCGCTCGGACAACATTCGCCAGCTCTCGGACGACGGCTGGCGCTCGCTCGCGGCGCACGGCGTGACGCGGATCGTCGATCTGCGCTGGCCGGAGGAGCTCGCGCTCGACCACGCGCGCGACCACGCGCGCGACGTCGACATCGACGTCGTCCACGTGTCGGTCCTCGGCGAAAGCTGGAACGAGGACCCCACCTATGTCGCGCGCCTCGACGCGCACCTCGACTCGGTCGACGATGTCTCCGATCACTACGCCTGGTCGTACCTCGACTTCCTCGAGCGGTACCGCGACCGCTTCGGGCGCGCAGTCGCCGCCGTCGCCGACGCCGACGGCGCGGTCGTCGTCCACTGCGCCGGCGGCAAGGACCGGACGGGGCTCGTTTCGGCGCTGCTCCTGCGGCTCGCGGGAGTATCGCTCGACGAGATCGGCCGCGACTACGCCCTCTCGGGCCCGAACCTCGCGCCGCGCAACGACGTGTGGATGGCGCAGGTGACCGACGAGGACGAACGGCGTAGGCGGGCGAAGCTGCTCGAGACGCCCGCCGAGGCGATGGTGTGCGTCCTCGCGGCTCTCGAGGAACGGTACGGCGGCGTCGCCGGCTACCTACGCGCCGCCGGGCTCGACGACCAGCAGATCGAGGGGGTCCGCGAACGCCTGGGCGAGCAGTGAAGCTCGTCGTTCTCGTCGTCCTGCTCGCCACGGCACCCGTCGCGCTCGCGGCGAGCGCCGCGAATCCGGGAGTGACTGCGAAGGCGATCGCGATCGGGTCGAGCGGCCCGCTGACGGGCGAGTCGGGCGGTGCCGCAGGCCTGCTGCGCGGCGCGGACGCGTACTTCAGGTACGTGAACGCCCGCGGGGGCGTCAACGGACGGAAGATCGCGTTCATGATTCGCGACGACGCGGGCGACGTCGCGCAGGCGGTCGAGAACGCGCGCGCACTCGTCGAGGACGACGGTGTGTTCGCGCTCTTCTCGGTCGTGGGCGAGGAGGCCACCGTCGCGGTACGCGACTACACCACTCCGCGGCGGGTGCCGGTCGTCTTCTCCGCCGCACGCGCGACGACGCTCGGCCGCGACTACCGACGCTTCCCGTACACGATCGGCTACGCGCCGCCGCCCGTCGCCGAGGCCTCCGTCTACACCGCGCACGTCCTCGCGACGGACCGCAAGCAGGCGAAGGTCGCCGTCCTCTACGACGTGGGCGAAGGCAGCGCTCTCGTGGCCGCCATCCGGAAGCGCCTCGGCGCGAACCAGAAGCTGCTGTTGAAGGCTGTCCCGTACGACGCGGCCACGTCGGACGTCGCGACGCAGGTCGCGCAGCTGCGGGAGTCCGGCGTCAACACGCTGCTCGTCTTTCTGCGAGGCGCGGGCGCGGTCGAGGCGGTGACCACGGCGAATCGGCTCGGCTGGAGGCCGCAGCTCTACCTCGGCAGCGCCGCAGCCGCGTCGGTGAAATCGATGCCACAGCGGGCGGTCGAGGGGGCGATCTCGGCTGTCGTAGCGAAGGATCCGGCGACCTCGACCTGGGCGAAGGACCCCGGGGTGCTGCTCGCCCGCCGGATCGCCACGAAGTACGCGAAGCGCGCGGACGCGACCGACGCGGGCACCGTTGCGGGCATGGCCGCCGCGTACTCGTTCGTCGACGCGCTGACGAAGACGGGGAAGACGCCGACGCGCGACGGGCTGATGCGGGCGGTGACGCACATGAACGAGGCGTCGAACCCGTTCCTGCTCCCCGGGATCAGGGTCCGGACGACGCCGACCTCGCGCTTCCCGATCTCGCAGGTGGGGCTCCAGCGCCGGCAAGCCGCCCGTTGGGTGCTCGTCGGCGGCCTTCAGCCGGCCGCGCCGTAGAAGGTCCGGCGGAAGGAACCCGCGCCGCCGGGGCGAATTCCCGCCTCCCGTGCGCGTAGTGAAGCTCGCACCGATCGCCGTCGCCGTCGCGCTGGGGTTCGCGCCCGCCGCATACGCGAACCCTCAGCACGCGGGGATCCAGGTCGCGCTCCGCGCGCACGGGCTCTACCTTGGACCGATCGACGCCCGCGTCGGCCCGATGACGGTCGCCGCGATCCGCGCGTTTCAGCAGAAGGCGGGGCTGCCGGTGACGGGTCTCGCGGACGCGCGCACGCGCGTCGCGCTCGGTCCGCTCGGCCGGCCGCTGTTCGGCGAGCGCAACCTCCGCGGCGGCTTCTTCGGCCTCGACGTGTCCGTGCTCCAGTACCTGCTCACGAAGCGCGGCCTCTACGCCGGCGCGCTCGACGGGTACCTGGGGCCTGAGACGCAGGTCGCGCTGCGCCGCTACCAGGCCCGGATGCGGTTGGCCGCCGACGGCGTGGCGGGGGCGAGGACGCGCGCGGCGCTCGTGCTCCAGAACGACGTGCCGGTGCGCGCGAAGCGCGTCGTCGCGACGGCGCGGACCTATGTCGTGCGGCCCGGGGACTCGCTGACCGCGATCGCGCAGCGGCACGGGACGAGCGTCGGGGCGCTCGCGCGCGCGAACCGAATCGACCCGGCGCGGCCGATCGTGATCGGAACGCGGCTGAAGATCCCGGGGCCGACGACGGTGGCGCGGACGGCGCAGACGGCGCTCGCGGCCGCTCCGTCTGCCGTGCGCGACATCCTCGACAACTGGGCGCTGCAGCTCGGCGTCTCACGGTCGCTCGTGCGCGCGCTCGCGTGGATGGAGTCGGGCTTCCAGGTCAACCTGGTCTCGTCCGCGGGCGCGAAGGGCGTTCTCCAGACGCTGCCCGTAACGCGGGACTTCGTCGAGGACGTGCTCGTGGGGCACCCGCTGCCGCGCACCCTCGACGGCGACGTCCAGGTCGGCGTGCTCTACCTGCGCCACCTCCTGCGGCGCTTCAACGGCGACGAGTCGCTCGCGCTCGCCGCGTGGTACCAGGGCGAGGCCGCCGTCCGCCGCGACGGCGTCTACGCGGTGACGAAGCCGTTCGTCGCCAACGTGCAGGCGCTCAAGGCTCGGTTCTAGCCGCTCGGCACGCGCCGCACCTCGACCACGAGTCCCGGGCTCGACGGCACCTTGCGCGCGATCGCGAGCGCCTCGTCCTCGGACTCGACCTCGACCAGGTAAAGGCCGCCGACCTGCTCCTTCGTCTCGACGAACGGGCCGTCGGTGACGAGGCCGCTGCGGACGACCTTGCCGCCCGCCTCGAGCGGCTCGCCCACCACGAGTTGCCCGCGCTCGCGCAGCCGCATCGAGAGCTCCATGTGCTCCTCGACGATCCGTCGCCGCGCGTCGGCCGACAACTCGGCCTCGCCCTGCGGGTCGCCCCAGAGCAGGATCAGGTATCGCATCCGTCCTCCTTCGTCGCTGAGGCTACGACGAATGCGGCCGGCCGAGATCGACTCGTCGCCGCACGGTCCGCGCCCCACCCACCGGGGGGACCACCCACCCCCGGCCCAGAAGGTACCGGCGAAGGTGTCACGTGTCCGTCACGCGACTGTGAAAAGAGTGGAACTTTTCGTCGCAAGGCCCGACTCGGTCTCGGGCGCGGCGAACCAGGATCAGCCAGGCCGCGACGGAACTACGATGGGTCGGGTGGAGCTGCTGCGCCGGGCGGTCGACGAGCTCATGGCCGACGCGCGCGCGGTGCGGGAGGAGGCGCGTGGGCGGCTCGTCACCTACAGCCCGAAGGTGTTCATCCCGCTGACGAAGCTCTGCCGCGATGTCTGCCACTACTGCACGTTCGCGCGGCCGCCGCGCCGCGCGGAGCGCGCCTACATGACGATCGACGAGGTGCTCGAGGTCGCGCGCGCGGGCGAGCGTGCGGGCTGCCGCGAGGCGCTCTTCACGCTCGGCGACAAGCCGGAGCTGCGCTACCGAGCGGCGCGGGAGGAGCTGGCGACGCTCGGGTACGAGACGACGATCGAGTACCTCGCGGCGGCGGCGCGCGCCGTGCTCGACGAGACGTCGCTGCTGCCGCACCTGAACCCCGGCGTGCTGACGCGGGCCGACTTCGACCTGCTGCGGCCGGTGTCGGCGTCGATGGGGCTGATGCTCGAGACGAGCTCCGACCGCCTCTCGCGGCGCGGCGGGGCGCATTTCGGCTCGCCGGACAAGCTGCCCGCGAGGCGGCTCGAGACGCTGCGACTGGCCGGCGAGGCGCGTGTTCCGTTCACGACGGGGATCCTGATCGGAATCGGGGAGACGCGCGCCGAGCGAATCGAAGCGCTGCAGGCGATCGCCGCGGCGGGCCCGCACGTGCAGGAGGTGATCGTCCAGAACTTCCGCGCGAAGGCCGGGACGAAGATGGCCGACGCGCCCGAGCCGCCGCTCGAGGAGCTCTTGTGGACGATTGCGGTCGCACGCCTCGTCCTCCCGCCGGAGGTCGCCGTACAGGCGCCTCCGAACCTGACGGAGAACTTCGCCGTGCTCCTCGACGCAGGAATCGACGACTGGGGTGGCGTGTCGCCGGTGACGATCGACCACGTCAACCCGGAGGCGCCCTGGCCGGAGCTCGCGCTTCTCCGGGAGGCGACGGAGTCGCGCCGGCTCGGTCTCGCGCCGCGGCTGACGGTCTACCCGCGCTTCCTCGACTCCGACTGGCTCGACTCACGCGTGCTGTCTGCGGCGCTGCGCTCCTCCGACTCGCTCGGCCTGGTGCGCGAGGACGGGTGGTCGCCCGGCGAGACCGGCTCCGTCCCGTTCGTCGTGCGGCGGGACGCCCTCCCGGTCGATACGAGCGACGAGCTCGGCGAGGAGGAGATCGTGCGCCTGTTCGCCGCGCGGGGCGACGAGCGCCAGCGCGTGTTCGCTGCCGCCGATCGGTTGCGGCGCGAGGTAAGCGGCGACGTCGCGACGTACGTCGTCACGCGGAACATCCAGTACACGAACGTCTGCTACTTCCGCTGCGGCTTCTGCGCCTTCTCGAAAGGGAAGCTGGCGAAGAACCTGCGCGGCCTCCCGTACCTCGTCCCGCACGAGGAGATCGTCCGCCGCTGCGTCGAGGCCTGGGAGCGCGGCGCGACGGAGGTGTGCCTGCAGGGCGGCATCCACCCGGGCTTCGACGGCGACTACTACGCCTCCGTCGTTCGCGCGATCAAGGATGCGGTGCCGGACCTGCACGTGCACGCGTTCAGCGCGCTCGAGATCTGGCACGGCGCGACGACGCTCGGCGTGTCGCTGCGCGATTACCTCGAGCGGCTGCGCGACGAGGGGCTCGCGTCGCTCCCCGGAACGGCGGCCGAGGTGCTCGATGACGAGGTGCGGGCGGTGATCTGCCCCGACAAGATCTCGACGGCGCAGTGGCTCGAGGTGCACCGGACGGCGCACGACGTCGGCCTGCGCTCGAACAACACGATCATGTTCGGCCACGTCGACAGGCCGCCGAACTGGGCGCGCCACCTGCTGGCCGTTCGGTCGCTCCAGCGCGAGACGGGCGGCTTCACCGAGTTCGTGCCCCTTCCATTCGTCCACATGGAGGCGCCCATGTACCTCAAGGGGCGCGCGCGCAAGGGGCCGACCTTCGGGGAGTTGCTGTTGATGCACGCGGTAGGTCGCCTCGTGCTGCACCCGTGGGTCGAGAACGTGCAGGTGTCATGGGTGAAGGCGGGTCCGTGCGGCGTCGTCGAGGCGCTGCGCGCCGGCGTGAACGACCTCGGCGGGACGCTGATGAACGAGTCGATCTCGCGCGCGGCCGGGGCGGCGTGGGGGCAGGAGCTTCCGCCGGAGCGGATGGAGGCGCTGATCCGCGCCGCCGGACGGATCCCGCGCCAGCGCACGACGCTCTACGGCGATCCGCCGACGGCACAGGTGGAGCGCTCGTTCGACGCGCCGCCGCTCGCCGAGCCGTGGAACCCGCACGCGAGCGAGGCGCGGCTCTCGCGGCCCGCGCGCCTGCTCCGGCCGGCGCTGCGCTGACTCAGGCTTCGTAGCCCGCCACGAGGACCATGTTCACGTGGCCGGCGCCTTCGCGCAGCGAGCGAACGGCGCGGTACTGCTCCGAGTCGTACCAGCGCTGCGCCGCGTCGGCGTCCTCGAACTCGAGCACGACGAGCCGCGGCGGCCGCCAGTCGCCCTCGAGCACCGTCACGTCGCCGCCGCGAGCGACGAACCGGCCGCCGCCCTCGGCGATCGCAGCCGGCGAGGCGGCCATGTAGCGCGCGTACTGCTCGGGGTCGGCGATATGGGTCTCGGCGATCACGTAGGCAGGCATCGCGGATCGAACTCTACGCCTCGGCGAGCTGCGCGAATGCGCGGTCGAAGGTCTCGGGCGGATGCGCGCCGAGGACCAGCAGCCGCGAGTCGAGGAGGAAGGCCGGGATGCCGGCGATCCCGATCGACTGCGCCTGCTCGGTCGAGGCGAGGACACGGTCGCGATAGTCGTCGCCCGCGAGCACGCGCTCGACGTCGTCGCGCGGCAGGTCGTCGAGGAGGCGCCGGAGCTCGTCGCGGTCACCGATGTCGACGCCGTCGCGCCAGTAGGCGTCCATCAGCCGGTCGTGGATCTCGTCGTGGCGGCGCTGGTCGCGCGCGAGCTCGGTCAACCGGAGCGCGTCGATCGTGTTCGGGACGACGTCGGGGTTCGGGTTGTAGTCGAGGTCGTCGGCCGCAAAACGCTCCGCCATCGCGGCCTGCGCGCCGGGCCCGTAGCGCGCGACGAGGCGCTCGCGCGGCAGCCCGTCCGGCGGGTACTCGGGGTGGAGGTGGAAGGGGAGCCAGGTGATCTCGGCGCCGTACCGGTGCCGCAGCCGCTCGGCCCGCCGCTGACCGATGCGGCAGAACGGTCAGATGTAGTCCGACCAGATCAGGATCTCGTGCGCCCGCGGGGCCATGAATCGGAGGGTACGCGCGCCGTCGTGCGCGACGCGCGGTTCGCGGCTCCCTCCCGACACGGTCCGCGCCCCACCCACCGGGGGGACCACCTGCCCCCGCCGGAAACCGTAGCCCGCGAGGTGTGTCGTGTTTGTCACCGAAGCGTGAAAAGACTGGAACTTCTCACCTCGTGGCCACTCGGCTCAGCGGCCGTACGACCCGCAAGCCGCGTCACGCTGCGAAGCGGAACGCGCCGCAAGCGACGATTGTGCGCCGCGCTCGGCCTCAATCCTCGAGCGCGAGCAGGTCATCGATCGTCTCGCGTCGCCGGATCACGCGCGCCTGGCCGTCGCAGACGAGCACCGCCGCCGGCCGCGGGACGGCGTTGTACGCGCTGCTCATCGCAAGCGTGTACGCCCCGGTCACGGGCACCGCGAGGATGTCGCCACGGCGCGGCGCCGGGAGCTCGACCCGCTCGATCAACACGTCGCCCGACTCGCAATGCTTGCCGGCCACCGCGTAAACCCCGTCTGCAGCCGCGTCGGCGCGGTTCGCGAGCAGCGCGGTGTACCGCGCCCCGTACAGCGCCGGCCGCGGGTTGTCCGACATGCCGCCGTCGACCGCGACGTACGTCCTCGCGCCGCTCGTGCGCTTGACGGTCCCGATCGAGTACAGCGTCACCCCGGCGCGCGCGACGAGCGACCGCCCCGGCTCGAGCGCGACGCGGGGCGTCGGCAGCCGTTGCAGATGCCACGCGCGCTCCAGCTCCCCCAGCAGCCCTCCGACGAACTCCTCGACCGGGAACCGAGGCTCCTCCGCTACGTGGCGGACACCGAGGCCGCCGCCGAGGTTCACCAGGCGCGGCGTCCACCCGAGCTCCTCGCGCGCCCGCGCGGCGAACGTCGCGAGCCAGTCGACGGTCATCAGCGCCGCCGCGAGGTGGAGGAGCTGAGAGCCGACGTGGACGTGCAGTCCCTCGGCGTGCGGCGCACGCCGCAGCGCCTGGAGCGCGTCCTCCGGGGGCAACCCGAACTTCGATCCGTGGTGCGCCGTCCGCACGGCCTCGTGCGTGTCGGCCTCGATCCCTGGGGTGACCCGGACGAGCAGGCGTTCGACACCCGCTGCGCCGGCACGGTCGATCTCCTCGAGCGAGTCCGCCACGACGAGCGCGCCCGCAGCCGCCGCCGCTGCGACCTCCGCGTCAGACTTGTTGTTGCCGTGCATGATCAGGCGGTCGCCGTCGATGCCGGCGACGCGAGCGAACGCGAGCTCACCGAGGGTCGAGACGTCCGCGCCGAGCCCCTCGTCGGCGAACAGGCGCAGGAGCGCGAGCGACGGGAACGCCTTCGTCCCGTACACGACGAGCGCGCCCGGCGCCGCCGTCGTGTATGCGCGGGCCTGTGCGCGGAGCGTCCGCTCGTCGTAGACGACGAGCGGCGAGCCATGCTCGCGCACGAGCTCCGACGCGCGCACGCCGCCGAGGACGAGCTTCCCGTCATCGACCTTCGCCGTCTCGGGAAAGAGCTCGAGGAGGGACGTCTCGGCCATCGCGCCATTGTGCGGGCACACGCGCTCGCCCGTCGACGCCACGCGCGGGCCGCGCTACGATACGGGCCGATGGTGGAGCTTCTTACGTAGCGCAGGAAGCCAACGCGGCGCTGCCGCGGCAGCTTCCCCCGGCCTCTCGATCGAGAGGCTTTTTCGTTTCTGAGGGGACAGATGGACGCCTACGACGCAGGGACAATCGAACGCAAGTGGCAGGACGTGTGGGAGGCCGACCGCGCCTTCTACGTCGACGATCCGCTGCCCGGCGCGGCGCCCGAAGACCGCCACTTCTACATGCTCGAGATGCTCCCGTACCCGTCGGGCAACAACCTGCACATGGGGCACGTCCTCAACTACACGCTGGGCGACGTCGTCACGCACTTCCGGCGCCGCCACGGCTACCGGGTGCTGCGCCCGATGGGCTTCGACTCGTTCGGCCTGCCGGCCGAGAACGCCGCGATCAAGGAAGGCGGGCACCCACTCGAGATCACCGAGCGCAACATCGCGTCGATCACACACCTGATGCGCCGCATGGGGTGGGCGATCGATTGGGCGCGCGAGGTGTCGGCGCACGAGCCGAGCTACTACCGCTGGACGCAATGGCTGTTCCTGAAGTTCTTCGAGAACGGCCTGGCGTACCGGGAGGCGGCGCCGGTCAACTGGTGCCCGAACGACCAAACCGTCCTGTCGAACGAGCACGTCGTCGACGGCAGGTGCTGGCGCTGCGGCGCCGTCGTCGAGACGCGGAACATGGAGCAGTGGTTCTTCAAGATCACCGCCTACGCCGACCAGCTGCTCGACGACCTCGAGACGATCGACTGGCCCGAGCGCACGAAGAAGATCCAGCGCCAGCACATCGGCCGGTCGGAGGGCGCGCAGGTACTCTTCCGCCTCGAGGAGCTCGACCGCGACGTGCCCGTCTTCACGACGCGGCCGGACACGCTGTTCGGTGCGACATTCTTCGTGCTTGCTCCCGAGTCGCCGCTCGTGGAGGAGTTGGCGGCCGAGAACGAGGAGGTCATGTCGTACGCCCGGATTGCCGCCGCGCGGCCGACGGAGGAGCGCGCGACGCGCGAGAAGACCGGCGTCTTCACCGGCCGCTACGCCGTCAATCCGGTGAACGACGAGAAGCTGCCGATCTGGGTCGCTGACTACGTTCTGATGGAATACGGCACGGGCGCGATCATGGCCGTGCCGGCGCACGACGACCGCGACCGCGAGTTCGCGGAGAAGTTCGACCTGCCGATCCGGACCGTGATCGACGACGACGGCCGCCTGACGGGGTCAGGCGAGTTCGACGGTCTGCCGTGGCGCGAGGCCGTCGTCGGGATCACCGAGTGGCTCGACGAGCGAGGCCGGGGCAAGGCCGCGATCAACTACCGCCTTCGTGACTGGAGCTTCTCGCGTCAGCGTTACTGGGGTTGCCCGATCCCGATCGTGCATTGCCCAGATCACGGCGCCGTACCCGTACCCGAGGACCAGCTGCCCTTGCTGCTACCCGACGTCGACGATTATCGGCCGAAAGGGAAGCCGCCGCTCGCTTCCAACGGCGACTGGATCGCGACGACCTGCCCCGTCTGCGGCGGTCCGGCCGAGCGCGAGGCCGACACGATGGACACATTCGTCGATTCGTCCTGGTACTTCCTCCGCTACGCGGATCCGCACAACGAGCGGGGACCGTTCGACCGCGCGCTCGTGGACTACTGGATGCCGATCGACCAGTACATCGGCGGGATCGACCACGCGAAGGGGCACCTGCTCTACTCACGGTTCTTCGTCAAGGCGATGAACGACCTGGGCATGCTCGGGTTCCGCGAGCCGTTCGCGCGCCTGTTCCATCAGGGGTGGGTGCGCCAGGAGGGGAAGCGGATGTCGAAGTCGGCCGGGGATTCGGCGATCGACCTCGTCGAGAAGTTCGGCGCTGATCCGATTCGCATCTACATCCTCTTCCAAGGTCCCGCCGATCAGGACATCGACTGGAGCCCCGACGGAATCGACCCGATGGTCAGGTTCCTGCGCCGGCTGTGGCGCGTGGTCGCGGCGGCGGCAGAGGGTCCCGCTCCGCCGAACGGGCTCGACACCCCGCTCGCGCGCAAGGCGCACGAGACGATCGCGCGCGTGACGGACGACATCGACCGGAGGTTCGCCTTCAATACGCCGATTGCCGCGGTCATGGAGTTGGTGAACGAGCTGTCGAAGGGGCCGGACGATCCGGCGGCACGGTTCGCAGCCGAGACTGCCGTGTCGCTGATCCAGCCGTACGCGCCGCACATCGCCGAGGAGCTGTGGTCGCGGTTGGGGCACGAGCGCCTGTGGGAGCATCCGTGGCCCGAGGCGGACGCATCGCTGCTGCGCCGGGACACGGTCGTGCTCGTCGTGCAGGTGAACGGCAAGGTGCGCGACCGGATCGAGGTCCCGGCAGGGCTCCCGGAGGACGAGCTCGTCGCGCGGGCGAAGGGTTCGGCGCGCGCGCAGGCGCATCTGAACGGCGAGGAGCCGCGCGCCTTCGTCGTCCCGGACAAGCTCGTCAATCTCGTCGTCTAGC
>DATHAE010000163.1:0-7079 GCA_035296805.1 Gaiellaceae bacterium | reverse complement strand
CTGCGCGCAGGGCGACTCACGCCCCGAAGTCTAGCCCCGGAGCGCGGGCCGCTAGGAGCTCTGGTGGGCGTGGTCGGGGCGGTGCGGCACGCGGTAGCCGTGGTCGGCGCAGAGCGAGCCCGGCGACTCCTCTGTCAGCGCGTCGCAGTACCCCTTGCCGTACGCCGCCCGCATGAAGGCGGCGACGACCTCGAGGTTCCACTCGGTGATGCCCGCCGCCTCACGCCAGAGATCAGCGAGGCGGAGGTCGATGTCGAGCTCCAGGAGGTCGATACGCGAAGGACCCTTGACCATGTCGAAAAGGGTAGAAACGCGGTCGGACGGACTGTCGGCAGAATCCGGCGGATGGCAGAGATCCGGTTCGGGCCGGGGCACATTCCCTCGCAGGACAGCCCCGAGGCGGCGATCGAGTGGCTCGCGGGGCGGGGTTACCGCGCATGCGAGGTCGGGTTCGTCAGCGGCTTCTGGATGGATCGGGAGTTCGCCGAGCGGCTGGGCGAGCTCGCGCGCGAGGCTGATGTGCGTCTGTCGATCCACGCGCCGCTCGCAGCGTTCATGGGCCATGCCGACCGCGGCAAGAAGCTGAACATGGCCGTCGGGATGCTCGATCACACGGCCGGCCTCGCGAAGGCGGTCGGCAGCGAGGTCGTCGTGTTCCACCCCGGCTTCCTGCTCGGACGAACACGCGAGGAGGCACTCGACTCGGTCGTGGAGCAGCTCGGCGCGCTGCGCGAGCGGCTGGAGAAGAAGGATCGCGCGGTCGCGTTCGGCGTCGAGGTGATGGGCCGCGTGCGCGACCTCGGCTCGGTCGACGACGTGGTCGAGATCGCCGCGCGCACCGGCTGGGTCCGCCCCGTGCTCGACTTCGCCCACATGCACGCGACCTCAGACGGCGCGTTCACCTCCGCGGAGCCGTTCGTGGATGCGCTCGCCAAGGCGGACGCCGTCCTGGAGCCCGACGCGCCGTTCCACATCCACTTCTCGGACATCCAGTTCGCGAACCGCAACGAGACGAAGCACCTCCCCTACGGCGACGGCACCCTGCGCGCGGAGCCGCTGGCGGAAGCGCTGGCGCGGTTCGAGCGGCCGGCGACCGTGATCTCGGAGTCGCCGGACGAGGCGTCGAACGTCGCGATCCGCGCCGCGCTTTCGAGCGGCCGCTAGCGCAACACCTGGAACGGCCGCATCATGTCGTTCTCCTCGTGCTCGAGGATGTGGCAGTGGATCGGGAACAGCCCGGGTGTGTCGAACGTGGCGACGATCCGGACGACCTCTCCCGGGTTCACCTGGATCGTGTCCTCCCACCCGGCCTCGTTCGCCGCCGGCGGCTTCGCCGTCCCGTGGAGCGTCGGCGCCAGGACGTTCCCGTTCGCGAGGTACTGCGCGACGTTGAAGTTCTGGCGGTTCAGGACCTGGAACTGGACCAGGTGCAAGTGCATTGGGTGCGTGTCGGCGGTCGTGTTGATCAGCTGCCAGATCTCGGTGTCCCCCGCCTTCGGAGCGAGGGTCACCGGCCGATCGAGCCAGCCCTTGTCCTCGAGCTGCAGCTTCGTCGGGAATCCTGTCAGCTGGTCGAGGATCTCCGACATCTTGACGTCGCGAACGGGGGCGCCAGGCGTCGGCGCGAGCGGCGTCACCGGCCTGAGCCTCGCGGGCACGACCGTCGTGTCCGGTCTCGCGAGCGTCGTCCCGACGCGGAACTGCATGATCTGACCCGTCGTCTGCGGGTCCGGCGCCTCACCGGCCGGGTACGGCGCCTTCGCGCCGTTTCTGAGCAGCAGTGTCGTGCCTGCATTGTTCGAGAAGTCGACAATGAGGTCCGCGCGCTCACCGGGCGCGATCGTCAACTGCTCCAGCTGCGCCACGGACGGCAGCAGGCCGCCCTCGCCGCCGATCTGGTTCATGAGGGGCTTGAGCCTGTTCTGATCCTTCGCCGGCACGAACGAGACCGTGTAGAAGCGCGCGTTCGATCCGTTGAGGATTCGCAGCCTGTACTTCCGCGGCTCCACGTTCAGGTACGGCCACACCTTGCCGTTGACGACGATCGTGTCGCCGAAGAACTCGGGCACCCACGTCGGGTGGATCAGCGGCAGGATCCCGGTAGTCGGGTACGCGAGCGCCGACGTGTTCGTCGACGGATCGACCGTGAACGACTTGTCCTGGATCACGAGCGGCACCTCGTACGGCCCGGATGCGCCCGCGGGATCTCCCGGCCCACCGGGAAGGTCGAGTGAGTCCTCGTATGCGTCGCGGATCATGTAGAAGCCGGCGAGGCCGGCATACGGGTTGAGCCGCGTCGTGCCGAGGGCGTGGTCGTGGTACCAGAGCGTCGTCGCCGCCTGGTCGTTCGGGTACGAGTCGAGCAGCGACTGCCCGGGGAGGAACCACTGGTCTGCGTTGCCGTCGCTCGCCTCCGACACGTGCCCGCCGTGCAGGTGCGTGACCGCGCGCGACTCGGGCAGACGCTCGCCCGTCGCATCGAGCATCCCGTCGAGGGTGTAGTCGAGCGAGGGCGAGAGGATGTGCGCCGCGGGCAGGTCGTTGAACCAGCGCACGGTGAACAGCTCGTTCGTCCGTGTCTCGAATGTCGGTCCGAGGTAGCCCCCGCCGTAGCCCCAGACCGCGGTCGGCGGGAGCTGGCTGTGCATCGTCGCGGTTCCAGCCGTCATGTGCAGCTCGTACGACCCAGGCCCCGACGGCTGGGCGACCGGCGGGATCGGCAGCGGGTCCACGTACTTCGTCAGCGTCGTCGGCACGAGAGGTGTCGCCGCAGCAGATGCCTGACCGAGTCCCACAACGAGCATCGTCAGAGCCGCAGCGGCCACCACGATCGCTCGCACGATTGGTGTGACCTTCATCGCTCCTCCTCGAGAATGTCGTGCTGCGCACCACGCGCAGAACCAGGAGCATCATCCGTCGTCCGCGGCGCCTCTCAATCCGCGAAGCCGCTGATCCGGGGGCGGAAACTACGCGCGCGCAAGCGTCACGTCGGATCGGGCGAGGCGCTCTTCGACCGCTCCGCGCGCAGCGGGTCGTCCGGCGCTCCTCGGCTCAGACCGGCGGTTGGAGCTCGGCCTCGACCAGCCACGGCACGTGGGTGGAGCGGTCGAGGATCGGGCGGTAGAGGTCACGTCGGCACGCGTCGTTTCGCGGTGGGTGCCGTCCGGCTCGATCCCGGATACGTGCAGCTGCGGACGTCGCAACGCTGACGCGATCAGGTCGGCGCTGGGGCTTCCGGCGCCGGTGCGCTCGGGACGAGCGCGGCGCGCCGGATCTCCAGCTGCTCGGCCTCGTCGTCGCGCCCGCGGGAGCGCAGGAAGCGCGCCAGCTCCTCGAGCGCCTCCACCAGGCCGAACGCGACCTCGCTCTCGTCGGGCCCGGGCTCGCCGACGGCCGTTCGCAGCCACTCCTCGGCCTCCTCGTCGCGTCCCTGCGCCGCACGGACGACGCCGAGCGCGATCGCCGTCGTCGCCTGCGAGTAGCGGTCGAGCTGCCCGACCGTCTCGCGCGCCTCGAGCGCGAGTCGCTCCGCCTCGTCGAGCCGGCCCTGCGCCACGAGCGCCTGCGCCAGCCCGCGCTGCGCCTCGACGAGGAACCCCCGCTCGCCGAGCGCCTTCAGGACGCGGATCGCGTCCCGCAGCTCGCGCTCGGCGGCGATCGCGTCGCCGCGGTCCAGCTCGCTCTTGCCGAGGTACATCGCCATCTTCCCGACCATGGTCGTGTAGCCGAGATCGCGGTACGTCTCGAGCGTCTCGCGGTACAGCGCCGTCGCCTCGTCGACGTGCCCGAGGGCGCTCTCGATCCACGCGCGGAGATCGAGCGCGGCAGCACGGCTGCGTGCGCTCCCGCTCTCCTCGGCGAGCTCCGCGGCGCGCCGGTGGACCCGCTCGGCGAGGGCGACGTCGAGCCGGAACATCGCGTTGCGACCGAGGACCTGCAGCGCGAGCGCCTCGAGGTCGATGCGCCCCGCCGCGCGCGCCGACGCGACCGCGTCGCGCGCGAGGCGCTCGACCTTCTTCAGATCGCCGGTCCAGGACGCGATTTCTCCGGCGACTCCCAGCACGTCGAAGCGGATGCCGACGTCACCGTCCTCGCCGAGCAGCGCGACGGCCTCGTCGGCGAGCTCGCGGGCGGCAGCGGCGTCGGCGGTCTGGTGCAGCGTCGCGTGCGCGAGCCCGGCGAGTGCCTGGACGCGGAGCGACGGCTCCTCGACGGTGTCGACGAGCTCGCGCATCTCGCGCGCGAGCGTCGGCAGGTCGCCAAGCCTCCACGCCGCGCGGGCCGCGCCGAGCCGGCGCTGCTGCGTCGGCTCGAGCTCGTACGCGCGGTTGAAGAGCCGTCGCGCGGCCGCGTACGACTCGCGGCGCATCGCGCGTCGGCCCGCCTCGTCCAACGCCGCTGCGGCGTCGTGCGCGAGCTCGGACGGAGGCGATCCGTCGAGCTCGGCGAGGAGCGCCGCTGCCTGGTCGAGGTGGTACGAGCGGATCTCGGCCAGCTCCTCGGGCGCGTGCTCGGCGAGCCAGGCGGCGAACGTCCGGTGGTCGTCGGCGCGCTGGGCCTTCGTCGTCGAGCCGTAGGCGACCTCGCGGATCAGCAGGTGGCGGAAGCGGAACGCCTCGTCGCCGGCGATGGTCGAACGCTCCTCCGGCACCACGAGGTCGCGGTCGAGCAGGCCGTCGAGTGCGGCCATGTCGACGTCTCGGGCCACCCGCTCGAGCGCGCCGCGCCAGAACGCGCGCCCGATCACGGACGCGTGCTGGAGCAGGCGCTTCTCGGCCGGCTCGAGCCGGTCGATGCGCGCGGCGACGAGCGCCTGGATCGTGTCCGGGATCCGGTCGGGCGGGTTGCCGTCGGCTTCGAGCAGCATCCGCGCCGTCTCCTCGAGGAAGAGCGGATTTCCTTCGGCCTTCTCGAGCAGGAGCGCGGACTGCGCGGGCGGCAGATCGTGGCCGTCGAGGAGCGCAGCGGCAAGCGCCTCCATCGCCTCGTCGTCGAGCGGCCCGAGGTCGAGCGCCACCGCGCGCGAGTTCCCGCCGCCCCACGTCGGATGCTCTTCGGTCAGCTCGTGGCGCGCGAGCACGACGAGCAGCACGGGCACGTCCTTGAGCGTTCGCGCGAGGTGGTCGACGAGGTCGAGCAGGCGCTCGTCGGCCCACTGCGCGTCCTCGAAACCGAGCACGAGCGGCTGCGCGTCGGCGAGCTGCCGTGCCCACTGCACGGCCGCCCACGTGATCTCCTCGCTCGTCCCGTCGGACTCCGCGGCGCCGAGGACGCCGAGCGCGACCGCGAGCAGGTCGGCCACGGCCTCGCTCTCGCAGCAGAGCCGCAGCTTCTCGAACGCCTCGCCGGCCGGGTCGTCGTCGTGGATCCCGGCCGACTGCTTGATCATCGACGCGAGCGGCCAGTAGGTGACGCCCTCCCCGTACGGGAGCGCCCGCCCGGAGAGCACGGTCGCGCGCTCGATCCCGTCGACGAGCTCGCGCACGAGGCGGCTCTTGCCGATCCCGGGATCGCCGTAGACGGTCACGAGGTGCGCGCGCCGCTCGCGCACCGCGCGCTCGTACAGGTTCTGGAGCAGCTCGAGGTCGTCGTCGCGGCCGACGAGCGGCGCGTCCGCCACCCGCGCACGGCTGTCGAGGACACCCGTCGCGCGCCACGTCCAGACCGGCTCGAGGCGGCCGCGCAGGTCGAGCGGGCCGACGTCCTCGACGGTGACGGTCCCTGCGGTCAACCGGCGCACGCCCGGCCCGAGGAGCACCTCGCCAGGTTCGGCGGCCTGCTGCAGGCGCGCCGCGACGTTGACCGCCTCACCGGTCGCGAAGGTGGACTCGGTCTCGCCGACGACTACCTCGCCGGCCTCGACGCCGACGCGCGCCTCCAGGCCGAGCTCGTGGACGCTGTCGAGGACCGCAAACGCGGCGCGGACCGCCCGCTCCGCGTCGTCCTCGTGGGTGCGCGGGACGCCGAACGCGGCCATCACCGCGTCGCCGGCGAACTTCTCGACCGTCCCGCCGTGCTGCTCGATGCAGCGCGCAGCGTGCTCGAAGTAGCGCGTGACCCGGCGGCGCACGACCTCGGGGTCGGTGGCCGAGATCAGCTCGGTCGAGCCGACCAGGTCGACGAACAGCACGGTCGCGAGCTTCCGTTCCACACCTCCAGTGTAGGAGTCGGCCGGGAGGCTGAGGAGCGAGGCTTCACGGCGCCCTCGTCAGCGCCTCAGCGCCTCGGAGAACGTCTTCCTTCCCGCCCGCCGCGGTCACGATCGCGGCGCGGCGTCGCTGCAACTCGACATCGGAGACGATTGCGCCTTCCGACGTGAAATAGATGCGCACGACGATCCCCCGCGGCAGCGTCGCCGTCTTCGCGAAGCCGGCGCGCGCGGCGGCGACCGCAGGGGGCACGACCTCGTCGTAGTTCCAGACGGAGGTCGGGCCGTACCGGATGCGCAGCGCGCTCCCCGCGTTGAACCGGACCTGCTCCGCGCGCGCCGGATAGCCGTGCCAGGTCGGCCCGAGCCAGAGCGCGCCGCGCGGCACGTTCACGGCGCGCGCGCTCTCGACGCGGACGGTCTTCCCCGCGGCGTCCACGTGCCGGACGCGCGCGCCGGGGTGCGGTTGGAGCGCGAGCGCCACCGGGTCGGCGCGCGCGTGGCGGTCGAGCGTCACGATCCGGACGACAGAGACGGGGCGGCCGTCGTCGCGCCACTCGATTCGCGTCGGCAGGTAGGTCGTCCCGTCGACGGTGACGACCTGCTGAACGTGCGCGCCGTCGAGCGTGATCTCCCAGTCGCCGCCGACCTTCCGGAGCTCGCCGGTCCCACTCCCGAGCGTCCGCCGGTACAGCTCGACCGGGTCGAGGACGTCGGCACAGCCGCTCGCGAAGGCGCGGCACGACTCCGCGACCGTGAGCGTGTTCGAGGCGGCGTCCCAGCGGGTGACGCGGTCGCCCTCGACGCGCGTCTCGGTGAGCACGTCGCCTCCGGAGCTGGCCGTCCAGTGGCCGAGCGCGCGCCGCGGGTCGACGGTGCCGGCGACGACGGTCGGCCTGAAGAGCCCCGGCCGTGCGGGGCGCACGTCCTC
>DATHAE010000162.1:0-4362 GCA_035296805.1 Gaiellaceae bacterium | reverse complement strand
GTCGACCTCCCCGTGATCCAGGGGATCGTCGTCTTCGCGACCATCTGCATCATCGTCGCGAATCTGATCGTCGACCTGCTGTACGCCTGGATCGACCCTCGCATTAGACTCTCCTGACCTTGCCCCTCCTCGAGGTCAACGACCTGAAGACGTACTTCAGGACGGACGACGGTGTTGTTCGCGCGGTGGACGGCGTCTCGTTCACGGTCGACAAGGGGCAGACGCTCGGCATCGTTGGCGAGTCCGGCTCCGGCAAGAGCGTCACCTGCCTCACGATCATGGGGCTGAATCCGAAGCGGAACACGATGTCGACCGGTCAGGCGCTGTGGCACGGGACAGGGGCGCCGGAGGGCGGCGAGAACCTGCTCACCGCCAGCCCGCGCCGGCTGCGCGAGCTGCGCGGGAACGACATCGCGATGATCTTCCAGGACCCGATGACGAGCCTGAACCCCGTGCACAAGATCGGGGACCAGCTCGCCGAGGCGATGCGGCTGCACGAGGACGTCTCGAAGCGCCGCGCGCGTGCCCGCGCGCTCGAGCTTCTGAAGGCGGTCGGCATCCCGCACCCGGACCGGCGCCTCGACGACTACCCGCACCAGTTCTCCGGCGGGATGCGGCAGCGCGTGATGATCGCGATGGCGCTGATCAACAACCCGGACCTCCTGGTCGCCGACGAGCCGACGACGGCGCTCGACGTCACGACGCAGGCGCAGATTCTCGCGCTGATCGAGACCCTTCAGGCGGAGTTCGGGAGTGCGGTGATCATGATCACGCACGACCTCGGCGTGGTGGCCGAGATCGCCGACGAAGTCGTCGTCATGTACGCGGCGGAGGTGGCCGAGAAGGGGACCGTCCAGCAGATCTTCAAGCAGCCTCACCACCCCTACACGTGGGGGCTGATGGGGTCGCTGCCGCGGCTCGACGCGGACGTCGAGCGCCTCGTCCAGATCCAGGGTCAGCCGCCGTCGCTTCTGCGGCCGCCCTCGGGCTGTCGCTTCCACCCCCGCTGCCCCTACGTGATGAACATCTGCAAGACGGCCGACCCCGCTCTCGCCTCCGTGTCGGACGACCCGACCCACCTGCAGGCGTGCCACCTCGATGAGGAGACCAAGAACCGCGAGGCCGCTAAGCTCCTGGCCGGCATGATGGCGGAGAGCGCGTAGGTGGCGACGCAGGAGACCGCTCCAGCCGGCGAGCAGACGGCGCTCCGCGGCGACGAGCTGCTCGTCGTCGAAGACCTGAAGAAGCACTTCCCCGTCACGCGCGGGATCATCTTTCAGAAGGAAGTCGCCTCGGTGAAGGCGGTCGACGGGGTGACGTTCTCGATCCGCGAGGGCGAGACGCTCGGCGTGGTCGGCGAATCCGGCTGCGGCAAGTCGACGATGGCGCGCTGCGTGATGAAGCTGCTCGAGCCGACCTCCGGGCGCCTGCTCTTCCGCGGCCGGGACATCACGAAGCTGTCGCGCCCCGAGATGCGCCCGTTCCGGCGGGAGATGATGATGATCTTCCAGGATCCGTACGCGTCGCTGAACCCGCGCAAGCGCGTCGGGTTCATCGTCGCCGAGGCGCTCCAGGTGCACAAGCTCGGCACGGAAGCCGAGATCAAGCGCCGTGTGCAGGAGCTGCTCGAGGTCGTCGGTCTCAACCCGGAGCACTACAACCGCTTCCCGCACGAGTTCTCGGGCGGCCAGCGCCAGCGCATCGGCGTCGCCCGCGCGCTCGCAGTCAACCCGAAGCTGATCGTCTGCGACGAGCCCGTCTCTGCGCTCGACGTCTCGGTCCAGGCGCAGATCCTGAACCTGCTGAAGGACCTCCAGCGCGACTTCGGGCTGACGTACGTCTTCATCGCCCACGACCTCAACGTCGTCCGCCACATCTCGGACCGCGTGCTCGTCATGTACCTGGGGCAGGTGGTCGAGGAGGCCGACCGCACGGGCCTCTACACCGAGCCGAAGCACCCGTACACCGGCGCGCTCCTGTCGGCCGTCCCGATCCCGGACCCGAACGTCGGGCGGCAGCGCAAGCGGATCATCCTCGAGGGCGACGTCCCGAACCCGATCAACCCGCCGACCGCGTGCCGGTTCCACCCGCGGTGCCCGCGGTTCGTCGAGGGGCATTGCGACGTCGAGGAGCCGCTGCTCGTCCACCGCGGCGGCGCGCAGGATCACGTCGCGAAGTGCCACTACCCGCTCGAGCGCTGGCCGATGACCGAGGCCGAGATCCGCCGCGCCTGAGCCGAGCGACACGCCCGAACCACGTGGAGCGATCTACCGCGCGGCGGCGCGCCGCTTCTCGCTCCTCTTGCTCGGCGTCGTGGGCGTGACCGCGCTGCTCGCCCTTCCGCTCGGTCTCCTCCTCGGGGCGAGCGTCGCCCGCTCCGTCTCCGTCGGGTGGTACATCGCCGGCTCGATCCTGCTCCTGTCGGGCTTCTTCGTCGGGAACCGCGGCGCCGCCCGCCCGGAGGGTGAGGGCTGGTTCGCGTTCTCGATGCGGCGGAACGTGCGCTGGGCGGACGCCGAGGAGCAGAAGGAATCGATCTCGTTGTCGGCGGTCGTGGTCACGCTCGGGTTCGTCCTACTCGTGCTAGGCGCCGCTTCCGATCCGAGGTACAACTTCTTCTGAACGTCATAGACGCTTTCACTAACCCGTCTCGCGTCTCGTCGTCTGACAGAGGTGATGCACCGCTCGACATCTCAACTGTGCGACCGCGCCCGCCAGCTGGCGTCGCTGCGCCTCGACGGCGAGCTCTCGGAGCTCGAGGCGGCGCTGCTCGACGCGCACCTCGCGCGCTGCGGCGGCTGCAGCGCGTTCGCGGCCACCGGCGCCGAGATCGCGGCGACGCTGCGGGCGCTCCCCCCCGAGCCGTTCGAGGCGCAAGTCGCGATTCCGTTCGTGCGCGGCGCCGGTCGCATCCGCGCTCTGCAGGCTGCCGCAGCGGCCGCGCTCGTCGTCGCGGCGGCGGTGCTCGGCAGCGTCGTCAACCTCGCCGGCGCCGACGCGCCGACCACCGCGGCACCGGCGCCGCGGCATACCGCCATGCTCGCCTTCGGCGACACGGCGGACGAGCTCCGCACGCTCCGCCGCCCGGGGCTGATCGAGACCAGCCATCCGATCCCGCGCAATCGCGCGATCCCCGGCGAGTCCGTCTAGCAGCGCGCGTTAACGCGCGCGTAAGCAGGCCCCGGATACGGTGTCGGTCGATGCTGGCCTCGCCGATCACCTCGCGCGTCTGAAGCCTCGATCACGCCGACCGTGTGTCGGCCGCGACGCGGGACGCGGTGCTCCGTAGGGAGACCATCCTCGACGGTGGTTCCGGTACGCTGCGGGCGCCCGGGCTGCTGCGGCGCTTCCGCGCTTGGCGGCCGCGCCAATCCGTCGCACCTACGCCTGCCGAGGAGCTCTGAGCGAAGTGTCCGAAACCGCCACCGACAGCGGCCGCGAGAACGGCGCCGGCACGACCGGCAAGCTGCTCGAGATCAAGGGCGTCGTGATCGATGCCGTGTTCCCTGGGCAGCTGCCGGAGATCTACTCCGCGCTGCGGATCCCGCGCGCAGACGGCGGCGGCGACCTGATCGCGGAGGTGCAACAGCACCTCGGCGACGACCGCGTCCGCGCCGTCGCGATGGACGCGACCGACGGGCTCGCGCGCGGCATCGACGTCTTCGACACCGGCGGTCCGATCTCGGTCCCCGTCGGCGAGCAGACGCTCGGGCGCGTCTGGAACGTCCTCGGCGAGCCGGTCGACGACAAGCCGGCGCCCAGTGGTGGCGAGCGCTGGCCGATCCATCGCGACCCGCCGGAGTTCAAAGACCTGACCCCGACGGTCGAGGTGTTCGAGACCGGCATCAAGGTGATCGACCTGATCGCACCCTACGTGCGCGGCGGCAAGATCGGCCTCTTCGGCGGCGCCGGCGTCGGCAAGACGGTCCTGATCCAGGAGCTGATCCACAACATCGCGCGCGAGCACGGCGGCGTGTCCGTCTTCTCGGGCGTCGGGGAGCGCACGCGCGAGGGCAACGACCTCCTGATCGAGATGACGGAGTCGGAGGTGATCGACAAGGTCGCGCTCTGCTACGGCCAGATGAACGAGCCGCCGGGCGCGCGCCTCCGCGTCGGCCTGTCGGGGCTGACGATGGCGGAGTACTTCCGCGACCAGGGGCAGGACGTACTGCTCTTCATCGACAACATCTTCCGGTTCGTCCAGGCGGGGTCGGAGGTCTCGGCGCTCCTCGGCCGCATGCCGAGCGCGGTCGGCTACCAGCCCACCCTCGCGACCGAGATGGGCCAGCTGCAGGAGCGGATCACCTCGACGAACAAGGGCGCCGTGACCTCGGTGCAGGCGATCTACGTCCCCGCCGACGA